>SEEV01000781.1 GCA_004211695.1 Rhodococcus sp. (in: high G+C Gram-positive bacteria)
ACCGGCGGCAAGACCGTCCTTCCCCGCACCTCCGAACAGCAGTGGACGGTCGGCACCGAAATCCCCCTGTCCGAGGCCAAGCCCGGCGACCTCGTTTTCGGATCCTGGGAGGCCGGCGGACCCGGCCACGTTGGCATTTACGCCGGGAACGGTCAGATGGTCCACGCACCCACCGCCGGTGACGTCGTCAAACAAGCACCGGTAATGGCAGGCATGCGCGCCCGCCGTATGTGACCCCAGAAGGAGAGGAACGATGCGAAAAGCCCTGATCGTGCTCGCAGTGATCATCGCCGCGGCCGCGGCGCTGCTCTACTCCTGCCAGGACAACGCCAACCCCTCAGGAACCGCGACACCGCAGGGCACCACGATCGCATCGCCACCGGTACCGGAAGCGGGCACCAGCGCACCTCAGCGACCGGAACCGACATCGCCGGAAGAAGTGGCCCGCCAAGCCATGACCGTCGCATTCACCTGGGCCCCCACCACCGACGAGAGCCCTACCAGCGGATTTCGGCGCGCGACACAATGGTTCACACCGGACCTCGCTGCACGCCTGACCTCCGATGTGCGAAACGAGCGCGGACCCAGCCTGCAATGGCAGCAATGGATCAACGACAACGCCCGAGTCATTGCCGACGTCGCCATCGGTTGCTCCGGCTGTCCACCCGACACCGACACCGCCGCACACCGCGTGGCCATGATCACCCAAACCGCGGTCACCGGCGACACCACCCGCCCCGTCGAACCCGACACCACCGTCTGGCTCACCCTCACCGAAGCAGACGGCCGATGGTTGATCGATAACCTCACCTACTGAACACAACCGAACAAACGAGGGGGAACCTTGAACTACCGCATCACCACAGCTCTGACGGTCATGGTGCTCGCCACCGCGGTGATCGCGGGGTGCGGCAACAACTCCGACGACGACACCGCATCACAACCAGCACCCACGAGCGATGCCACTACCCAGGTTCTCGATCCCTTCGTCGACGACACCGCCGACGGAGCGCAGAAGGAAACCGTCACCCGCATCATCGTTCTCGGCAACCAGCGGAAGGCGTCTGATAACGCCATCATTGCGGCGCTCGTCGCCTCGCGGGCTGAAGGATTCTGGCGGGTTCACCATTCCGGATCGGGAGGGCGGAACCTCTTCGGTTGGAGCCAGATGTGGGACGACCGAACTGCCCTCGACGACGGAGCAGTCACTGACGCAATCGAGAATTTCTATGCCGGTGCGGAAAGCCCGGAGAATGCCGCAAAGAACGACGACCCGGTCGACTACGCCGTAGCGATTCAACTGTCCGACCACTCGGGTGGCCGTGTGTACTTCGAAGACCGCGAAGCCTACGACGCTAACCTGCCTGATTTCCGTACAGCGGACACTGTTCGCAACACGTACACCGAGGCACTCCCCTACGCACGTGCAGCCTACGAACAACTCAGTTAGAAGCGCGCCAAGGAGGATTCTGTTGTCAGGCAGTACACGCAGGACAGCAACGAGATATGTCCATTGGGCAGCTGGCTCGATTTGCCCGGCCTAGTCCCGCTCGCACTGTCAGGAGGGCATTGCCGGATCCCGCCACATCGACCACATCGTGGGACCGGACGCGGGCAGAGTGAACACCTCTGTGACCCGAAATCCGTACTTCTCATATAGCGAGAGGTTTTCTTCCCTGGTGCAGACCAGGTAGGCAGGCATTTGCGTCTCGTCACACACCGCGAGGCGGTTGTCCAGCAAAGCGCCTGCGAATCCTTGTCCGCTGAGCGCTGGTCGTGTCCCGATGTTCACGAGAT
>SEEV01000782.1:0-1794 GCA_004211695.1 Rhodococcus sp. (in: high G+C Gram-positive bacteria)
AGGTTCAGTCTCGTGACGACGCCTCCCGTGACCCGGCGATTCGGTCGACGGGCAACCCTGAAACGGTCGTTCGGCCTGCTCAGCGACTTCCGGCACGAACAGACCGCGCCCGACCTCTTTTACGGCGCCCTCGCCCGCGACTCCGTCGAACTCATCGGAGACCTGTACGGCGGTCTCACCGAATCGGACCTCACCGGGACGACCGTGCTCGACGTCGGCGGCGGACCCGGCTATTTCGCGGACGTGTTCCAGCAGGCCGGCGCCCGGTACGTCCCGGTGGAACCGGACCCGTCGGAGATGCACGCCGCGGGGCTCGCCGTCGGCGGCGCCGTTCGCGGCTCGGGGCTGGCACTGCCCTTCCGGACCTCGTCCGTGGACATCTGTTTCTCGTCGAACGTCGCCGAGCACGTCCGCGAACCGTGGGCAATGGCGGACGAGATGGTCCGGGTGACGAAACCCGGCGGCTTGATCGTGCTGTCGTACACGCTGTGGTGGGGGCCGTTCGGCGGGCACGAGACCGGGCCCTGGCATGCGTTGGGCGGCGAGTACGCCGCACGCCGTTACCTGCGGAAGAACGGCCGCGAACCCAAGAATCGCTACGGCGTCTCCCTGTTCAAGGTGGGTGCGACCGACGGCCTTCGGTGGGCGCGCCGCACCCGGGACGCGGAGTTCCTGGCAGCCTTCCCCCGCTACCACCCGCGGTGGGCGTGGTGGATGGTGCGGGTTCCCGGACTGCGCGAGTTCCTGGTGAGCAACCTCGTCCTCGTGATGCGGAAGCACTGACCGTGGTTGCGCTGGCTCTCGACATCGGCGGCACCAAGATCGCCGCCGGCCTCGTCGACACGGACGGCACGGTCCCGCGTCCGGCGACCACACCGACTCCGGCGACCGGAGTCGCGGACGCGTGCGCCGCCCTGCTCCGCGAGGTCGCGGGAACGGCCACGATCACCTCGGTGGGCATCGCCTGCGCGGGACCGGTCGACACGGTCGCCGGCTCCGCGTCCCCGATCAACATCGCCGAGTGGTCGGGTGGATTCGGACTGGTCGACGCCGTGCAGGACCTCTTCCCCGGCGTCCCCGCCCGACTCGCCATGGACGGCGCCGCGGCCGCACTCGGTGAACACCACCACGGCGCCGGACGGGGAGTCCCCGACCTGCTGAGCCTCGTCGTGTCCACCGGCATCGGGGGCGGCGTCGTCCTGGGCGGCCGCATCGCCACCGGGCGGACCGGCAACGCGGGACACATCGGTCACCTGGTGGTCCCCGGCGGGACCGAACCCTGCACCTGCGGCGGGATCGGATGCCTGGAAACGGTGGCGAGCGGACCGTCGTCCGTGCGCTGGGCCCGCACGCACGGGTGGCGCGGGACGACGGGCGTGGAGTTGGCGAGGGCCGCCGCGGACGGTGACGACGTCGCCGTGGCCGCGCTCGATCGCGCGGGGACCGCCCTTGGCCAGGCCATCGCGTCGGCCGCGGCCCTCCTCGACGTCGATCTCGCGGTGATCGGTGGCGGATTCGCGCAGGCCGGACCCCCGCTGTGGGACCCGATGCGCCGGGCCGCCGCCCGTCACGCCCGGCTGTCGTTCGTCGCGGATCTGCGGGTGGTCCCGGCGGAACTCGGCGCCTCCGGAACCCTCGTCGGGGCGGGAGTCCTGGCCGTCGACGAGGGCTGACACAGCGGGATCTCCTCACCTGTTCCGAAATTCTGTAACGTGTTCTAGTGTTCAGGGTCACACCACGTTCAGGAGAGGAGGTGACCGTGAGCACGAGCACTGCCCGATCCGCCGACGACTC
>SEEV01000782.1:1842-2715 GCA_004211695.1 Rhodococcus sp. (in: high G+C Gram-positive bacteria)
TTCTGTAACGTGTTCTAGTGTTCAGGGTCACACCACGTTCAGGAGAGGAGGTGACCGTGAGCACGAGCACTGCCCGATCCGCCGACGACTCCGATCACTCGTCCGAAGTCGCCAGACCCCGTGACTCCCGTCGCGACCCCGAGGTGCTGCGAGACGCGCTGCAACGTTGGCTCGCCACGCAACTGCCCGCCGACGCCGCACCGGAAGTCACGCACGTCCATCTCCCCGACGCCAACGGCATGTCGAGCGAGACGATCCTGTTCGACGCCACCTGGTCCGGCGAAGTCCACCCACTGGTCGCGCGGGTCGCTCCGGCCGACACGACGATGCCCGTCTTCCCGAGCTACGACCTCGACGGACAGTTCCAGGTGATGGCGCAGGTGCGGGAGCACTCCGCCGTCCCCGTCCCGGTCGTCTACTGGTCAGAGCCCGATCCCGGCCCGCTGGGCGCCCCGTTCTTCGTCATGGCCCGCGTCACCGGGCAGGTCCCGCCCGACGTGATGCCCTACAACTTCGGGTCGTGGGTGACGGAGGCGACCGAGGAGCAGCGCGCGCTGCTGCAGCACAGTGCGGTGAATGTGCTTGCGCAACTGCACGACATCGACCGGCCGTGGGAGCGGTTCGCGTTCCTGCGACTGCCCGGCTCCGGTCCCACCGTCACCGAGGCGCTCGCCGCGCACATTCGGCAGCAACGCGATTACTACGAATGGACGACGCGGTCCGGTCCCCGTTCCACGCTGATCGAACGCGGTTTCGCGTGGATGGACGAGAACCTCCCCGACGACCCCTCCCCCGCCGTCTTCTGCTGGGGCGACGCCCGCATCGGCAACATGATGTTCGAGGACTTCCGGCCCGTGGCCGTACTCGACTGGG
>SEEV01000302.1 GCA_004211695.1 Rhodococcus sp. (in: high G+C Gram-positive bacteria)
ACGGCCAGGGCGCCCGAGGTCGAGGATGCCGTCGCGGCGGATGTCGTGGATCTGGCGCGCACGCTGCGGCAGTTGCCGCTCCGCAAGAGCCCGTCGATCGCGGAGGTCATCGACGCGGCCCGTGCCGCGGTGGTCCTGAAGTCGACAGGGGTGGCCGTGGGTTCGCAGGCCTCGGTCCGCGAAATCCTGCTCACCGCCCTGCTCAAATACACCAGCGACGTTCAACTGGCCCGCACCCGACTGAACGGCGACGAGCCTGTCACTGTGGCCGACGAGGAGCCCGCGCCCGTCGCGCCCGCGGAGCGCGTGACGGTTGCGTCGCGGCCCGCCAACACCACTACCGCCGTCTTCCGTGGACACGGTGGCCGCGACCGCGGCGGCATCGGCGCGGGCCGGCAGGGCAGGCGCTGACGATGCTCCGCCCGCTGCCCGACCCCGCTCCGTCGCTTCCCGCGCAACTCCTCGATGTTCTCGCCGCGTCGTTCGGAAAGGTGTTGCGCCGCTACGGCGTCGCTGCCTCACCTGCCGAGGTCATTGAGGTTCGCCGGGTATTCGGCCTGGTCGGTGGCCGGGACCTGCCCACGCTGCGGGCGTCGTTGCGTGCGGTGTGTGCGAAGTACACGTACGAGCAGCCGGGCTTCGAGCGTGCCTTCGACGTCTTCTTCGGTGCGGTCGCCGACGCGACGCCCGACGCCCGTTGGCCGTCCCGGGTCGAGTTCGCGGAGGGGCTTCCGGACGCCCTGGAGGTGGCAGACAACGGGGACACCGCGCGATACGCGGAGTACAACGAGCGCGCCGCCGAGGTCGGCGACCATTTCGACACCCCCGAGGCGGAGAAGGGTTTCAACCCGCACAAGGACGACGACGATGTCAGCATGACGTCGAGCGACGCCGATCTGTCCGTCGATTCGGAAGCCGACTCCGGTCGCCGCGGCGTCACGTACACGGTCGAGGTCGAGCGGGCGGCGAGCACTGCCGTCGGTGACTTGGCGTCGTCCACGAGCGGTGCCGTCGTCGGATCGCTGTCCTGGGACGACCCGGAGTCGATCCTCGCGTGGCTCGACGCGTACGACCCGAGCAAGGTCTATGCCGATTGCGACGGCGCCGAACCCCTCACCGCCGCCCAGCTGAACCGGCTGGCGGAGGCGGTGGAGGCCTTCGTCGGCGCCTTGGCGGATGCCCGGGACCTGACGGCGGGACACCCGACGGCACCGGCGACGTCCGCGAGCGGATCGGGCTCGGCGACGTCACGCGCAGAGGTGAATCAGGCCTGCTACGAGGTGTTGCGGCGAATGCGGGGCCCTTCGCGTCCGCGCCCGCGCGAACTGGCGAACGGCCGGCTCGACATGCGCCGGACCGTCCGCGCGAGCCTGCGGACCGACGGCGTGCCGTTCCACCTCATGGTGCGGGCGCCGCGCCCGGACCGCGTGCGGGTGCTGATCCTGGCGGATGTGTCGCTGTCGGTACGACCCGTCACCGCGTTCACGCTCCGGTTGGCGCAGGCCATGCACCGCCGCGCGAGCCGATGCCAGGTGCTGGCATTCGTGGATCGGCCCGTCGACGTCACGGACACCCTCCTCGCCGGGGCGGACGACGACGCACTGGCGTCCGTCCTCGCCGACCCTCGAATCGACCTGGAGGCGAGCAGCGACTACGGCCGCGTGTTCTCCGACGTGCTGACCGAGTTCGGCACCGACGTGAACTCCCGCACCTCGGTGGTGGTCGTCGGGGACGGGCGGTGCAACGGTCTGCCGCCGGGCGTCGACGAGTTCGCCGAGCTACGGCGCAAGGTCCACCGGCTGGCGTGGATCACGCCGGAACCCGAGCGGTACTGGAACCAGGCGTCGTGCGCGATGCCGGACTACGCCGAGATCTGCGATCGCGTCGTCGTCGCGCGTGATGCCGCCCAGTTGATGTCCCGCGCCGCCGAGTTGGGGCACGCGCTGCGGTGAACCTCGGTACCTACCCGATCGGGTAGGTACCGAGCCTGTCCTTCGGTGGGTGTGGGAGCCGGTCCCCGGCCGTAGGGTCTAGGCCAGAGTCTTGTAATCTGGATCACATCCGAGCAGGTGCCGGGAGGAGTGTCGAGTTGTCCGTGTCCGTTCCGTCCACCCGCACCACCGCGCCGGGCAGGCTGGTCAAATTCCACGCACCCGAGATCGTGTTCGGTATCGGGTCGATGGTCGAGGCCGCACACGCCGTACTCCGCCTCGGCGGGGCGCGGCCGATGCTCGTCACCGATCCCGGCCTGATCGACGCCGGCTGGGCGTCCGAACTGCAGGATCAGCTTCGCGAACAGGGCCTCAGCCCCGTCGTGTGGAGCGCGTTGACACCCAACCCCAAGGACCACGAGATCGCGGCCGGGCACGACGCGTACCGCGAGGGAGAATGCGACGTCCTCGTCGCGCTGGGCGGCGGCTCCGTCATCGACGCGACGAAGGGCATCGCGGTGCTCGCCGCGAACGGGGGCAACATCCTCGACTACGAGGGAGTGGACCAGGCGACCAGTCCGATCCCGCCGCTGGTGATGGTGCCGTCCACGTCCGGCACCGGCGCCGACGTGTCGCAGTTCTGCATCGTCACCGACACGCGGCGCGGCACCAAGATCACCATCATCGGCCGCGCTCTCGTGCCGGACGTGACCGTGATCGACCCGCGTCTGCTCACCACCATGCCGGAGTGGCTCAACGCCGCCACGGGATTGGACGCGCTCACCCACGGCATCGAGGCGTTCGTGTCGCTGGCGCACAATCCGCTCACCGACCACCATGCGCTACGCGCCGTCGGCCTGGTCACCGACACCCTCGTCCGCACCATCGAGGAGCCGATGGAGATGGAGTCGCGCGCCGTCATGGCCCAGGCGAGCCTCGAAGCCGGCCTCGCGTTCACCAATGCCATTCTCGGCGCCGCGCACGCGATGAGCCATCAGGTCGGGGGACTGCTCGACCTGCCGCACGGCGTCATCAACGGCATCCTTCTCCCGCACGTGATCCGGTTCAACGCCACCGACGACGCCGCCCCGTTCGTCGCCATCGCCGCCGCACTCGGTCTGGAGGAGCGTCGCGCAACGCCGGAGGAGGCGGCGCTCGCGGTAGCGGATCGGGTGGAGCGCCTCGCCCGTGAGGTCGGGGTTCCGAAAGGACTGGGGCAGTTGGGGGTTCGTGAGACCGATCTGACGCGCCTGGCCGAGTTCGCCCTCCGCGACGCCTGTATGTCCACCAACCCGCGCACGGCGACCCAGGAGCAGATGGTGGCGCTGTTCCGGTCTGCGCTGTGAACAGATGAACGCCCCCGATCTGTCGACGCTCACCGGACTGCGGTCCGGGAAACCGACCTTCTACCCCCAGTACCGCGGCGCCGCCGAACGTCTCGAACGCGTCGTCCACGCGCTCGAGCTCATCTCCCGGGCCCTCGTCCGCACCGTGGAAGGCCCCGAGACCCTCATCTGCGCGGTCGCCGAGGCGGCGCGGGCACACCTGGACGCGCAGTGGGTCGCGTTCGCCCTCGCCGACGGCATGCTGCCCGACGCCGGGCCGCGTCGCCTCGTGCTCGGCCCGGACGCGACGCCGTTCCTCGTCGACAACGTGGAGGGGCCGCCGCTGCCGGACGAGGTCGTGACGTGTCTGGCCGACATCCGGTCCGCGCGCACCGGCGGCGCTCCCGTCATCGACGCGCACCACGCCTTCGTGCCGATCGTCCTCGAAGGCGGCGTCGTCGGAGCCTTCGCCGCGTGGACCGCGGAGCAGCGCACTCTCGACAGCACCGACGGCGCGGTCCTCAGCATCCTCGCGAGCCAGACCGCGGTCGCCCTGCAGAATTCGGCGCTGTACCAGCGGGGCCAGCTACTGCTCGAGCGGGCCGAGCACGCGTACTCGGAGGCACGCCGCACCGCCTCGGATCTCGCGGTGCGCAACGCCGAACTCGAATCCACCCAGCGTCAACTCGGGGCGGCCCACCGGCATCAGGTGCTCGACGAGGAACGGCACCGGATCGCCCGCGAACTCCACGACAGCGTCACCCAGGCGGTGTTGTCGGCGGGGATGCAGATCGAGGTGTGCCGCAGCGGGGTTCCGGACGAGGAGCGCAGCGAACGACTGGATCTGGCAAAGGAATTGACGCGCCGGGCGGTGGAGCAGTTGCGTTCCGCCATCTATGCGCTCAATCATTCCGGCGGTTCCGACCGGACATCGCTCCCCGAGATGCTCGAGCAACTCGGGGTGGTGCACATGCCCGACGAACTCGAGGTCACCGTCCGCGTCGGCGGCACACCGGCGGAGTTGTCCAGCGACCGGGAACATGCGCTGCTGCGGATCGCCGGCGAGGCGCTGTTCAACGCCGCGGTGCACGCCAACGCGACCCGCGCCGTTCTGCGGCTCACGTATTCGGAGGACTCGGTGCTGCTGTCCGTCGCCGACGACGGAGACGGCGATCCCAAGCGCATGCGCCTGATGCTGCGGATGGCAGCGAACAACGACCTCGACGGGCACCACCGCGGGTTGGCGAATATGCAGGCCCGCGCAGCCGAGTTGGGCGGCACCCTCGACGTGGCGCGGGCCAGGATCGGCGGGGTCCGGGTCGCTGCCCGGATTCCGCTCCATTCCGACAGTGAGGCAGACCGATGACCATACGAACCTCGGTACGTGACCAGACCGGCACCGTGCGCCCCACCGCGGTGGTGAAACTCGTGCTCGTCGACGACCACGCGATCCTCCGTCAGGGTCTGCGCTCCGTCCTCGAGCGGGAACCGGATCTCGAGGTGGTGGGGGAGGCGTCGTCGAGTCAGGAGGCACTGGGCGTCGTCGAGCGCGTCGCGCCGGACGTCGTGCTGATGGACCTGAAGCTGTCCGCGGCCTCCGACTACGAGGGACTGGCACTGTGCGCGCAGTTGTCCGCCGCCGACAGCACGTTGGGTCTGCTCGTGCTCACGACGTTTCTCGACGAGCAACTCGTCGTCCGCGCCATTCACGCCGGTGCCCGCGGCTACGTGGTCAAGGACGTCGACACCACCGAACTGGTGCGCGCCATCCGCGCCGTGTCCCGCGGTGAGAGTGCCTTCGACTCACGTAGCGCGTCCGCGGTGATCCGCTCACTCAACGGTCAGACGACGCCGCGTGAAGGGCTCACCGAGCGCGAACTGGAGGTCCTGCAACTCCTCGCCAAGGGGCTGTCGAACGCGAAGATCGGTGAGCGACTGTTCATCTCGGCGACGACGGTGAAGTTCCACGTCAGCAACATCATGCGCAAACTGGACGTCAGCCGGCGTGCGGAGGCCGTGTACGAGGCCGGCAAGCGCGGACTGATCTGATCCGGCACCGTCGCGGCCGGGGCGGCGGAAACCCGTCGTGACCACCCGTGAACCGGCGTAGCGTCCCCATCATGGCTGCGATCTCGGTGGAGAATCTCGTCAAGACGTTCGGGCCGACCCGCGCACTCGACGGCCTCGACCTCGAAGTGGGGACGGGGGAGGTGCACGGATTCCTCGGTCCCAACGGGTCCGGCAAGTCGACGACCATCCGGGTGCTGCTCGGACTGCTGCGCGCGGACTCGGGCAATGCCCGCCTCCTGGACGGCGACCCGTGGCGTGACTCCGTGTCGTTGCACCGGCGGCTCGCCTACGTTCCCGGCGACGTGAACCTGTGGCCCAATCTCACTGGGGGCGAGGCGATCGACCTCCTCGCGGGGTTGCGCGGCGGGCTGGACGAATCCCGGCGCGCGGAACTACTCGAGCGGTTCGAACTCGATCCGACGAAGAAGGCGCGCACCTACTCGAAGGGCAACAGGCAGAAGGTCGCGTTGGTGGCCGCGTTCGCGTCGGACGTCGAACTGTACGTGCTCGACGAACCCACGTCGGGGCTGGATCCGTTGATGGAGTCGGTGTTCCAGGACTGCGTCGAGGAGATGTCCGACGCGGGGAAGACGGTTCTGCTGTCGAGTCACATCCTCGCGGAGGTCGAGGCACTGTGTGATCGGGTGAGCATCATCCGCGAGGGCAGGACCGTGGAGACCGGCACTCTCGCCGAACTGCGTCACCTCACGCGCACGTCGATCACCGCGGAGACGCTGCGCCCGGTGACCGGACTGGAGACCGTCGAGGGCGTGCACGACGTCCGGGTCGACGGCGCGCACACGCGGTGCGAAGCGGACACCAGTGCGATCGACGGCGTGCTGCGCCATCTGCTGTCGTTCGGGATCACGTCGCTGACGTCGACGCCGCCGACGCTGGAAGAGTTGTTCCTGCGGCACTACGGCGACGAACTGGCCCGCGAGGGCGAGAACCACCGGCGGGCCGAGTCGGAGACGCGGGCGCTGTGAGCACGGTGACGGCGCCGGAGTCGACCGGGCGGGGTCAGTTCGCGGGAACCGTCCGGCTCGTGCGGCTCGCCCTGCGCCGCGACCGCATCCAGTTGCCGGTGTGGTTGCTCGCGCTCGCTGCGCTGCAGGCGTTCTCGGCGTCGAGCGTGCTGGGTTTGTATCCCACCGAGGCCGACCTGCGCAGTTTCGCGATGGCGACTGCGGCGTCGCCGGTCGCGCTGGCCACCAACGGTCTCGTGTCGGGGTACAGCGCCGGGGCCGTGCTCGCCTGTCAGATCGTCATGCCGATGTCGCTGGCCGCCGCTCTGATGACCACCCTGCTGGTGGTGCGGCACACCCGTCAGAACGAGGAGACCGGGCGCGCCGAACTCGTCGAGGCCGCCGTCGTCGGCCGGAAGTCACTGCTCACCGCGGCCCTGGTGGTCGCGGTCGGTGCCAACCTGACTCTCGGACTGCTCAACGTCGTGGTCTTGATGGCGGCGGGTCTGCCGCTGGACGGGTCGGCGGCCCTCGGCGCGGCGGTGGCGGGGGCAGGCATCGCGTTCGCGGCGATCGCCGCGGTCACCGCGCAGGTGACGGACAGTGCGCGCACCGCAAACGGGCTGGCCGGTGCGGCGCTCGGCGTGGCGTTCCTGTTGCGTGCGGTGGGCGACATGACGGGCACGGTGACGGACAACGGCACCCGGGTGGTGCCTGGCTGGCCGACGTGGATGTCGCCGATCGGCTGGGCCGAGCAGGTCCGCCCCTACGACGACAATGCCTGGTGGGTGCTGGCGCTGCCCGCCGTCTTCGCACTCGTGGTCGGCTCGGTCGGGTTTGCCCTCACCGAACACCGGGACGTCGGTTCGGGGCTCGTGCCGACCCGTCCGGGACCCGCCCGGGCGTCCCGTTCGCTGCCGACGGCGGTCGGGTCGGCGTGGCGGATACAACGGACGATCCTGTTCTGGTGGGCGTTCGGCATCGCCGTCCTCGCGGTGGTGTACGGCGCGATCGCCGATCAGATCGACGACTTCCTCGGCGAAGGCGAACAGGTTGCCGACATGATGGAACAGCTCGGTGGCGGCACGACGAACATGGTCGACGCCTACTTCGCCGCCATCTTCGGCATGATGGCGATCGCGGTGGCGGGTTACGCCGTGCAGGCCCTGTTGCGGATGCGCGGTGAAGAATCGGCAGGGCGGCTCGAACCTGTTCTCGCGACAGCGGTCTCGCGTCCACGATGGATGCTCGCGCACGTCGGGCTCGTCACCGCGGGCATCGTCGTCCTGCAGGTGCTGACCGGGGCGGCCACCGGACTCGCCTACGGCCTGGTGACCGAAGGCGTGCCGGAAAAGGTCGTGAATCTCACCGGGGCCGCCCTCGTCTTCGTGCCCGCGATCCTGGTTGTCGCGGCGCTGGTGGTGGTGTCGTTCGGCGGTGTCCCGGCCTGGTCGGCCGGCCTCTCCTGGGGCGTGCTCGCGCTCTGCCTGATCTTCGGACTCCTCGGACCACTACTCGGGCTGCCCCAGGCCGTCCGCGACCTGTCGCCGTTCACGCACGTCCCTGCAGTACCCGCCGCGGACATCACGATCGCTCCACTCATGTGGCTCATCGCCGTCGCCGTCGTCGTGGGCGTAGTGGGAGTGGTCCTCTTCCGTCGGCGAGATCTCACGAACTCGTGACAGCAGTCAGCGCCCGCCCACATGAGGGTGTGGTCGTGCGACGGTCGGCCGAGGATGCGGCCTGGCCGGGTGCGGCGCCGCGGTCAATCCGCTGCCGAGTGTCAACGGTCCTCGCGATGATGAACTTTCGTGGCGCCGACTGCCGGAGCTGACCGAGGCGAGAGGGGCCGATGTCGTGGAGGACCCGCCGGAGGAAGCGTACGCGCGGGTGACGAAGGCCGTGGTCACGATAGAGCTGACTCACTTCCGTGACGTTCAGCAGAACCCTCCATTGCAGTGATCCCACTGGGTTGCTAGACTCGAACAAAGTTAGTGCTTATCTGCTTAAGTGGACTGATTGATTAGAATTCACCGAAAGTGTTGCTGGACAGTGAATCAGCGTCCCCGGATTCGATATGGTGGCTGGCTGCGGTGCCACCGATGAGCTCGGCG
>SEEV01000783.1 GCA_004211695.1 Rhodococcus sp. (in: high G+C Gram-positive bacteria)
TTGCAATCATTCCGCCGTTGCTGGTGTTGGCCTTCACCCACGGTGTCGGCATCCTCATCAAGGCCATCGGCACCGCCCACACCGAGTGCACCGCGGTCGTGCGCGACGCCCGACACCGTAAACAGCAGCGGTCCGACGAGGACACCGCGACCGACTACCGAATGCCGGCCCCAGGGCCGGTGTCGTCGGTCGATCGCAACGCCGGACGCATTGCGCCGTCCGTTGACCCGACCGTTGCACCCATCGTCTTCGCTGCGTCGGCATCCGATTCATCCGTTCTCGACGACCGTACGGAGACCACGACTCCGGAACCGGAGGGTCGTCTTGCTGTTGCGGACGCCCCACAACCGACCACTGCGAAGCCTGGTGAACTCACCGATGTTAGAGCCCACGCCAAGGAACACGCGGAGCACCTTGCACGCAATGCAACGGACAGTGGCAATGCCCACGCGCCAGAAATCGGCAATTCGCCGAAGGGTTCGCAGGAGCGGTTCGTAATGCCGGATAAGGCCCAGACCATCGACAACCTCCTCGCCTTCATCGATACCTGCGCCGACTTCGAACCGGTAGTCAAGGAGACGGCCCGGCTGCGTATAACTGAGCAGCGCAGCTACGCCGAGATCGCCACGCTCACCAAAGCCAAGGCCGCGAGCACGGCAATGCGCCGCTTCGACAAGGTCGCGCAACGCGCCGTGGAGGCCGGTTTCCGGAGGCCTCCGTTGCCCGAGCATGAGGACATTGCCGAGGAACGCAATGCGGCAACGCTTGACCATCAGTACACCTTGGTGGGGGCACGGTGATGACCTGCCTCTGGTAAGTGCGGTGAGGACCAGTTCCTGCGCTGCAGCCTGAGTGCGAGAAGGCCGATCAATAGGCGACAGAAGAATTCCGCCGGCACCGGTGAACAGCGATCCGCAACACGTCCAGGAACTTTTGCCTAACGCGGGACGACGTTGCAGACCGGTCGGCTGAGGTCGTACGAAAGGCCCGAGAGTGCAACGCAACGTCGGTGACGAGGCCGACGCCGCAATGCCGGATCTCGTTGCCGACGGGCACCGGCGTTGCGGTGCGGCGCAGGCAACGTCTCAGCGTGTGGGAGGCCGTTGCAGGCAGGGGATGGGTCCGATTGCACGCAAGCCCCTGTCTGACCGCAGGTTTCGCCGGAGGGTGCAACAGGGCGGCAGCTTGCATTCCGACGTTGCCGAGTGGACGCAACGCCGCGCTGCATACGGCCCGTCAGGGTGGTGTCGATGCCGTCGCCGCGCTGATCGGCCGTTTCCCGCTCAACTGTGAGCGGGCTCGCGAAAACCCGGCATCTGAACGGCCCGGCCAGACAGAAACTCGACCAGGCCCGCGTAGGAGTCCTCGAAGCGGACAGGCCTTCGGCCGGACGGGTAGCGGGGAGAAGGCCGCGGCCTGAGTCAAAGGTGATGTGGCCGTGCACAACGGTCCGAGGTCGGGCATGACTACCGCGTTCCAGTTCGCGAACTCCGACACAATGTTCAGGACGAGGGCCGACGAACTTGGCAGCCTCCTAACGACACCAGTGCCCGCGTCGTTGCGGTGCTGGGGGCCGCACACCACCACCTCGACTACCCCGCAATGGCTTCGACCGAGCACAGCTGTAGATCAGCCGATCTCTGGGCCGGCGTCGAGCAGACGGCCGGGCGCCTGAGGTTTCGTCGACTTCCACTTGTTGGATGTGGGCGCCCAACCGCCGTACGTCAGAACGTCGGCGCTCCACCGACACGCCCGACCGCGTGCGGGGGTCGTTGCT
>SEEV01000784.1 GCA_004211695.1 Rhodococcus sp. (in: high G+C Gram-positive bacteria)
TTCCACAAGGGCAAACTTCTCGAACGGCCCGTCGAGATCACTGCGGGCCCATCACCCGACACGCCCGCATCCGAGGTCGCCTGATAACCCTCAATCCACAGGATTTGACGATTCCTCCCTGATGACTGGCCGTAGAACTGCGTGGTAGTGATCTACGACGCGAGAAACGACATGATGACGGCCATCGAGTAGAGCGGGATGATCGAGATCAGCCCACCGATCAGTCGAGTCGACACGAGGTACGACATCGATCGGATACCCATCACCTCGAGTGCGTCGATCTCCTCGGAGATGCGCATGGCACCGAGTTGGGCTGTCGCCCCGGCACCGATCGTCGCTGCGAGTGCGATCCCCGAAATGACCGGGGCCACGATTCGCACGTTGATAAACGCGGCGAAGAAGCCCGTGAGCGCTTCCACGCCGATGTTTCCCAATGACGAGAATCCCTGGATCGCCAGCAGTGATCCCCCGGAGAGGGTCATGAAGCCGACGATGACCACCGTGCCACCGATGACGGCAAGCGCACCCGATCCCATGCTGATCTCGGCGACGAGACGCATGGTCTCCTTCTTGTAGCTTGTGCCGGCGTGGGGCGTGCTGCGAATGCTCCGCCAGAAGAAGACACCCTGTTCGCCGAGTGATACCAATTGCCGTGCTGGACTGTTCAGTTTCGCGGCTACCCGAGCCAGCTTCGGGTTCCGGACTCCCATTGCGCTCATGTGTCAGCTACTCCTCAGTGCCCAGTTCCGAACTTCACACCGACTGCAGTCAAGACGACGTTGATGGCGAAGAGCGCCATGAACGCGTAGACAACGGTTTCATTCACTGCGTCACCGACGCTTTTCGGTCCGCCCTTGACCGTGAGTCCGCGATAGCAGGCAACGAGTCCGGCGACGAGTCCGAACATGCCCGCCTTGATCTCGGACAGCACCACCTCGGGAAGGCCCGTGACCAAAGTCAGGGAGGAGACAAACGCTCCCGGCGTCACGTTTTGGATGAAGACCGAGAAACAGAAACCTCCGACGAGTCCGATCATCACGACGAGGCCGTTGAGTAACAGCGCGACGACCAGCGAAGCGAGGACACGAGGAACGACCAGACGATGAATCGGGTCGATGCCGAGCACACGCATAGCGTCGATCTCCTCGCGGATCGTGCGCGCACCGAGGTCCGCACACAGCGCCGTTGCGGCGGCACCCGCGACGATGAGAACGGTGACCAAAGGACCGATTTGAGTCACAGCACCCAGCGCTGCGCCGGCGCCTGAGAGATCGGCCGCACCGAATTCGACCAGAAGAATGTTGAGCGTGAAAACCACCAGGACCGTGAACGGAACCGCTACGAGCAGCGTCGGCACGAGCGCGACGCGAACGACGAACCACGCCATCAAGAAGAACTCGCGCCACTGGACCGGAGGCCGGAAAGTCGCACGGAACGTATCCATGCACATCTCGAAGAATCCGCCGACGGCATGCAATGGCGGTATGAGTCGGCTTTCGACCACCCTGCGGCGCCTGACTCGGGTCCCGGTGCCTGGCTCAGCCGGCTGCGCGACGGTTACAGAACTCATCGCGACGCCTCAGCTCTTCCGTAGGGGGAAACAATCGTCTCTGTATTGAAATCATCTGCAGGAAAGAATGTTTCGTCGAGGCTTTCCTGGATGGCGATCTGGGCGTTCTCCGGCAGGGTGTGCATGATGTGCCGCACCCGCTCCTGCCGGCGGGCAACCGCCTGCCGGAACGGCATCCCCGGCGTCGCCTTCATCTGCGGAAC
>SEEV01000303.1 GCA_004211695.1 Rhodococcus sp. (in: high G+C Gram-positive bacteria)
ACCGGATCGTTGACGATCCGCACCGCCGACAATTGTTCGCCCTCCGCCGTCTGGCGGACGATCACCGATCGCTGCCGGTGCAGATCGATCCCGACGACCTGACTTCCGTCATACTCGTTGATAGGGGCCTCCTCCGTCGTGACGAAACCTTGACACCCCCAGCATTCGCCGGGAACCACGAGGAGCGGGAGGCCCCGCCCCTTTCATCGCATCAGGTCAGATCCTCGGTCGGGGCGGATGCGGCATTGTCCTTGATCGACGCAATCCCGGTCTGAGCCGCCGCCTTCGAGGTGTAACCCTGACTCGCCGCGATGATCTCCCCGTTAGCTGCCTTCAAATGGAACCGGAACTTGCCGGCCGCGTCCTTGAACAGCTCGAACTTCGCAGTCATCGCCCCTCCTCCACACGGTGCCCACGACGGTCGCGAACCCCGTGCGATCACGGTAAGCCGACCACACACCCACCGGCAGCCGAACGCATCCTTATCCGGCGGCACCGTCCAACCCGCAGCCCGGGACGTGACATCTCCCAAGGTCAGAGCGCTCCTCGAGGCCGCGGCTCTTGCCGTCCATCCACGCGATCACATCGAACACCCGCAGTGCGGAGATCTCGTCGGGGAGGCCGGCCTCCTCCCGGATCGACAGCAACCGGTGATGCAACGCTCCGTCGTCGACGCGTAGGGCCTCCCGGACCGGGTTCAGATGTGATCGCTCGGTGCCCAGGACCTGGCTGACGACCGAGTCCGAAGATCGGATACCGCCGGCGGCGTTTGCGGGCGACCAACTTCGTCGCCATCGTCTGGCCGATCCCCGGCAGCGCCCACAGGGCGGTTTCCAGGTCCCAGGCGGGCCACCCCGGGGCCAGCGGGTCCGGTTCGCACCAGGGGTCCCGATCCGGACCCACCGCCGCCAGAAGGGCGTTCAGCGTCTCCGCCTCGGTGTCCAGGATCGCCCGCGCCGCCCTCGGCGGGATCTCCCGCCGACTACCCCAACGTCAGATTGAAGTCGTCGAGGAGCGAGGCAGTCACCGCATCCCGAGCCCACCCGTCAACGTCGAGTGGTGCCGAGCGCACCAGCGTCAGAGCCGGCACCGTTCGTCCGTCGATCAGCATGAGCGCGAGTTCGTTTCGTCCGTGTCGGCACTCGTAGCGAAGCCCGTGCGCCGCGGGAGTGTTGGTCAGAATATCGGTCGCGGTCCGACGAGTCTGCCCGTAGTCCCGCCAGGTGCACGCCGTCAGCGAGGCATCCTGGCCGAGCCGGATCAGGTTCCGCTGCCCGTCCAGAACCGCGACGTCGACGTCGTCGTCCAACACGAGTTGCGCCAAGGACTTCCCCGCCAACAATCGCTTCCGGATGATCAAGTCCGGTGGGATGTCCTGGCCACGCAGAATGCCCTCCGCGACCACCGCACCCACGGACAACCCGAGATACAGGTACCCGCCCAGCGCGGCCCCACCCGGGCACACGGCCGGGTCGTGGACCGGCTCGAAACGCCCCTGCGCCGGAATGGCAGTCGTACGGACGTCGAGGGTGCGTGCATCGACCCAGGGTGCGATGTTGCTGCGGTTGAACGAGTTCGGAGGATATGACGAGGATGTCCAGTGCACCCGCCACACCGGTGTCCCCGCCGTGATGGTGTCGGTGTTCGCCGGATTGCCGTTGTAGGCCCCCACTCTCCTACATTCCCCGCTCGGCCGCGCTGATCATGTTGTCGACGGCGATCTCGGTCAGATCGCCCTCCTCGAGGTCCTGCAACGGGGTTCGGCCGTCGAGGATGTCGGAGGGGGTGCGCCACCAGGACGTGACCCCCCACGGATCCTCGGCAGCCCCCAACCTGCTGTTCGCGTACGCCACGATCGGCCACACCCGGTGGTGCACCGTATCGAACTGGAACGCCGGATAGTGATAATCGGGGCGGCGCCCCAAGGGCAAACCGAGCAACACCCCCTCATCCCGCAACTTCTTCACCAGGGTCCTCGATTCCCCCGCCCGCGGTGCCAGCACCCGGCCGGCCTCCCCGGCCTTGAGGGTGGCCACCTTGTCGAACAATGACTGCCGCCGCTCGGCCGCCGCCTCCGCCCAGTCCCCGGCACGAGTTCCCACCGGGTCGGCGAACGCCTCATCGAGAATCAGCTTCGCGATCAGCGCCCACTCGCCTCGCGGCGCATTCCGGGTCACGTACTCCACGAACTCGCCAGCCACCTCCGCGCCACGACTCGCACCTGCGGGGTAGGCGGCGGCGCTCAACCGGTGACCACGCCCGGCAACCACCCGCGGCCCGCCGCCCTTCGCGGCCGGCGACTTGATCACCTTCCGCCGTGTTCGATTCTCCGGCATCCCACACCTCCGATACGTGAAGTACGTATTAATAATCGTACTCCACGTACATCGTGCGGACAGACCCTCCACGGTGCGGGTTCTTCACGTCACACGCACCCCAGCTGCCTCGGTGGGATACACATGGTTGAGAATGTGCACCATGTGACCGCCGATGATGCGGTAGTTCTGTCCCGCGGCGGCGGCAGCGAGATCCGCCAGCGCCCGCAACCCAGGTCCGCCGCACGAGAGGCGGCATCGATCCGCACCACGTCAGCCACGCCAGGTTCCTTCCAGGATCGCCCTACCCAGATGCTCGCCGGCCTCCGCCGCATCCGGGCCCGGGCCCGGGCTGCCGAGCACATCGTGCAACGCGATGATCGGATCGACCCGCACCACAGGCACCTCGTCGACCGCGGTCGGATCGACCCGCACCGTCGGCTGTGCCGCCGCGGCCGCGGTGCGCCACAGGGTGGGGTCCTGCGGCACCGTCGCCGCCAGTGTGTACTCCGCATCGGTGGACGGGGTGAAGTCGGCCATCGTGAAGTCGAGCAGCACCCGGCTGTACAGTCCGGCCACCGCCGGCAACCGCCACGGCGCGTACACATCCGCGGCCACATCACCGGTCAGCACACACCCCACATTGCTCTCAGCGCACCATCTCGCGGCCGCCTCTCCTTGCCGCACCGCAGGATCAAGTCCGTACCAGTAGGTCGACACACCACCGGGACCCGGATACTCCGCGAGCAACCCATCGAGGGCGTCGCCCCGCTGCTCGATCACCCACCCACGGTCGGTGCGCGTCGCGAACCGATGACGCCGCAACACATGCGAGACCGACTGCTGCGTGACCTGCAACATGGCAGCCAGCTCGACCTGCGTCAACGGTTCGTCCGCCAACAACAGCAACCGTTCGACCGCCCACCGCGTCCACGGTCGACGACCGCGCTGCAAACCCCTTACCTCCGAACCGGTCTCGGTGGGCGCCGTCCCGGTGTGTTCGATACCTTCGATGACGACACGACCCTCGTCGACCGCGATCAGATCCACCACCCCCTCCGCCGCGAGCTCCCGCAAATACGGCGTCGCATGAGGCGTGACAAGCAGGAACCGGTTATCGCGACAACCCCGGCGCAGTCCCTCGACAATGCTCGGGGTCGGCGGCCTCCCGTACACCTTGACCTTCACCGCCACCGCGCCCCCGCCAGGGACCACCAGATCCAGATCAGCGGGCCCACCCGAGACGATGCGAACATCGGCACGACGCAACAACAGCAACGCACCCGACAACAACCGATCCGCCCGATCCACGCCCACCACCTCCTCCCCCGACCACCACCAGGCCCCTCCAACTGCGAATACAAACTAAAATATCACTGTGTACTTAAGTTTGTACAAGCCCCTTCCCGCATGTGCGTACGCCCGGCGGCTACCCGCCGGGAATCAAGGCCGGCCCACGCCGCCGGGTCTTGGTCTCCGGTGCCCCGCCTGCCGGCGCGGCCTTCAGCTGCGCCGCTAGCAGAAGGTGCACAAATGCCCCATTGACTTGTCCGTCAACAACATAGAAAGGCTATTCGCTGCGCGGATCGGTGTAGCCGTAGACGGCTGATTCTTCGATCCCATGGGCGTCGAAGACAGCCGCCGTAGCGGCGATTGTGCCAGCGCCAGAGGCGCCGCACCGGACCAGATGGCGCTTCGCCACCTCGCCACCGTCCCCCACCGCCGGCAACGAGGCATCGAGGCATCGAGGCATCGACACGACCCTCATCCCAATCGCTATTCGGTGTTGCTAACTACCGGTACTCAGTGTTACTTTCTACCGGTAGTCAGCAACACAGACTAGATCGAAGGTGAGTGATGGGTAATCAGATGACGGAGATGCTCAAGGGCACGCTCGAGGGCATCGTCCTCGCGATTCTCGCCCAGCGGCCGGCATACGGCTACGAGATCACGGCACTGCTGCGGGAGCGGGGCTTCTCGGATCTCGTCGAAGGCACCGTCTACGCCTTGCTCCTCCGCGTCGAGCAGAGGGGCTTCGTGGATGTGGAGAAGGTCCCCTCGGAGAAGGGGCCACCACGGAAGGTGTTTTCGATCAACGGGCAAGGGCGCGAACAACTCGACGAGTTCTGGAGGACATGGAGCTTCCTCGCAGAACGTATCGAACAGCTCCACGAAGGAGAGAAGTGATCATGACCAACTGGATCGAGACCATCACCGGAACGTTCGAGCAGAAGAAGCAGTACAAGCAGCACAAAAAACGCATCGATGCCCTTCCCGAGCCGTACCGCACCACCGCGAAAGCGCTGCAGCGGTACTTCATGTACTACAGCGGCGTCACGGACGGCGCGACCCTCGTCACGATGATGGGCGACTTCGTCGAACTCTGGGAGCGGGCCGCCGTAGACGGCACGCCGGTACGCGAGATCGTCGGCGCGAACCCGGTCGAGTTCGCCGAGACGTTCGCCCAGGCCTACAGCGGCACACAGTGGATCGACAAGGAACGCGCCCGCCTGACCAAGGCCATCGAGGACGCGGAACGAGGACAGCAATGACCACGGGAGCAACGATCCGGGTGCAGGGCCTGGAGAAGTCGTACAACGACCTGCGGGTGCTGCGCGGCGTCGACTTCGACGTGGCACCGGGCAGCATCTTCGCCCTGCTCGGCTCGAACGGAGCGGGCAAGACCACGGTCGTGAAGATCCTCGCGACCCTGCTCAAGCAGGACGCCGGCACAGCCACGGTCAACGGCTTCGACGTCGCCACCCAGCCGCAGAACGTGCGGGAGTCGATCAGCCTCACCGGACAGTTCGCGGCCGTCGACGAGATCCTCAGCGGGCGAGAGAATCTCGTGCTGGTCGCCCAGCTGCGGCACCTGAAGAACCCCGGCAAGATCGCCGACGACCTGCTCGCTCACTTCTCATTGACCGAGGCCGGCGGCCGGAAGGCGTCGACCTATTCGGGCGGAATGCGCCGCCGTCTCGACATCGCGATGAGCCTCATCGGGAACCCGCCGGTCATCTTCCTCGACGAACCGACCACCGGACTCGACCCCCAGGCGCGCATCGAGGTGTGGCAGACGGTGAAGGAACTCGCCGACAACGGCACAACGGTGCTGCTGACGACACAGCACCTGGACGAGGCCGAACAGCTCGCCGACCGGATCGCGATCCTCCACCAGGGCCGGATCATCGTCAACGGCACCCTCGCCGAGCTCAAGGCACTGCTGCCGCCCGCGAAAGTGGAGTACGTCGAGAAGCAGCCCACCCTCGAGGAGGTCTTCCTCGCGATCATCGGCGACGACAGCGAGAGCGTCGGCGCACACACGGGCCGCGACGCCCGTACCAACAGCGAGGAGCGATGATGACCACCACATACTTCTACGGCGACACCACAGTCCTGACGGGCCGTTCGCTTCGCCACATCCTGCGCAGCCCGGACACCATCATCACGACAGCGGTCACCCCGGTCGCACTCATGCTGCTGTTCGTCTACGTGTTCGGCGGCGCGATCGACACCGGGTCGGAGTCGTATCTGAACTTCATGCTGCCCGGCATCCTGCTCATCACGATCGCGTCGGGCATCGCCTACACCTCCTACCGACTCTTCATGGACATGCAGGGCGGGATCTTCGAGCGATTCCAGTCCATGCCGATCGCCCGGTCCAGCGCACTGTGGGCACATGTGCTGACCTCGCTGGTCGCCAACCTGATCTCCCTCCTGATCGTCATCGGCATCGCCCTCCTCATGGGCTTCCGCACGGGCGCGAGTGTGCTGGCGTGGCTTGCGGTCGCAGGCATCCTGATCCTGTTCACCCTGGCGTTGACGTGGGTCGCCGTGATCGCCGGTCTGTCCGCGAAAACCGTCGACGGTGCAGGCGCGTTCGCCTACCCCCTCATCTTCCTACCGTTCATCAGCTCCGCGTTCGTGCCCACCGACACCATGCCCGGCCCGGTGGAGTGGTTCGCTGAAAACCAGCCAGTGACCTCCATCGTCGACACGATCCGCGCCCTGTTCGCGCAGCAGCCAGTGGGCAACGACATCTGGATCGCCCTCGCCTGGTGCGTCGGCATCCTCATCGTCGCCTACGCCGCCGCGACAGCCATCTACCGACGCAAGATCAGCTAGCCAGGGGTCGCCGGTAGTACTGGCCGAAATCGGGCGGCGGTGCCATAGCCTCGGCAACGCTCGGCGGCACCAGGGAGGCAGTGATGGGCAAGATCGAGATCCGCGCGTTCTTCCCCGAACGCCGCGGCGCGTTGCGGGACTTGTTCGGCCGGGTCGATGAGGGTTCACCGACCGCCTCGATCTTTGGACATGCGCCCCCAGCAGCGGCTGCCTACCTCGACCCGTACCTGGACTTCGCGGCAGAGTCGCTGTTCGTCGCAGCGGTGGACGGGATTCTGGTCGGCTACCCGACGGGCTGTCTGGACAGCACGGACTTCCCGAGCGAGAGCGCGCGGATGGACCAGGCGATCCGTGGGCACCGGCTGATCTTCAAGGCCGGTCCCGCGGCGTCCTTCGCCCGCAGCCTGCCGGACATGGCGCAGCGGGCGATTCGGCGCGCGCCGAAGCTCCGCGGAGCTCGACGACCCGCGCTGGCCGGCGCACCTACACATCAACATCCTGCCTAGCCGCGGCACCGGCGCCGCGGCTGGGCTCATGCAGCGGTGGCTCGACCAGCTCGTGACAGCCGGGTCGGCGGACTGCCATCTGCGGCCGCATCAGCAATCGATGGTCTGGAACCGATGATGATCTCAGGTGGCACCAGCGCGTGATGTCTCCGCCGGGAGCACGAGGTCGATCTGCCGCGCCGCGATGCGCGGTCGTGATGTGCTACACCTCCGGCACCACCGGCGACGTACTTCGCTGATCGCCCCTGCCAGGGGTTGGCGGGGTAGAGTCTGCGGATCGACCTTTACCAGGGCGGCAACGTAAGTTACAGCGGCAGAGGGGAATTCGTCGATGCCCGGCGCGGAAACCGTGCCTCGATCTCAAGGTACTTCAGGACGAGCGCAAAAGGCGAGGCGGGTCACACCCGAGGCCTCAGATAATCACGGTCAACACACTTCGTCGCCGACCGGCCTGGGGAAGTCGTCCGACCCGAGCGTGCATAAGCCATCGCCTCAAGTTAGTCGAGCAGTGCGTCGGCGAGGGTGCCGTAACGGTCATTACGTGGCAGGTAGCGACTCGACGAGCCCTCGATCGTCCACGGGATGCGAAGATGGATCGGATGACGTCAACCGGGCAGCGCACCGAGGTCTCCTGCGAGTCCGGACCGCAAACGGAGCATCCGACATCTGATGATCTGGACGAATGGAGCAGTCTGTGACCGCCTTCTCAGCTTGCGGCACTGGAGTGTCCGTCGTCGCGGCGGTCGTACTGCTGGCGGGATGTTCCGCGGATCCTACGCCGGATGAGGCACCCGCGGCCGCGGCAGTCACCAGTCCGCTCGCTCGCTGCGAGCCGTTGACCGACGAGCAGATCGCGCAGGCTGTCGGGGCCGAGGAGCTTACCTCTCAGCTGACTCCGCCCACCTGCGTCTGGAATGCAAAGACCGCAGACGGCGAGACGGACCTCACCTTCGCCTTCTCCGAGCAGGACTCGCTGCTGCAGCTGTGGCACCGTGCACTCCAGGACGGATTCGAGACCGAACACGTGGTACTCAGCCGTGAGGCGCTCGGGACGACGATCACCGCGAACGGCTTCTCCACCCGCGACCCGCGTGACCCGGGAAGCTGCGCGGTGTCCGCCGCAGCGAACGGAACACTCACGTGGCACGTTCAGAACCGCTCCCACGCCCCGCGGCCCGACCCCTGCGCGGCCGCACTCGAGCTGGCCTCCCTGACAATTGATCTCGCACCCTAGCCCCAATGCCGCGCAGTTAGGCGTGTGACTGTTGGGTCAAATGGGACACACGTGAGTAAAGGGCGTGTCGGTGCGTGTGGGACAGCGGAACTCCCGGTATCGAGGGCTTGTCCTCGCAA
>SEEV01000785.1 GCA_004211695.1 Rhodococcus sp. (in: high G+C Gram-positive bacteria)
TTCGAACTCCTCGACACCACCGTCCCCCTGACCATCACGTAGCCAGAGCAACCACAACCGAAAACACCGAACCCCCAGGTCAACCGGGGGTTCGTCCGTCCTCACCGTCGCAACTTGGGGTTAGTAGAACAGGAGGGAAGCGAGCGCTAACAGCTACAGCTGACGAAGTCGGCCCAGCCCGAGTAGCGCAGTGGTCACGATGCGCGCTTCGGGAGGTGAGCTGGCCATCGTCGGTGTGACGTACGGGGTTCTATGACGGCACACTCCTCGCCAGCACTGTATTCGCCTTCCGACCGTTGTCGAAGGCGGATCGCGTGGAGGAGCGGACCAGCTGGCAGCGCCCTTCCGTCAAAACGAAAAATATGAGCGCCCCAGATGGGTTCGACACGATCATGCCCAAAACCCTGGCCACCGCCGCCGTCGACCGGCTGCTCCAACACGCTCATATCGTCCTCACCGAAGGCACCTCACCGAAAGGCACCTCACTGCGGCCGACCGGGGCCACTTCAGACTGCCAGAGCCAGACGCGGGGTGCGGCCCCTGACTGATCCATTCCGACGGAGATCACCTGACCGCGGACAGGGAGATCCGCTGTCCGCACACAGGGAGATCACCTGTCCGCCCACAGAGACGCCCTCGTGTCCGTTGACGCTGGAGTTCACATCAGCGCGCGTGGTGAACCGGCCACCAGCCGAAGCCCGGGAGCCGAGGTGACAGGTCCTCCCGACAATCAGACGGGAACAGCAAGTTCTCGATCGACGACTATGTCCCGGTTTCGTCGCTGATGGTGGTATCGGTATCGGTTGCCCTCCCGCGGCCTCGGCCGGGGACGGGATGTGTGGGCGAGATACGGAGTGCCCTCGCCGTGCGCGTTCCTTTGATTTTGGTCGGGTCGAGGCTGATGGCGCGTCGGTCTGATTCCGAGGTGCCACCCCATACCCCGAAGGATTCCCCGACTGTGAGCGCGTGCTGCCAGCATTGGCGTTGGACGGGACACGACTGGCAGATCTGCTTGGCCAATTGTTCGCGCCGCACTCGGGCGCCCTTCCCTTCATCGTCCGGAGGGAAGAACAGTTCCGCACTGATGAACCGGCACTTTGCTTGTCGTTGCCAGTCCCACCGGTGACTCAGTGGGGACAGCGTGGTCATCGCTCTGGGTACCGCGTCGTTGTTCGTTGTGGGACACGGATTTCCGGGGTTGTCGGGGTGCCGATGGCTGGCCCGGCGGTCATGGACTTGCCCGCCGGTCATGCACATGAGGGGTCTGGTTCACGCGCAGCGCGAGGCGAACTCGAGGCCGGGTGCGGTAGGTTGCCTCCCACTTCCTCGGGATTTCGTGATCCAGGCGCATTGTCCGACGCAGGGCACCGACCGATGGGACACCACTTTTCGTACTCCCGCTCCGCTATTCCCGGACGCGGGTGAGCGCCCGATCCGGGGGCAACGACGAACCCGGCCCCGGGGGCCGAGGTGCCACCCGCATTCACGGCCCTGAGCCGCCGCCGATGTATCGCTTCACGATCCGTCCCCGTAGTCCGGTGACCACCTCGTAGTGGATGGTGCCGAGTGCGTCGGCCCAGTCCTGTGCGACGGGTTCGCCGTGTTGGCCGTTGCCGAAGAACACGGCGTGGTCGCCTTCGCGGACGCCCCCGCCGTCCGGGCCGAGGTCCACGACCACCTGGTCCATGCACACCCGGCCGATTCCCGGCCGTCGGACGCCACCGAGCAGCACGTCGAACTTGCCGCCGAGAGCGCGCGGGATTCCGTC
>SEEV01000786.1 GCA_004211695.1 Rhodococcus sp. (in: high G+C Gram-positive bacteria)
GTGGAACCCGGGGTGCGAACCGGTGTTCCGCTGCTCGTCGACAACCCCAAGGAGGTGGGCGCCGACCGGATCGTGAACAGTCTTGCGGCGCATCACCTCTACGACGCACCGTGCATCGTCGTCGACTTCGGGACGTCCACGTGCGTCGACGTCGTGTCCGCGAAGGGCGAGTTCCTCGGTGGCGCGATCGCGCCCGGCCTCGAAATCTCGTCCGACGCCCTCGCGTCGCAGTCGGCGGCGTTGCGCAAGGTCGAACTGGTGCGGCCCCGATCCGTCGTCGGCAAGAACACCGTCGAGTGCATGCAGTCGGGTGCGGTGTTCGGATTCGCCGGACTCGTCGACGGGCTGGTGCGTCGCGTGCGCAAGGAACTCCCCGCATTCTCCGGTTCCGACGTGGTGGTGATCGCGACCGGTGATCGTGCGCCGCTGATCATGCCCGAGACGGAGACCGTGGACGAGCACGAGCCGGACCTCACGCTGGAAGGGCTGCGCCTCGTCTACGAGCGGAATCAGGCTCGTCGAGGGGCTCGCCGCAGCCCGCTCGAGTGACGGGTTCCCTCTTCGCGGAAGTTATGTCAGAATGGTCCCCGTGAATCTCTGCACGAGTGCTCAGGAGTGTTGTCGAGGCTGAACGCTGCCTTGGCCAATTCACACTTCTGGGAGTCTCTCTCGTGCTCGCAACATATTCTTCTGCATCTGTACCCACCCGTCTCCGCCCGGCTGACCTGCTGCGCATCACCGATCAGGGTGCGTCCGAGGTCCTCGACGGCCGCCACGACACCCTGCTTCCGCAGAGCTGGCCCACCGACGAACGCTGGTCGACCCGCCTCTACTCGGACGACGACGTCGACGTGTGGTTGATCAGCTGGGTTCCCGACCGGAATACCGAATTGCACGACCATGCAGGCTCTTTCGGCGCGCTCACCGTTCTCAGTGGCGCGTTGTCCGAGTTCCGTTGGGCGGGAGACCAACTGCGTCACCGCGTCCTCGAGGCCGGCGATCAGGCCTCCTTCCCACTCGGCTGGGTTCACGACGTGGTGCGGGCGCCGGACGCACCCGGGGCGGGGGTGGTGACGCCCACGTTGAGCGTGCACGCCTACTCGCCGCCGTTGTCGGCGATGTCCTATTACGAGGTCACCGATCACGGCACCCTGCGCCGTACCCGTACCGAGCTCACCGATCTCCCCGAGGGTGGTTCGAAGTGAATATCGACCAGATGCTCGAAGAGGCCCGCACCCGCATCGACCGCATGTACGCGTTCGAACTGCCCGAGGCCGTGGCGCGCGGCGCGATCGTCGTGGACATCCGGCCGCAGGCGCAGCGGGCTGTCGAGGGAACGTTGCCCGGTGCGCTCGCCATCGAACGCAACGTCCTCGAGTGGCGGTGCGATCCCACCAGCTCGGCGCACCTGGCGCTGGCAGTAGACCACGACGTCGAGTGGATCATCGTGTGCTCCGAGGGCTACACCTCGAGTCTCGCCGCGGCGGCCCTGCAGCAGCTGGGGCTGCACAAGGCGACCGATCTGGTCGGCGGGTACAAGGCGATCAAGGCGGCGGGGTTGCTGGGCTCGCTCATCGCCACGCAGCACTGCGCGCGGGAGCTGGCCACCGTCTCGGCCCACTGACCTCTGAATAGGGGGACGCGGGGCTGTCGATTAGGCTGGTGACCCGTGAGTGAAGTAGCAGCCCAGCCAGTCGACGACACCCCCGAGCAGCTTCGGATCCGCCAGGAGAAGCGTGAGCGCATCCTCGCGGAGGGACGCGA
>SEEV01000787.1 GCA_004211695.1 Rhodococcus sp. (in: high G+C Gram-positive bacteria)
CGGAGGGTCGGTTGCGGTTTTCGGCGTACCGGTGCGGGACACCGGATATTTGATCGCGCGGATTCGGACGTCTACCTGGGCAGGCCCGCGTCGGGTTCGGTGGGCGGTGGCGCCGGCCCGGGTGGAGGCGCAGTGTTACCGGGTTCCTGTCTGCACTGAGCAAGAGGCATCGCTGCAGAACCGGGAGAAGATGCTGCGGGATAGTGCCGGTGGTGCGGGTCGTGCGGCGAGACCGGTTGGCTGGGTTTGTCGGTGGCGTGGATCGAGCGTTACTTGTCATAGGTGGGGGTTACTGTCCGGGTTGGGCGCGATCGGGGCGACACGTTGCTGGTAGAGGAGCTGGTGGATGACTACATGGGTGTTGTTGGTGTCGCTTCCCGGCGGTGCCGCCGGCTGCGGTCGCAGCGGAATCAGCGCAGGCGGCGGGGCGATGCCGCAGCACGGTGGGGGTCGGGGTAACCGATGAGCACCTCGGGGGATCGTGGGTCTTCTTCGACCGCGGGGGTACTCGCCGATCGTCAATTGTGCCCGGCATGACCGGGCCGGGATCGACTGCGCCGCGGCAGTTTTCGGTGACCACCCGCGCCCATGTGGCGGTCGACGATGCGACCGGCGAGCCGATCGGCCTCGACGACGTCGATGTCCGGGTGGGGTGGCTGCTCGACCTGATATCCGGTGCCGGCGCCGAGTTGGTGTCGCGACTGTGGCAGCCGGCGACGTTCGATCTGCTCGCCGCCGGCCTGGACCGCCAGGACCGCCGGCTGCCCGCACAGGGCCATGTCGCGGCGGCCCGTCTCGGCTGGACTCCAATCTATCCGGATGGGGTCTATGTTCCGTCGAGGGTCACCCGGGTGGTGACCGCGCAGGTGGTGGCGACCTTGCGGACCCTGGCTTACCGGGACACCGCGATCGCGGCACTGTCGGCCCGATTCGATCCGGACACCGGGGTTGTGGCGCCGCCGGCCGGGTCGGGCGACGCTGTGCCACCGGCTTTCGCGCGGGGCGTGCGGCGCCAGCTGATTGCCCGCGCCCGCCGCGGTGGCGGGGCACCGGCCGGCCGGTTGCGGATCACCGACGTGCAGGGTCCGCCCCGGATGGCGGCGATGGCCCAACTGTCGGCCGCCGATCGGCAGCTCGCGCAGATCACCGTGGCAGGCCGTGAGCTGGTGTTGACGGTGAAGTTGCCCACCTGCCCGGCCCCGGCGGGGCGGGCGCAGTGGCGCAGTGTCCGGCTGACCGCGGCAATCCCGGCGCATCTGTTCGGCCGGGCGATCACCGATTGGCACCTGCCGACCCTGGTCCTCGACGGCCGTGGTCTGCTCTGGCGGTGCGCCGCGACCGAGCTCGTCCCGGCAGCCGACCTGGACTCGGCCGCGGTCGCGGTCGGGGTCGACTGGTCCCCGACCAGTCTGGGTGCCGCCGCCATCACCGCCGAAAACCCCGACGGGCTGGTGTCGGACTACCGGGGCTGGACCTACGACGACCGCGGCCTCGGGATCAAACTCGCGCGCTTGCAGACCGAGGGGCAGCTGCTGCACCGGAAGGCGGCCCGGTTGACCCGACTGGCCGCCGCCCCGCCCGAGGTGCGCGCCGAGCTGGAGGCGAAGATCGCCGTCCTCGATGGGCACCGCACCGCGGTGGGCGCCAAGCGGGGGTGCCTCTCTATTTGTCAAGCCGCCCTTTCGGATTCTTTCTCGTGTTGCCGGTGGCTGCGCCTTTCGTCGGCGAGCATGATGCGCCAGACGTGATCGGACAGGTGCCGCT
>SEEV01000304.1 GCA_004211695.1 Rhodococcus sp. (in: high G+C Gram-positive bacteria)
ACCCTGCCGCTTCCTCACGATCGAAGCCATATCTAGGTAATACAGCCGATGGCACCGAAAGGCAAGCACCACAGTCGAAGACACGCCGACCAATCAGATAGCGGGGAAACTCAAGCTAGACGAGCCCGGCGAGGGCGAGATCCTCGTTCGAATCGAAGCCGCGGGTCTGTGTCACTCCGACCTGTCCGTCGTCGACGGCAACCGGGTGCGCCCGGTGCCGATGCTGCTCGGGCACGAGGCCGCGGGACGGATCACGCAACTCGGGGCCGGAGTCGACGACGTCACTGTCGGCCAGCGCGTCGTCATGACCTTCCTCCCTCGATGCGGAGAGTGTGAGGGCTGCGCCACCGACGGCCGCATGCCGTGCGGGCCCGGCACCAGTGCCAACAACGACGGAACCCTGCTCGGTGGGGGAGCGCGACTGCACCGCGGCGACGACACCGTGCACCACCACCTCGGAGTGTCCGGGTTCGCGACGCACGCCGTCGTCAACCGCCGCTCCGTCGTCCCTGTCGGCGACGACGTGCCCGCCGACGTTGCGGCGGTGCTGGGATGCGCAGTCCTCACCGGCGGCGGCGCCGTCCTCAACGCCGGCGATCCGCGGCCCGGCCAGGCGGTCATGGTCGTCGGGCTCGGCGGGGTGGGCATGGCGGCGATCCTGACCGCGGTCTCCCGGGGCGCCGGCGAGGTGATCGGCGTCGACGCCGTTCCCGAGAAGCTGCAGACCGCGCGTGAACTCGGTGCGACGGCGGTCTACACCCCGGCCGAACTCGAGGAAGCCGGTGTGCGGGCGCCCATCGTCATCGAGGCCGCCGGGAACGCGCGTGCATTCGAATCCGCCGTTCGCGCAACCGCTCCCGGCGGGAAGACGATCACCGTCGGATTGCCGTCACCCGACGCACGGTCGTCGATCTCGCCGCTCACCCTGGTGGCCGAGGCCCGCACCATCATCGGCAGCTACCTCGGGTCCGCAGTTCCGTCCCGGGACATTCCGATCTACGAGGACCTCTGGCGTTCCGGAAAGCTGCCCGTGGAGAAGCTCATCTCCTCCCGCATCACGCTGGACGACATCAACCGCGGCATGGACGAACTCGCCGACGGCAAGGCGATCCGTCAGATCATCGTGTTCGACTGACCCGGCTGCGGCAGGGCTGACCCGACCGGTCGCGGATCGTCGTCAGGCCGGGTCGGCCGGGCCGCCGGTGACGTCGTCGACCGGCAACGAGGACAGCAGAACGAGGCCGGACACGAACGCCTCACGATCCCGCTCCGGCAACCTTTCCAGCAGTCGTTCCTCGCCCCGCCGGATCGCCGACTGCGCCGAATCGCGTACGTCGTGCCCCGCCGCCGTGAGCGACAGCAGGCGCGCCCGCCGGTCCGCGGGATCGCGCTGACGATCGATCAGGCCCCGGTCCTGCAGTGCGTCGAGCACACCGATGATCCGGGTCTTGTCCGCGCCGATCGCCTCCGCGAGGGCAGCCTGCGTGCGCAGCGGGTGCTCGTCGAGTGCGAGGAGCACGATGTATCCCCACATCGTCAGGTCGTGCTCCGCGAGCACGGGAAGTTCCGCCGCCACCAGGGAGCGCCCGAGGGCGGTCGTCATCGCGGCCAGGTCCCGGCGGGCTGGCTCGGGCTGATCGTTCGTCGGGTCGAGGCTCGGCATATCGCAGAAAATACACCTTGACCGATCATCTACCGAGGTAGATGATAAGCATACGCGTATCAAATCCCTGTGAGTGACTTCGATTCGAGTGATGAGGTGTCGACGATGGATGTGGACGAGATCCGGCGCTGGGATGCCCGCGCCGTCGAGGCGAGCAAGGATGTCGTGTCGCGCGTGACGCGTGGTGACCTGCAGCGCGTCACGCCCTGTGCGCAGTGGAATCTCGGGCAACTGCTGGCTCACATGACGGTGCAACACCAGGGGTTCGCGGCGGCGGCCGCCGGCAACGGTCCGGACCTCGAAGACTGGCAACCCCGAGCGTCGGCCGATCCCGTTGCCGCGTACCGCTCGGCGGCCGACGCCGTCGTCGAGGCATTCGCCCGGCACCGCGCCCCGGACGGTGCGTTCTGGCTGCCGGAGATCAGCACCGAGTTCCCGTTTCCCGCTGCCACGGCCGTCGGGTTCCACTTCCTCGACTACGTGGTCCACTCCTGGGACGTCGCGCGGTCGCTCGGGCTCGACTTCGTGCCCGAATCCGACATGGTGGCAGCGTTTCTCCCCATCGCTCGTCTCGTTCCCGACGGGGCGGACAGGCTCCGCGAAGGTGCCGCGTTCGCGCCCAGCCTGCCGGCCGACGGCGACTCCGCAGATTTCGGCGCGGTGCTGTCTCTGCTCGGGCGGTCACCGCAGTGGCGCCCCGAGACCACGCTCGGCCGGGTCTGACGACGAGACGCAGGTCTCCCGCTCGGCCCCTCCGCGCCGGTCGGCACCGGTCGATTGCGTAGGCTTTCGGGCGAATCGTTGTGACTGGACGGAGCGTGGAGAAGTGAGCGCAGCAGCACCCATCAGGGTCGGGGTTCTCGGGGCCAAGGGCAAGGTCGGTCGAGCGATCTGCGAGGCGGTGGAGCAGGCGCCGGACCTCGAACTCGTCGCCGAGGTCGATCACGGCGACCGGCTGGAGTCATTCGTCGAGGCCGGCACGCAGGTCGTCGTCGACTTCACCCACCCCGACGTGGTGATGGACAACCTGAAGTTCCTCGTGTCCAACGGTATTCATGCGGTCGTCGGCACCACCGGTTTCGACGACGCCCGGCTCGACACGGTGCGGTCGTGGGTGTCGGAGCGACCCGGCGTCGGCGTCCTGATCGCCCCGAATTTTGCGATCGGCGCCGTCCTCTCGATGCGCTTCGCCGAGGCGGCCGCACGATTCTTCGATTCCGTCGAGGTCATCGAGCTACATCACCCCAACAAGGCGGACGCGCCGTCCGGCACCGCCTACCGGACCGCTGCCCTCATCTCGGAGGCACGCCGCAAGGCCGGCGTCGGTCCGAGCCCCGACGCCACGACCACCGAACTGGACGGCGCTCGCGGCGCCGACGTGGACGGCGTGCGGGTGCACTCGGTGCGGCTGGCGGGTCTCGTCGCCCATCAGGAGGTCATCCTCGGCACCCAGGGCGAGACGCTGACCATCCGGCACGATTCGATCGACCGCAACTCCTTCGCTCCCGGCGTGCTGCTCGGTGTGCGGGAGATCGGCTCGCGGCCGGGCCTCACCGTCGGTATCGACCCTCTTCTCGACCTGTGAAGAACGGCTCGACCAAGACCGTCGTCACGATCGGACTGCTGGTCGCGGCCCTGGCGTTCTACTTCGTCCTCCTCGGCCGACGGGGGATCGAACTGATCCAGGACGGCGGGGGAGCGGCGATCGGTCTCGGTGTCGGCGTCCTGATCCTCCCGTTCCTCGGTGCCTGGATCGTCTACGCCACGCTGCGTGCCGGATTCCAGCATCAGCACCTGTCCCGTCGCATCGCCGACGAGGATCTCGAACTGGATGTCACCGACCTGCCGAAGCGGCCTTCGGGCCGCATCGATCGCGACGCGGCCGACGCCCTGTTCCAACAGGTCAAGACCGAGTGGGAAGCGGACCCGGACAACTGGCGGAACTCGTACCGGCTCGCCCGCGCCTACGACTACGCCGGCGACCGCGGGCGGGCCCGGGAAACGATGAAACGAGCCGTGGAACTCGAACGCGCCGAGCGGGAAGGCGAGCCCGGCCGGTAGGGGCGGCCCGGTCGTACGCTGACGACTGTGAAGTCACTACTCGTCGTCCACCACACGCCGTCGCCGGTGACCCGTGAGTGCCTCGAAGCGGTGCTGAAGGGCGCGCGGGATCCCGACATCGACGGGGTCGAGGTCAAGTCGATTCCCGCACTCGGCGCGACCGTGCCCGACGTTCTCGAAGCCGACGGATACCTCTTCGGTACCTCGGCCAACTTCGGCTACATGTCGGGTGCGCTCAAGCACTTCTTCGACACCGTCTACTACCCGTGCCTCGACGCTGTCGCCGGACGCCCCTACGGATTGTGGGTGCACGGCAACAACGACACCGCCGGCGCCGTGAAGTCGGTGCAGAAGATCGTGACGGGTCTGGCCCTCACCCAGGTGGCCGAGATCCTCGAACTGACCGGGTCACTCGACGCGAACGCGCGGGAGCGGTGCTACGAACTCGGTGCGACGGTGGCGGTCACGCTGGCCGAGGCCTGATGACCGCGCGGCGGCGACTGTGTCGGTGGCTGATGGCAGGCTGCGGGTATGCGTGAAATGACCGCTGCCGCGGCCCGGAGATCGGTGCTGTGGGCGCAGGGGTTCGCCGACAGGAAACCGGCGGGCCTGCCGACGCGCCGGCACGTCCGTTCGGTTCTCGACCGGGTGCGGCTGTTCCAGATCGACTCGGTCTCCGTGGCCGTGCGCGCCCACTACGTCCCGCTGTTCAGCCGACTCGGCGTGTACGACCGCGGGCTGGTCGATTCGGCGGCCTGGTCGCATTCCGCCCGCGCACCCCGCATGCTGGCCGAGTACTGGGCGCACGAGGCGGCATTCATTCCCGTCGAGGACTGGCCGCTGCTGCGCTGGCGGATGCACCGGTACCGGCACGGTCGCTGGTCCGGCGAGTCCCGCGTCCTCGACCGCAATCCCACCCTCGCCGCCGACGTGCTCGACGTGATCGGCGCCGTCGGCGCGTGCAGCGCCGGTGACGTGGAGAAACACCTCGAGGTCGACCGTCCCGACCGCAAGGGTCCGTGGTGGGATCGCAGCGACACCAAAGTGGTGTGCGAGCAACTGTTCGCGTCCGGTGCGCTCGCGGTGGACAAACGGGTCGCGTTCACCCGCCACTACGACCTCGCGGAACGTGTGCTGCCGAAAGCGATTCTCTCCGAGCAAGTCTCGGAGCCGGACGCCGTCCGCGGCCTCGTGCAGAGGTCCGCGCGCGCCCTCGGGGTGGCCACGGAACCCGACCTGCGGGACTACTACCGACTGTCGCCCGCACAGACAACGGCGGCCATCGCGGAACTCGTCGAGGACGGGGTGCTCGAACGGGTGGCGGTCCGGGGCTGGGACACACCGGCCTTCGTCCACCGCGACGTCCGGGTTCCGCGGAAGGTGGAGGGGGCGGCGTTGCTGTGCCCGTTCGATCCGCTGGTGTTCTGCCGGCCCCGCACCGAGCGGATGTTCGACTTCCGCTACCGCCTCGAGATCTACACGCCCGCGCACAAACGCGTCCACGGGTACTACGTCTTCCCGTTCCTGCTGGACGGTGAACTGGTCGCGAGGGTCGATCTCAAGGCCGACCGCGCGTCGGGAACGCTCGAAGTGCGATCCGCGTTCGTGGAACCCGACCGGGCTCCGGGGCGGGTGGTGGAGGCGTTGCTCCCCGAACTGCGAAGAATGGCAACGTGGCTGGGGCTGGACGACGTCCGGGTGGACGATCGCGGCAACCTCGGTGCCCTCCTCGCGGCGGCGCGGCCGCGAGGAGGATGAGGAACTACAGGCTCTCGACGAACTTCGTCAGGCCCTTGCTCGCGGTCTCGAGGGCGGTCTTCTGGGCCTTCTTCACGAGGAACCCCGGCAGCGGGATCTTCGGGTCGACAGTCAACTCGAACGTCACCTTGGTGCCGGCGCCCGACTCGGTGAGGACGTACGAGCCGTCCTGCGCGTTCTGCTGGCCGCTCTCGACGAGGTGCCACGACACGGTGTCGTCGCCCTCGAAGGTGTAATCGACGACCTGCTCGTCGCTGATGCCGAGGATCGAGACGTTCATCCGAACGCGGTGGGGGCGGCCGTCGTCGTGTGTGCTCTCGATGGTGACCGACTTGTGGGCCGAGGACCACTCGGGCAGGCGATCCACCGCCGCGATCGCGGCCATCACCGTGGCCGGATCGGCCTTGATCTCGAATTCCTTGACGCCGGAAACGGCCATGTTCTTCGCTCCTTCGAGCCTTTGGCGACTCTCACCGTGTGGCTGATGCGACGTAATTACATCACCGCCGCCGAGGGGAGCGTGGAGTGAGTGCTGTGGTGGTCAGAAATTGTCTCGCCCGTTGCGGCGCATCTGGTCCTTGAGCGCGCCCTGGACCGCCTGCGACACCCACGAATTGAGTGACACTCCGTTCTGGGAGGCGGCCTCCTCGGCCTTCGACTTGATCTGATCCATCAAACGCAGCGTGACGCGACTGATGTCACCGGTGACGTCATCGAAGGCGGCACCGAGATCTTCGGCTGTCGCGCTCCGTTCGCCCTCCGGCCCGGGAGCGGTGGGGGTGCGGTGCACGTCGACGGCAACCTCGCTGCCGTCCAGGCGCACGCCGACGGTGCGATTGCCCAGTTCGGACGACACCTCGCCGGCAAAATCGGTGAGCGCCGAGAGGAGGAGCAGGCGCGCGGCGGGTTCGACCGCGGCGGCGAGCGCCGCTGCGGTCGCCCGAGTCTGCTCGTCGCCGAGTGCGGCTGCTGCGTTCAGGTCGTCTCGCAGCCGGGAGACGTAAATGCCGAGGTCCATGACGCCAGCATGATGTCATCGATGACGTCAGTCAAGGAGTCTCGTCTTCAAAAGGGCGACGTCGCGCTCGGACAGCTTCAGTCCCTCGGACACGTAGTTGGCGAAACTGCCGTAGGTGGCGACGGCGGTGTCGAAGGCCGTGTCGAGCCAGGCCTGGTCGACTTCGTCCAGTCCGGGATGCTCCGGCGTCGCGGTAGGTGTCGCTGAGCAGGTAGTCCGCGTTCACCGTGTCGCGCGGCACCGCCGAGAACGCCTCGTTCGCGGCCGGCTCGGTCACGAAGGCCCGGGAGGCGGCGGGCATCTCGACGAGTGTCGTGATCGGCGACTGCCCGAGCACGTCGTACCAGTGTCCGGTGGCTCCGGTCGGAAGGTGGTCCGGTGCGAGAACCCGCTCGTACGTGGTCCGCAGATCGTCCACGACCGTCACGTTCGAGGCCTCGAGTTGCGCCAGGTCGCGCGGGGTCAGCGTGTCCAGCGCATCCGTGCGGAATACCAGCCCCGAGCGGACGACCGTCCCGTCGGAGGTCGGGTAACCACCGATGTCGCGAGCGTTGCGGCCGCCCTCGAGGCCGAGGGATCGGGTCGGCTGCGCCGGGCTCTCGACAACAGCCGGGCCGGCCGGGGCCGGGTCGGCGAACGCCGGGGGAGCGGCCCCGAGAACTGCTGCCCCGAGGTCTGCGATCACGACGCCGCGGCGTGCGCGGCCGTTCCGGTACTGCACGGTGGGTCTCCCTCGCGGATCGTCTCGCCCACGACAGTGTGGGCGTGACGAAAAGTGACACGAACCGGTGAACGTGCGGGGACCGGCCCGTGCCGGGCCGGGGCGCGCCGCGAACCCGATCAGGGCTGCGACTAGGGTCGATGCATTCAGGAGGGACTCCCGACCAGGGAGTTCGGTAGGAGGAACAGCGCAGTGCCGCAGACCGTGCCGCTCAGGGTGCAACTCGTCGCGAAGACGGAGTTCTTTCCGCCGGCGGACATTCCGTGGGAGACCGACGCCGACGGCGGCGAAGCTCTCGCGGAGTTCGCGGGCCGGGCCTGCTACCAGAGCTGGTCCAAACCCAACCCCCGCACCGCGACCAACGCCGGGTACCTGCGCCATCTGCTCGAGGTCGGGCACGAGTCGGTCCTCGAACACGGCACCGTCAGCTTCTACATCACCGGCATCTCGCGGTCCTGCACCCACGAGCTCATCCGGCACCGCCACTTCTCCTACTCGCAGCTGTCGCAGCGCTTCGTGCGCGAGAACGACGCGAACGTCGTCGTCCCGCCCGCCATCGCCGGCGATCCGGAACTCGAGGACCTGTTCGCGAAGGCCACCGATGCGAGCCGGGAAGCGTACGGCGAACTCCTCGAGGCGCTCGAGGTGAAACTGGCCGACACCTCCAGCGTGCCGCTGCGCAACAAGCAGGCGAGGCAGGCGGCGAGGGCTGTACTGCCCAATGCGACCGAGACCCGCGTGGTGGTCACCGGCAACTACCGGGCGTGGCGGCACTTCGTCTCGATGCGGGCCACCGAGCACGCCGACGTGGAGATTCGCCGCGTCGCGGTCGAGTGCCTGAGGCAGTTACAGGCGGCCGCGCCGAATGTCTTCGGCGACTTCGAGGTACTGGACTGGGGCGACGGCACGGAGGTGGCGCAGAGCACGTTTGCCGCCGACGCGTGACTGGTGTGCAAAAGTACCTGGGTCACCGGGTAGCCTTCTGACCATGACCTACGGTGATTCCGCTTCTCCCGTCGAGCGTCCGTTCGGCACCGTGTCCACAGCGATGGT
>SEEV01000305.1 GCA_004211695.1 Rhodococcus sp. (in: high G+C Gram-positive bacteria)
GGATGAGCGGGCGCGGAGCAGGAGCCGGCGCGGGAGCAGGTTCCGGCACACTCGCGTCCTGCTCGGCCGCATCCGGAACCGACACCGCTGCCGACGGCGGTGGCGTCGACGCCGGTGCCGGCGCGGGCGACGGGGACACCTCCGCGTTGCTCGGCTGCGTGGCGACTGGGCGTGCGTCACCGTCGGAGCTCTGCAGGTGACTGCCGCCGACACCGAGGCCGAGACCGATCACGGCGACAACAGCCAGGGCGCCGCCGGCGATCGCACCACCCCGGATCGCGGGCCGGACGAATTTTTGGGAGGGCAGCCGGTCGGCCGTGTCCGAGTGTTCCTGCGCCACCAGCGCCGCGCCCTCCGCGGCCACCAGTTCGGGTTGCGCGGGGACGATTACCGGGAGCGCGAGCCACGATTCCATCAGCGACGCGACCAGCGGAATGTGCGCACCGCCCCCGATCAGCACCACCGCGTCCGGACTGCGCCCCGACGATTCGATCACCTCACGGGCCAGACGCGCGGACGCCTCGACGTGGCGCACGATGAGCGAATCGAGAATGTCCTGCGAGAGCAGGAGCAGACCACCGTTGCCGGGTACGCAGACCGCGGTATTGGTGGACAGTTCCTCCTTGGCGCGGCGACAACGAGCGGCGAGCTCCGACTCCCCCGCCTCGTCGGCGGGCGCCGCGATGCGTTTCCCCTCGAGTTGGTGGTCGCGGATCAACCGGTCGACGAGATCGCCGCCGATCTCGTCCGTACGCGACGTCCCGAGCACCGTCCCGGTGGCCCGGTCGACCACGGTGACGGTGAGACCGGAACTGCCGAGGTCGTAGAGCACGAGCGTGGAATGGTCGCCGAGTTCGCCTGAGGTCTCGAGCATCCGGAGCGCGGCCGTCACTTCGGGGACCAGCCGGCAATCGGCCATCGCGGCCTGCACGGCGGCGGCCTGCGCCTGATCCCGATACGCGACACCGATTGCGTGCACCTCGTCGGCGGCGTGCTCGGCGATCACCGTTTCGACGGAATCGACAACCAGCTCCTCCGGGCGCTCGCGGGCCGCGTCCACGGGAAATGTCCAGGAGGCGGCCCCTCGGTCGTCGGGATGCGCCACCCGCACCGCGCTGGCACCCACCGAGACCCCGAGAACTGAAACCATGGTCCAACTATAACGGTTTGGTCACGAACGGCACGTTGACCCCTCACGACATCAGCCTTCGATATATCGAGCCGGTGGTCAGAGCCCTGGGATCCGGGGAAGCTGCGGCGCGGGGAGCGGCGCAGGCGGAGGAATCGTCGGCAGCTGAATCTGCGGCATACCCGGAATGAGCGGGGCGGGTTCCGGCGTGGCCGACGTATCGGACGGCACAGCACTCTGCGACTCGGGGGCCGCCGGCGCCTGCGTCGGACTCGGCGTCTGTGCCTGCGGCTGGGCCTGCGTCTGCGGCTGGTACGTGCTCCGCACCTCGGTCTGCGGAGGGATCATCGGCTGCTCCTCGACCGCGGACGGGGCAGCTTCCGCGGGCGGGGGTACTTCCGCGGTCGTCGTGGGCTGCGCGGGCGCCGCTTGCTGCGCGCTCGGTGCCTGCGTGTTCGACTGCGTGGCTGCCGGCTGGGCCTCCTCCTTCGAACCCTGCAGGAGGTCGGTGCCGACACCGAGTCCGAGTCCGACCGCAGCGATCACGGCCACGGCACTGCCCGCGAGGACGAAGCCACGGCGCCTACGTGCCGGTACGGGCGCCTCGTCCGACAGCGACACCGGCTGGGACTCGAACTCCGGCTGCGGCTCTGGTTCCAGCTCAGGCTCGGGCTCGGGCTGCGGCGTCACCGCGCCGACGAACTCCTCGGACACCGGGCGGGCCAGCAGGGCGGCACCCTCGGCCGCCACCAGCTCGGGCTGGGCGGGCACGATCACCGGAAGGTCGAGCCAGGACTCCATGACGGACGTGACCAGCGGAATGTGCGCGCCGCCGCCGATCAGCACGGCGGCGTCAGGGACGCGCCCCGAGCGGCGAATGACCTCGCGGGTCAGGCGAGCCGACGTTTCGACTGGTCCCACGATGAGCGAATCGAAACTGTCCTGCGACAGCAGGAGAAGTCCGCCCTCGCCCGGCATGCACACCGCGCCGTGGGTGGACAGTTGCTCCTTCGCGTCGCGGCACCGCGCGGCGAGCGCGAGCGCGGCTGCCGCGTCGGCGGGGTGAGCGAAGCGGTGCAATTCGAGTTGGTTGTCACAGATCAGCCGGTCGACGAGGTCGCCGCTGATCCGATCCGAGCGTGCCGAACTCAGCACCATGCCGGTGTCCCGGTCGACGACGGTGACGGTGAGGCCCGAACTGCCGAGGTCGTAGAACACGAGCGTCGAGTGTTCGCCGAGTTCGCCGGACATCTCGAGCATCTGGAGCGCGGCCGTCACTTCCGGGACCATCTGAAAGTTGCCGATCTGCAGGCGGGCCATCGCCGCCTGCACGGCACCGGCCTGCGCATCGTCCTGATAGGCGACGCCGATGGCCTGCACTTCGTCGATCTCGTCGCGTTCGGCGAGCACCGTCCCGATGGATTCGGCAGCCAGTTCCGCCGGCCGTTCGAGTGTCGCGGTCACCGACCGCGATTCGAAGGTCGGGGTGTCGAGGCTCACGGCGTCGTGGCACGCGAAGCGCACGGCGCTGGCGCCTACCGAGACACCGAGAACTGAAGTCATGCCGCCGACTATAACGGTTCGATCACGAGTCGCGCTCGTGGAGCGGACCGGGCAGCACGTCAGACGCTTTCCGGGCGTACCCCTGTGACGCACATCGGGTTCCGTCCGAGACGTCGACACCCAACCTACCGACTCCGCACCACTCCGCGACGTGTCCTGATGGTCGACAAACACGGTGCCGGCGTACACCTCATGCATGGCCCGCCCGGCCGCGACGCCGTCAGTCGGTTGCGGCGAGGTGGGTGTCGAACCACTGCAATGTTCGCGCCCACCCGTCGCGGGCGGCTGCCTCGTTGTACACCGCCGGCCGGTCGTCGCAGTGGAAGCCGTGTTCGGCGTCCGGATAACGGACGATCTCGGTGTCCACGGACTGTTCGGTGACCGCGGCGCGCAACTCCTCGACGTCCTCCGTCGGAATTCCCTTGTCGCGGTCACCGAACAGTCCCAACCACGGCGTCGCGAGTCGGCCGGCGGCATCGAGTTGCGACGGGTAGCCGAAGCGTCCCTTCGCGATGCCACCGCCGTAGAACGACACCGCCGCCCCGAGGTTGCGGCGCGCCGCCGTCTGGAACGCGACCGTCCCGCCCATGCAGAACCCCACGATCGCGGTGTTCCGCGGGTCGATCGAGGCCGCCGACAGCGCCGCGACGGCCCCGTCGACGTCCTCGTCGATATGTGCCGCGGTGAGCTCACCCATCAGCGGCATCGCCGCCTGCAGGTCGTCGTAGTCCAGCACCGGATCTCCGCTGCGGTGGAACAGGTGCGGCGCGACGGCGTGATACCCGGCCGCGGCGAAACGACGGCAGACGTCGACGATGTGCTCGGTGACGCCGAACGCCTCCTGGATGACGACGACGCCCCCGCGGACAGGACCTTCAGGGGTGATGCTGGTGAGTGGTGTGGTCACGGAAGACGACTCTAGGAAACCGGCTTCAGCGTGTGAATCGCCGGTGCCCCGGCGAGGTGCTCGCCGAACGTGCCGAGTGCGGCCTGGAAGTGCGGCGACTGCATGTGCGCGTCGAGCGCCTCCTGACCGGTCCACACCTCCACGGTGACGAAGGTTCCCGCGGCGGCGGTCGATTCGAACACCTCGTACGAGATGCAGCCCTCCTCCTTGCGGCTCTCCGCCCCTAGCGCGGACAGTCCGTCGCGGACGGTGTCCTCGGAGCCGGGCTTGGCAGGAATGGTCGCTACGACATGCAGATCGGACATCGACTCCCTTTCGTGAACGCCACCTCGTGTGGCCCGTCTCACGTAAGCACAGTTGCGTCGGCTAGGAAACCCGAAGTCGCATCAAATAATCGGCGACTCTGGGTTCGTCCCAACCGTGCGCCTCACGAAGTCCGTCCGCGATGGTCGCGAGATAGGCGGGCGCCGGCGCGTTCCGGGCGACGACGTCACCGCGGGCCCGGGTGGTGAACGTGCACATGAGGACCCCGTTGCGGGACCCGAGCGTGACCAGACGGTCGTAACAGGCGGGTTCCTGCCCGTGGATGTCCTCGAACTGTTGCTGCGTCACCAGGAACGCGCGGGCCGCGACGGTGCCGGGCGCGTCGGGGTCGTAGAAGGCGCGGCCGCCGCCCCAGATCCGCGACTCTCCCGCGAAGAACACGGAACCGGGAATCTCCACCGGTATCGACTCACGGGGAGCGCTGCCGTCGCGGGCGCCGGCGTGCACGAGGTTGCCCCCGGCCGGGCAACCACCACGCAGGTAGCAGGTCAGACGCGTCGTCGCCATGTTCGATCCATAGCTGACGTACCAGATCAGCACACACACGACCGTACTCGGACAAGATGGTCACATGAGTCTTCTCGGCGAAGTCAAGGGATGGCGCAGCGGATCGCGGAAGCATCACCGCCTGCGGGACCTCGACGGCACACTCGTCGTCGTCACCGGCGGCGGCAGCGGGATCGGGCGCGAGACGGCGTTGGCGTTCGCGTCCGAAGGCGCGGTCGTCGTGATCGCCGACCGCGACCTCGAATCGGCGCAGCAGACCGCAGACCTCATCAACTCCGCTCAGATGAAGGGCGGCGGCGCCGTGGCCATCTTCGGTGGCGGCTCCCACGCCTATCAGGTGGATGTCGCGGTGGAGGAAGACGTCCGGCGTTTCGCGGAACAGGTGCAGTCGGAGCACGGCACGCCCGACATCGTGGTCAACAACGCCGGAATCGGATACTCGGGCACATTCACGAAGACCCCGCAGAAAGACTTCGAGCGGGTGATGGACGTGAATTTCTGGGGAGTCGTCTACGGGTCCCGCGCGTTCTCGCAGCAGATGATCGAACGCGGAACGGGCGGGCACATCGTCAACCTGTCGTCCGCCGCCGCGTTCACCCCGCAGAAGCGACTCACCGCGTACGCGACGAGCAAGGCGGCTGTCTTCATGCTGTCGGACTGTCTCCGAGCCGAATTGGTCAACCACGGCATCGGTGTCAGCGCCATCTGTCCCGGGCTGGTGCACACCAACATCGTCAAGGCCACCGACTTCGCCGGCACCACACCGGAGGAGCAGGCGAAGAAGCGGGCCCGCACCGACAAGCTCTACCGCAGACGCGGTTTCACCCCGGATCGGGTGGCGACGCAGATCGTGAAGGCGGTCAAGTCCAACAAGGCCGTCGTTCCCGTCACGCCCGAAGCGAAGTTCGGCCGTGCGCTGAGCCGACTCGCCCCGGGCAGCATGCGGCTCGGGGCCCGCCTCGACCTCGGCTGACCGTCAGGAAGCGGACGGCTTTTACGTCATGCTCTCCTTCGGTCGGCGCCGGCCGGATCGGCGGGCTCGTAGTAGAGCGTTTCGATCCGGTCCTTCAACGCGACCTGCGCGCGTCGCAGCGCCTGCCACACCACCGGCGCGGCCACACCGCCGAGGAGCGGTCCGGCGGGCCTGCCGGGAGAGTGATAGCGGAACTCGACGGTGAGCTCCGTTTCGTCGGGACTCAGCGCCTCGAACGTCCAGACCGATGCGTGCACGCCGTGGTCGGCGTCGACGACGAGCCGGCGTCCGGCCTCGAACGAGGTGACCCGGGCGCGGGACGGCAGCGACAGCGGAATCAGCACCGTCTCCGGGTCGCTGAGGTACTCGAAGGCCATAGCTGGCGGGACGACGATCACCGTGGTGCTGCGCAACCCGATCATCGAATGTCCGGACCTTCGGGGGTCGGACAGGCAGAGCTGAATGGACAAGGCGGATATCCCAACGTGTCGACGTCCGTGCGACGCAGAGTGTGTGGTACATCGATGTACCGTATACTGGTGACGCTATACGGAAACGCCGCGACAGGGAAGACTACGATTCGTTTCGATGACGAACCCCCAGCAAGAGGCAGGTGACGGGCGCGCTGCCCGTTGGCGCGGACAACGCGAGAAGCGGCGCTCGGAGTTCGTCGAACGAGCCCTCGCCGCCATCGCCGAAGAAGGCCCCGACGTGTCCGTCGCGACGATGGCCGTCTACGCCGAGGTCGCGCGGACCCGCATCTACCGGCACTTCGACGACAGCACCGATCTCAAGAACGCCGTCGCCCGGCGGATCGCCGCGCTGATGCTGATCGAATACGCGCCCGTGATCACCACCGACGGCACGCCCCACGACATCCTTGCCCGGGCCGCGCGCACCCACCTCGACTGGCTCACCACACACGCCAACCTGTACCGCTACCTGATGTCGTTCTCCCCCGCGACCGAGGAGGTGCGGCGGGCGATCAGCACGGCGGTCTCCGACATGCTGCGGCCCTACCTGGACGCTCTCGGCGACCCCGGAACCGCGACACCGCTGGGCAATGCACTGATCGGGATGGTCGAGTCCGTGTCCGCGGAATGGATCGAACGACCGGGCGGCACCGACGCGGCCGCGCTGACCGAACAGCTGGCCGCGTGGGCGTGGGCGTTGGTCGACACCACCATGCGCCGGCGCGGGGCCGTCCTCGACCCCGACAGTCCCCTACCGGCCCCCGACGCCCTCCGCACGTGAGTGGGAAAGCGTGCCAGAGCACACATTCGCACTCACGTGCGGGACCAGCGGGTCAGGTATTCGCGCTCGGTGGCGGTGATGCGGCGTAGTCGTTGGGCGTCGACATCTGCGACGGCCATCTGAGTGGTGGCGGTGACGGCCGGCGGGTCGGTGAGCGCGGCACGGGCACCCCGGACCTCGTAGCCGATGGTGAAGTCGACCGCCCGGTGCTTGGCGATCCACATGGTGATTCGCAGGGGACTGTCGGAATGGCGCAGCTGCGCCCGGTACTTCACGTGGATGTCGGCGATGAACGCGCTCGTGATGAGCGACGAATTCTCGCTGCCCTCGCTGAGCAGCCAGTCGATCCGGGCCTCTTCGAGCAATGTCACCATGCGCGCGTGGTTGATGTGCTGAAAGGCATCCATGTCGGACCACCGGACGGTCACGAAAGCGTCGTAGCCGACGAAGGCGGCAGGGGTGTCGGTCACGATGGACATCATCCCCTGCCGCCGTCGGTGGAACTCACGCGATGCCGCGCAACCAGTTCCTCAGCCACGTCGTGGCGGGCGTACCCGATCCGTCGACCGCGTAGCTGGTGTAGTCCTGGTGAGCCTGCGACTTGTAGAACTGCTCCAACTCGTCGATGCGCTTCTCGTTGGACTGCTCGTCCAGCTGAGCCATCAACGCGGGAACACCGCCGACCGCGAGGATGTCGTTCCAGATCGCGAGCGCCTCCTGCTGGTAGCGACCGAACAGGTTTGGCGTCGGATCCGACGTCTGCGCGAGGAAACCGGCGAGCCGCGTCACGAAGTCTTCCTTCGGCGTGGAGCAGTACAGGTCGCCGTACGCGCAGAACGTGCGCGTGTTCTGGCTGACCCAGCCGAATCCTCCGATGCGGGGACCACCGGCGCCGCTGCCTGCGACGGGCGGTCCGACGAGGGCGTCGGTCGGCGACCGCCGCGGATCGGAGACGAGTCCGACGGCTGCGATCTTGTCGGCGGGGACGACACCGAGGCCGGTGCCGATCTCCGCAGCGAGATCACCCGCGGCGTCGGCGCCCTGGCTGTACCCGATGATCGACAGCTTCGTGTCGGGGCACTGCTGCGACATCGACGACAGCATGCCCTCGGCGTTGCTGACGGCCTGCGCCTTCGAGCGCCCGTACACCTCGGACTCCCACGGGAAGGCCGTAGCGGCGTACGTGACGTAGTCGGTGCGGATCGACGACGGCAGACCGTTCGTCACCGCCGACAGCAGACCCGGGGTGGGCCTGACATTGTCCTTGGTGGACGTTTCCCACGTCCCCGGAATCGCAACCACATACAGGCTCGGGCAGGGGTCCGCGTTCGCTACTGCGCTCGTACCCACCACTCCCGACGCAACCGGGATGGCCGCCGCGGCAGCCACTGCGGTCAAGAATGCGATAACCCGTCTCATTGCCATGGCCTCAACCCTGTTCTCCCCTTCGTCGTCCCGCAGACGGGATGCTGCCAGGGCGACGTGACCTAAAGATGCACGATCGGTAAATGAACGTTACCGACCGAACGTGACCTCCGCACGATAAACCGACACCCCGGTAGGAAAACCTACCGGG
>SEEV01000788.1 GCA_004211695.1 Rhodococcus sp. (in: high G+C Gram-positive bacteria)
TGCGCGCGACCAGAAAAAAGCATGAGGTTCTTCTGGTTGTCGATCCAATTCGCGGTCACTGCTCTATGCCATCCTTTAAATCTTGCTTCTCGGTTTCGTGCAGATCTGAACTGTGGTGCGCTCCCGCGGCGGACGCCGCCTCGGCGGCGGCGGTACCGGGCCGATTTCGTTGCACCCAGCCGTCAATATTGCGCTGCTTCCCGCCGGAGACCGCGAGTGCCCCCGGTGGTACGTCGAAACGCAGCACCGTGCCGGCGCCGGTGTAAGCACCGTCACCGACCTGTACCGGGGCGACGAACATGGTGTCCGACCCGGTCCGGACGTGCGACCCCACCACCGTACGGCTCTTGGTGACGCCGTCGTAATTGACGAACACGCTCGACGCGCCGATGTTGCTGTACTCGCCGATCGTGGCGTCGCCCACGTAGGTCAGGTGAGGAACTTTGGTGTGCGCCCCGATGTCGGCGTTCTTCGTCTCGACGAAGGCGCCGAGCTTGCCGGACGCACCGAGGACGGTGCCGGGTCGCAGGTAGGAGAACGGGCCGACGGTGGCGCCGGCGCCGATGGTCGATTCCGAACCGTGGGTCCGCACGACGGTGGCGCCCTCGCCCACCGACACGTCGGTGAGGGTGGTGTCGGGGCCGACGACGGCGTCCTCGCCCACCGCGGTGGTGCCGAGCAGTTGCACGCCCGGATGGATCGTGACGTCGCGACCGAGGGTCACACCGACGTCGATCCAGGTGGTCGACGGATCGACGACGGTCACTCCGGCGCGCATCCAGTGCTCGACGGTGCGGCGATTGAGCTCGGCGGCCAGCCGGGACAGTTGGACGCGATCGTTGGCGCCGGCGACCTTCGCGGAGTCGGACAGGTGGGCGGCGAAGACGGGGGCGCCGGCTTCGCGGGCGATCTTGACGACGTCGGTCAGGTACAGCTCACCCTGCGCGTTGTCCGCGTTGAGCTGCCCGAGCGCGGAGCGCAGGAACTCGGCGTCGAATGCGTACACACCGGCGTTGACCTCGGTGATGGCCGCCTGCTCCTCGGTGGCGTCGGCCTCTTCCACGATCTCGGCGATCTCGCCGTCGTGGGGTAGCCGGACGATGCGTCCGTAGCCCCTGGGCTCGGGAGCGGTGAACGTCAGCACCGTGACCGCCGCGGGGGTGGGCTCGCTGCGATGCTCGTCGACGAGAGCATGCAGGGTGTGGCCGTCGAGGAGCGGGACGTCGGCGGCGGTGACGAGCACGGTCCCGCGAAAATCGGCGGGCAGCGCGGACAGGCCGCATTCGACCGCGTGTCCGGTGCCGTTCTGCTCTTCCTGGACGGCGACCGCGATCGGGCGGCCCAGTTCGGCTTCGAGGGCGCTGACGGCGACACCGACGCGTTCCTTGTCGTGACCGAGGACGGTGACGAGGTGCGTCGGTTCGACCTTCGCGGCGGCGTGCAGGGAATGCGCCAGCATCGTGCGTCCGCCCAGGGTGTGCAACACCTTGGGGGTCTTCGACCGCATCCGAGTTCCCGCGCCGGCGGCGAGGACGACCACGGCGGTCTGCACTGGCATGTAGCTCCCTCTGGGTCGTTCTGCTCTTGCTGTTCTCGACAGCTCCACCTGCAGAAATGCGCTCTGCAGGTTGTGCTCCGCCGCCAGGACTCGAACCTGAACTATCTGAACCAAAATCAGAGGTGCTGCCATTACACTACGGCGGATTGCCACACACACGGGGTGTCACGCCCGTTTGCGCGAGAGAATCCTC
>SEEV01000789.1 GCA_004211695.1 Rhodococcus sp. (in: high G+C Gram-positive bacteria)
ATGACCTGCAGGCCGGCGCCGACCGCCAACGCCAGCAGGCCCTCGTGCATGTTCTCGGCGATCTCGGCCATCGCCACAGTGACCTGCTCCGGCATCGCCGGCACCTTCTCGTCCACGGGTCGGCTCTGGGTAGTCTTCTTCACGGCGGTCCCTTGCTGTCGGAGTTCTTGGAGGAACGCCCGACACCTACCACACGGCGGGTCTCGAGCGGGGGACCGCCACCTGAAGTTCTACGAGACCCGGGACAACCTCGACATCTCGCGTATCGGTTGGCATCGTGACGTCGTCTCCTACCTGCAACCACGATGTAGGTTGTCCCCCAATGGCGCTCCAGAGAGATTCGCCGATATCGAGCTGGAAGGCTGTCAGATAGATGAGGTGTGCGACATTGGTGGCGCCCGCTGCCCCTTCGCTCAGTGGGAGGCCGCCGTAGGAATGCGCTACCGCGATGACGTTCCCCTCTATCGAATCGAGAGCGGACCGCACAACACGCGCGTCATCATGAAGTCCCCCTCGTCGTCCCCCTCTGGGGTTGGCGCTGGGGAGGTCGACGGTCACGACCTCCAAGCCGTTTCTGGTCAATTCTTCCGTGACGGCCTGCCAACACCATGCGCCATCCCATGCGCCGTGGACGAGTAGGACCGTGACGCGTTCCTGGGAATGAGAGGACATGAAATCTCCTTGTTCGCAATTCGTATTGGCCAGGTTCGGGGAGGTCGAGTCAGAATTCGTATCGCTGGGCAGTGGCGCCAAGGGGCCGATCGTGGCGGTGGCCAGCTCGTGTGGCAGGTGTACTGGTCTCGAGGGCCGGGGACATCGCAACGTCATCTCATCTCAGGTATTTCGATCAGCGCACCGAGCGCTGCTGTGACCGCACGCGCCGTTCGAGTGCCAGCACGCTGATACTGGCTACGACAAGGATCGTCGCCACAGCGAAGACGACGTCGCGGGGCGCGACACCGACGCCCAGCGCGGCACCGACGATCAGGGGTCCGGCGATACCACCGAGTCTCCCCATGCCGAGCGCCCATCCCACACCGGTCGAGCGCATGCTCGTCGGATAGAGCACTGTCGCCAACGCGATCACGCTCATCTGGCCGCCGGTCACACACGTTCCGGTCAGGAAAGCCGCTTCCAGGAGCGCCCAGGTGCTGCCTCCCCCGATCACCCATCCGAGTAGCGCCACAAATCCGGCACCGACGAGATACACCACACTGAGTGTGCGAAATGGGCTGGTTCTGTCCATGGCGGGGCCGATGATTATCACCGCGGCAATGCCACCCACGGTGGTGAGAACCGTGGACGCGATCACCACCCGTGACGGTTCCCCAAGGGAGCCAACGATTGTCGGCAGCCAGCTCTGGATGGCATAGAACGCTGCCAGGTTCGCGACGAAGGCAATCCAGAGCAGGAGGGTGTTGAGGAACCAGCGGCCCCGTACGAGGTCGAGCACCACCGACACCTTGCCGTTGGCGGGCGCGGCAGGCTCTCAACTGCTACGCAATCCCTAATACTTCCTAGTCCTTCCTGTTGCTGTCGGATCATGCGCATCGGCGAGGCGGCGGCATACCCGAGCATGTCGGTGGTGGGGGTCCGGAAGGCCGCGTCGGAGGGCCGTTACCGTCTCGGCGTACAGGTTCCGGTCAGCGAGTCTTCGATCGGGAGGATCTCGACGTCTACCTGGGTCGACCTACACCGGAGAGTGTTCGGGCCGACAGGGCGGAAGCGTTGTACTGCCGGGTGTCCGGCT
>SEEV01000790.1 GCA_004211695.1 Rhodococcus sp. (in: high G+C Gram-positive bacteria)
CTCATCGACTCGGGAATCCTGGCCACGCTGACCCCCAAGGAGTACGGCGGACTCGAACTCGGACTCGACGTCGCCGCCGAGATCGTCCGCACCATCAGCGCCGCCTGCCCGTCGACCGGGTGGGTCACCTCCTTCTACATCGGAGCGGCCTGGCGAGTGAACATCTTCACCGAACAGGCACAACGAGAAGTGTTCGCCGACAAGCCCTACACCCTCACCGCCGGTACCGCGGCCCCGCTCGGGCAGGTGCAGAAGGTTGACGGCGGCTACCGCATCACCGGCCAGACGGCATGGAACTCCGGGTCGGTGCACGCGGAGTGGTTCACCTTCGCCGGCGTCGTGTTCGAGGAGGGCAGCGCCCCCACCCCGTTGTGGTTCCTCGTGCCCCGCGAGGACGTCAAGATCCTCGACACCTGGTACATCGCCGGCATGTCCGGAACCGGCAGCAATGACATCAGCGTCGACGACGTCTTCGTCCCGGACTACCGCACCGGACCGTTCGCCCTCGCCCTCGCCGGCACCGCACCCGGGCAGCTGATCCACCCCAACCCCATGTACCACCTGCCCTTCCTGCCGTTCGCGATGGCCGAGGTCACCCCGGTCGTCGTCGGTGCCCTGCGCGGGGCGGCGGACGCGTTCGTCCAGCGCACCCGGGACCGGCAAGGAACCATCAGCCAGGAGAAGGCCTCCGGCAAGCAGGCAGCCCAGATGCGCCTCGGGCGGGCGCTGGCCGCTGCGGACGCCGCCGACACACTCCTCGACGCCTTCTTCGAGCGCCTCACCGCGCAGCGACCCGAGCAGTCCGACCCCCGCGATCGTGCCGAAATGAAGCTCAAGGCAGCATATCTGGCAGATCTGGCCCGCAACGCCCTCAACGACATGGTGCGCGGAATCGGCGGCGACGGGTACCGGAGCTCCGCACCGATCCAGCGGTTTTTCCGTGACCTGTCCGTGCTGTCGGTGCACGCCTTCCTCGACATCGACACGGCCTCGGAAACCATCGGCCGGTTCACCCTCGACCTTCCCGTCGCCGATCCGCTCCTCTGACCGGATGTTGCCAGACCCTCACCCCGAGCCTCGGCCCCAGATCGTCCGCGGCCGAGACTCGGGATGGGCAGCCGAGACTCGGGACCATGACCCGAATGATGCGTTCACCGTAAACACACAGCGGCCGGACAACCAGTGAATCGGCATCGACCGGCGCAGGATCTGGAGAACAGGAGGAGACGACACATGGTCAGCAGTAACTCGACGATCGAACGCCTCGACGACACAGCGAGAGACCTGCTGTTCGCGGGAGCCCGAACCGTCAACAACTTCGCCTCCACCCCGGTCAGCGATGACGAACTCGCACAGATCTGGGAAATGACCCGCTGGGCGCCGACGGCCGCGAACTCCCAATCGCTGCGCGTGCAATTCGTGCGCACCGACGACGCCCGCCGCAGACTGCTCGAGCACCTGGACGAGGGCAATCGCGAGAAGACGACATCAGCTCCCGTCACCGCGATTCTCGCGGTAGACAGCGGATTTCACGAGCATCTTCCCCATCTTCTGCCGATCCGGGCGCAGATCCGCGACGTCTTCGCCGACAGCGACGCGCTGCGCGAGCGCACCGCCAATTTCAACGCCGCCCTGCAGGCGGGGTACTTCATCCTCGCAATCCGTGCCGCCGGTCTGGCGGCCGGGCCGATGGCCGGCTTCGACCCCGCAGGAATGGACACCGAATTTTTCTCCGGAACAACCTGGAG
>SEEV01000306.1 GCA_004211695.1 Rhodococcus sp. (in: high G+C Gram-positive bacteria)
CTCGCGCTTGACGAGGCCCTTGAGCTCGGAGTATTCCGGGCCCATCTTCGCTCTCGTCTTGATCCAGTTCGGTTTGCGTTCGATCGGGGTCTCCGCATTTCGGATCTCGAGGCGGAGCAATTTGCGTCCTTCTGGGGCCACAGTCACGCGGACGATGCTACGCCCGGCCCGACGCGCACGACGGGCCGGGGAGCGGTCGTCAACCGTACTGAACAGTAGTGAAGGTGGGGGCCGAGGACGGCTTCTCGGCCGCGGCGGAGTCGAAAGTGACCCGCTCGATGTCGTGTTCGGTGACCGGGAGAGTGCCGTCGAGTGCCGCGACGACGGCCGCCGTGACGGCGGGGGTGACCTCTTCGATCGTGACGTCGCGGCCCAATTCCCGCGACAGCGACGTCACACCGGCGTCGCGGATACCGCACGGGATGATCGCGTCGAACCCCGTCAGAACGGAATTGCAGTTGAGCGCGAAACCGTGCAGGGCGACACCGCGCTGCACCCGCACCCCGATGGCCGCCACCTTGCGTTCGGGCAGCCACTGCCCGTTGTCGAGGGACGCCGGCAGCCACACACCGGAGCGGCCGTCGACCCGGCCGCACTCGATGCCGAGGTCGGTGCACACGGTGATCAGCGCCTGCTCGAGCCTGCGGACGTACCGCACGACGTCGACCGGTTCGGCCAGCTTGACGATCGGGTACCCCACCAGCTGGCCCGGACCGTGCCAGGTGATCTTCCCGCCGCGGTCGACATCGATGACGGGAGTGCCGTCGGTCGGCCGGTCCTCGGGTTCGGTCCGGCGTCCCGCGGTGTAGACGGCCGGGTGTTCGAGCAGCAGCAGAGTGTCGGCGCCCACGTTCTCCGCCCGGTCGGCCGCCAGCTCGCGCTGTCGGTCCCAGGCGTCGACGTACCCGATCCTGCCGAGGTGTTCGACGGAGATCGGTAGGGGGCTGAAACGGGCGGATTGTGTCGCGCTGCTCATGCGCTAGAGGTTACGCCCGGGCGTCGGCGCCACGGCCACGACCTGAGTTCACCGCACCAGGGCGGCGTCGAGCGCTTCACCGATCGTGTTGTGCCGGAACCGGAATCCCGTGTTCTCGAGCACCGTGGGTATCGCGCGCTGCCCGGCCAGGATGCCTTCCTGCGCGAACTCTCCCACCAGCGCGGTCAGTGCGAACCCGGGAACGATCCACGGTGCGGGGCGGTGCAGCGTCCGCGCGACCGCGCCGTTGAACTGCGCATTGGTGACGGGCGCCGGGCCGGTGATGTTCACGGGTCCGGCCACGTCGTCGCGGGTGAGTACGAACTTGATTGCATCGATCTCGTCCTCCAACGAGATCCACGACAAGTACTGGCGGCCGTTGCCGAGCCGCCCTCCGAGTCCGAACGAGTACAGGGTCTTCAGCCGGCCGAGCAGGCCGCCGTGCGGTGAGAGGACGATGCCGCTCCGCAACAGAACGGTGCGGACCTTCGAATGGCGGGCGGGGGCGGTCGCGGCCTCCCAGTCGCGACAGGTGTCCGCGAGGAAGCCCGTCCCGGAGGGGGAGGTCTCGTCGACGACACGGTTGCCGGTGTCGCCGTAGTAGCCGACGGCGCTCGCGTTCACGAACACGGGCACCCCGGCGTCGGCGACGGCCTCCGCCAGGACGTCGGTGGCGGCGATGCGGCTGTCCCGGATCAGTTGCTTGTACGCCCCGGTCCAGCGTTTGTCGCCGATCCCGACGCCGCACAGGTTCACGACGGCGTCGGCGTCCGACAGGATCCCCGTGTCGAGCCGGTCCTTCTGCGGATCCCAGCGCGACTCGTCGGGACCCGCGGACGATCGACGGACGAGACGCACGACGTCGTGGCCGTCGCCGCGGAGAGACGAGACGAGAGCGGTACCAATCAGCCCGGAGGATCCGGCGATGACCACTCGCATGTGCAACAGCCTCCTTCACAGCGCAGGGGCACCATCCCTTCTGGAAATGGTGCCCCTGCGAAACTACGTTCGGCTCGAAGTCCGGTGACGGATCGTTAGAGACCCAGGTCGGCCTCGAACGATCCCTGCTCCAGACGCTGCTTGATCGTGGTCAGGAAGCGGCCGGCGTCGGCACCGTCGACGAGGCGGTGATCGTAGGTGAGCGGCAGGTAGCACATCGAGCGGACGCCGATGGATTCGCTGCCGGACTCGTCGGTCACGACCACGGGACGCTTGACGATCGCGCCCGTTCCGAGCATCGCGGCCTGCGGCGGCACGAGAATCGGGGTGTCGAACAGGGCGCCCTGGCTGCCGATGTTCGTGATCGTGAACGTGCCACCGGACAGCTCGTCCGGCTTGAGCCCGCCGGAGCGGGCGCGCTTGGCGATGTCCGCGATGGCGCGGGCCAGCCCGGCCAGCGACAGGTCGCCGGCGTTGTGGATGACCGGCGACAGCAGACCCTGGTCGGTGTCGACCGCGATGCCCAGGTGCTCGGCGTCGTAGTAGGTGATCTGCTTGTTCGCCTCGTCGTAGCTGGCGTTTACGTTCGGGTGCGACTTCAGCGCCTCGACGACGGCCTTCGCGAAGAACGGGAGGAACGTGAGCTTGACGCCCTCGCGCTCGAGGAAGGTGTTCTTGGCCTGCGCACGCAGGGCCGCGATCCGGGTGACGTCTACCTCGAAGGTCTGGGTGAGCTGCGCCGTGCTCTGCAGCGACTCCCGCGTCTTGGTGGCGGTGATCTGACGAATCCGGTTGGCCTTCTGCGTGGTTCCGCGCAGGTGTGCCAGTTCGGGGCGGACCCCGGCGGATGCGGCTGCGGGAGCTGCGGCGGCGGCCGGTGCGGCAGCAGGCGCGGCAGCCGGTGCCTTCTTGGCCTCGGCGGCGGCGAGGACGTCCTGCTTACGGATGCGGCCACCGACTCCGGTGCCCGTCACCGAGGACAGGTCGACGCTGTTGTCCGCGGCGAGCTTGCGCACCAGCGGGGTGACGTACGGGGTGCTGTCACCCGAGGTGGCCGCGGGAGCGGGTGCCGCGGCTGCGGGAGCCGGGGCGGACGCTGCGGGAGCGGCGGCCGGGGCCGGGGCGCTCTTGGCGGGCTCGGGCTTCGCCGGCTCCGGAGCAGGCGCGGGCTTGGCGGGCTCGGGGGTGGGCTCGGGCTTCGGTTCCGCGGCAGGCTTGGCGGCGGGTGCACCGGAGCCGATGACGGCGAGCTGACCGCCGACGGACACGGTGTCGTCTTCCTCGGCGCTGATCTCGAGGAGGGTTCCGGCGACGGGCGACGGGATCTCCGTGTCGACCTTGTCGGTGGACACCTCGACGAGCGGCTCGTCCACGGCGACCTCGTCGCCGACGGCCTTCAGCCAACGGGTGACGATGCCCTCTGTGACGGACTCGCCGAGTTCCGGCATGTTTACAGCGGTGCCCTCGGCGGAACCGTTGCCGGACGCTGCGGGCGCAGGCTCTGCGGCCGGTGCCTCGGCGGCGGGAGCCGGCTCGGCGGCGGGCTCTTCGGCGGCGGGTGCGGGAGCGGAGTCGGAGGCAGGAGCCTCACCGGCGTCGCCGATCACGGCAAGTTCGCCACCGATTTCCACGGTGTCGTCTTCCTGAGCAACGATCTTGCTGAGAACGCCGGCCACGGGAGACGGGATTTCCGTGTCCACCTTGTCCGTGGAGACTTCGAGCAAGGGTTCGTCCGGCCAGTAGTTTTCGTGTCGGGCGGAGAGCCGTCGTTCGCTGGCAAACTTGGAGGACAGTTGCCGGCGCAGTTCGGCGCACGCACTCGAGGAGGCTCGACGTGGGGTTGTTCGACCGTTTCTCGCGGCCTCGGTCCGGCCGATCCCAGGCGTCCCCGGAGGATGCGGCCTATCTGGCGAACTGGACTCGCACGCACCTCGGGGTGGAGGCGTACGTGGAACCGCAGACGACGGTGACCGAAGTCACCGTCGTGCTCGTCGCGGCGGACGGCGAGTGGACCCGGCGCCGCGTGGGCGGAGAACGCGGCGCCCGCAAACTCGGCGAGGATCTCCGCATCCCGGTGTACGACGTCCGCAAGACCGGCTATCCGCAGCGGATGCGTGACCACGACGCGCGGCGCCGGATCGAGCGGAGACGGGAGCGCGAGCGGGACCTGTAGGCGGCTGCGCCGCTCGTGCGTGGTCGACGACCGCAGGGACTCGTCGACCACGCACGAGCGCGGAGCGCCTACCCGTTGGCGGCGATGTCCTCGATCACCGAGATCATGGTGCGCACGGGCACGCCTGTGCCGCCGCGGCCGGTGTATCCCCACGGTCCCGAAGAGTTGTAGGCAGGGCCGGCGACGTCGATGTGCGCCCACTGGACCCCGTCGGCCACGAATTCCTTCAGGTACAGCGCCGCGGCGAGCATGCCACCCCAGCGGTGGTTGGTGACGTTGGCGAGGTCGGCGATCTTCGAGTCGAGGTCCGAGCGCAGTTCTGCGGGCATGGGCATGGCCCACGCGTTCTCGCCGATCTCCTGGGAGATGGAGGCGACCCGGTCGCGGAACTCGTCGGTGCCCATGACGCCGGGGGTGCGGTTGCCGAGCGCCACCATCTGCGCGCCGGTGAGGGTCGCGGTGTCGATGAGGTAGTCGGGGTCGTCCTCGCAGGCGCGGACGATGGCGTCGGCGAGGACGAGACGTCCCTCGGCGTCGGTGTTGATGACCTCGACCGTGGTTCCGCCGTACTGGGTGAGGACGTCGCCGGGACGCTGCGCGGTGGACGACGGCATGTTCTCGGCCATCGGGACGGTGGCGGTGACGTCGACGGGCAGTCCGAGCTTGGCGGCGAGGACGACGGTGGCGACAACGGCTGCGGCGCCGCCCATGTCGGATGTCATGTTCTCCATGCCGGCGGCGGGCTTGATGGAGATGCCGCCGGTGTCGAACGTGATGCCCTTGCCGACGAGCGCGACCTTGGGTGCGTTCCGCTTCTTCGCGGTGTAGCTCAGGCGCACCAGCCGCGGCAGGCGGGACGAGCCCTTGCCCACTCCGAGGATGCCGCCGTACCCGTTCTTCTCGAGCGCCTTCTCGTCGAGGACCTCGACCTTCAGGCCGGCGTCGGTACCGAGAGTCTTTGCGCGGTCGGCGAATTCGGCGGGGAATAGGTGGCTCGGGGGAGTGTTGACGAATTCGCGGGCGGTGGCCACGGCCTCGGCGATCGCCGACGAGCGAGCGAGGGTGTCCTTCGACTCCTTCGCACGCGGGGATGACACGAGAAGCTCCACCCGGGCGACGGGCTGTGCGTCGGGGCCGGGTGCGGACTTCGCGGACTTGAACTCGGTGAACCGGTACGCGCCGAGAGCGAAACCTTCCGCTGCCGCACCGAGATCGAGCGCGGACAGGGTGGTCGCGACGGTGCCCACGCCACTGAGGGCCCGCGCCGCGGCGCCCGCGGACTTGCGGATCTGCTCGGCGTCCAGCTTCTCCGCCGAACCGAGTCCGACGGCCAGCACACTGTCGACCGGAAGGGTGTCGGGTGCCGGGATGCGCGTGGTCTCCTCGGCCTTGCCGGAGGCGCCCACCGCGACGAACGTGTCGAGCAGATCGGTCAGCACCGATTCGTCGACGATGCCGTCGCCGAGCGCGATTTCGGGGCCGTCCGAGGTCGACGTCAGCCCGATCACCAACACGTCCACGCGCTTGCCGACGGTGCCGGCCAGGGCGAGTTGTGGTCCGAGGGGTCGGGCTGTGCGAGTGCTCACGGTGTCTCTCCTGCAGCGGTTCGGGGTCGGGTGGAGTCGGCTCGCCGACGTCCGTCCCGATGGTAGTGCTCCTCCGTCGTCGTCTACCCGGTGCGCCCGACGGTCCGATAAGTTGAGGCGCATGACCGAGGAGCAGTTGTCGCAGGGGCCCGTCCACGCCGTTCACGTCGAACTCGGAGCCACGTTCGCTCCGTTCGGTGGCTGGGAGATGCCCGTGTCGTACGCCGGCACCGTCGTCGAGCACACCGCGGTGCGCGAATCGGTGGGGGTGTTCGACGTCAGTCACCTCGGCAAGGCGCTCGTGCGGGGCAGTGGCGCGGCCGCCTTCGTCAACTCGGCACTCACCAACGACCTCGACAAGATCGGTCCCGGCAAGGCGCAGTACACGCTCTGCTGCACGCCGTCGGGTGGGGTCGTCGACGATCTGATCGCCTATTACGTGAGCCCCGACGAGGTGTTCCTCGTCCCCAATGCGGCCAACACCGCGGACGTGGTCGCGGCACTGGCCGCCACGGCGCCGGAGGGCGTCACGGTGGAGAACCAGCACCGGGACTTCGGTGTGATCGCCGTGCAGGGGCCGAAGTCGGTGGAGGTGCTCACCGCGCTCGGCCTGCCCACCGACATCGACTACATGGCCTTCGCGGACGCCACCTGGGACGGCGTTCCCGTCCGGGTGTGCCGCAGCGGATACACCGGCGAGGTCGGTTTCGAACTGCTGCCCCGCTGGGAGGACAGCGAGAAGTTGTTCCGGGCGGCGGTCGAGCAGGTTCGCGCCCACGGCGGCCAGGTCGCCGGTCTCGGCGCCCGCGACACCCTGCGCACCGAGATGGGGTACCCGCTGCACGGGCACGAACTGTCGTTGGAGATCTCTCCGCTCGAGGCGCGCTGCGGATGGGCGATCGGGTGGAAGAAGCCGAGGTTCTGGGGCAAGGAGGCGCTCACCGGCGAGAAGGAGTCCGGTCCGGCACGCAAGCTGTGGGGCATCAAGGCGCTGGACCGCGGGGTGCTGCGCGCCGGTCAGCGCGTGCTGCGTGACGGCGAGTCGATCGGCGAGACCACGTCGGGCACGTTCTCACCGACGCTCAAGGTCGGGATCGCGTTGGCGCTGCTCGATTCCGGCGCCGGGGTGTCGGCCGGCGACGAGATCGCCGTGGACGTTCGGGGACGCTCGCTGCGCGCAGAGGTGGTGTCTCCGCCGTTCGTGGAGATCAACACCAGGTAAGCGCCCGACGAGGACGACCTGTCGGCGGCGGGGCGGCGGAAGGCGTTCGATAAGATCACGGGCATGACAGGTGTCACCGAGTTCGTCCGCGTCCCGCATCCCGCCCTCACCTCCGACGAGGTACGGCGAGAGATACTGGCGGCGCCCGGATTCGGCCGGTACTTCACGGACCACATGGTGTCGATCACCTACTCCACGGAGCTCGGCTGGCACGACGCCAAGGTGGAACCGTACGGGCCGCTCCAGCTCGATCCCGCAGCGATGGTGCTGCACTACGGACAGGCCATCTTCGAGGGGCTGAAGGCGTACCGGCAGCCCGACGGCGGCATCTCGACGTTCCGCCTCGACGCTAACGCCGAACGGCTCCGGACGTCGGCTCGCCGTCTGGCGATGCCCGAGCTGCCGGAGGAGTTGTTCGTCAAGTCGATCACCGAACTGCTCGAGCTGGATCACGAATGGGTTCCCGCCGCCGGTGGGGAGGACGCGCTGTACCTCCGCCCGTTCATGTTCTCCACCGAGGCCGGTCTGGGTGTGCGCCCGGCCGACGAGTACCGCTACCTGCTGATCGCGTCGCCCGCAGGTGCGTATTTCCCGCGTGGGGTGAAGCCGGTGAGCGTGTGGCTGTCGACGGAATACGTGCGCGCCGCACCCGGCGGCACCGGCGCCGCGAAGTTCGCGGGCAACTACGCGGCTTCGCTTCTCGCGCAGGCGCAGGCCGCCGACGAGGGATGCGACCAGGTGGTTTGGCTCGACGCCATCGAGCGGTCGTACGTCGAGGAGATGGGCGGCATGAACCTCTTCTTCGTGTTCGGCTCCGGGCCCGACGCCCGGCTCGTGACGCCGTCGCTGTCCGGTTCGCTGCTGCCGGGCATCACCCGCAACTCGCTGCTGGCCCTCGCGACCGACGCCGGTTTCGCGGTGGAGGAACGCCGGATCAGCACCGAGGAATGGCGCACCAAGACCAAGTCGGGCGAGATCACCGAGGTGTTCGCGTGCGGAACGGCAGCGGTCATCACGCCCGTCGGCCGGGTCAAGTCGGCCGAGGGTGAATTCACGATCGCGGACGGGGAGCCCGGCGAGGTCACTATGGCCTTGCGCGACACCCTGACCGGGATTCAGCGTGGCACGTTCGCCGACACCCACGGCTGGATGACGAAACTGCGCTGAGCGCGGTCCCGGCGGTCGCTCAGAATGCGAGGCCGATCGCCGAAACGGTGACGGTGATCTCGAGGGCGGCGCCGAGCACGTCGCCGTTCAGGCCGCCGAATCGCCGGACGCAGTGGGCGACCAGCAGTGCGGTGAGCGTCAACGCCGCCGCCGTCACGACCGGCCCCTGCCACCACGGCGAGGTGCACCACGCGGCCGCGGCGACGAGCGGTACCGCCCACGCGACACCGGTCCACGCTGACTGGGTTCCGGCGACCAACGCGCCGAAGCCTTCCGTCGACGATGCGGGAATTCCGCGCCGGCAGGCGAACACCACCGCCACCCGGCCCGCGGCGACGGCGACGGCAACACACGCGAATTGTCCTGAGGCGGCAAGAGATCCGAACGCCAGTCCCTGCGCGCCCAGGCAGATCACGAGGGCGCACACTCCGAACGGACCCGCGCCGCCGCTGTGCATCACTGCCCTCGCCCGCTCGGGCGGCCCGTAGCAGCCGAGCCCGTCGACGGTGTCGGACAGTCCGTCGATGTGCATGCCCCGGGTCGCGAGGGCATGGGCGCCCACCGTCAGCAGTCCGGCGAGGTCAGTATCGAGCCCGGCGGACACCAGGACCCACAGCAGCCCCGCCGCCAGGCCGCCCAGCGCGATCCCGGTCAGCGGCGCCGCCCGGATGGCGCGGCCTCCCGCCGTGCGGTCCACGGAGTGCGGTCCGCGTAGGGGGAGAACCGTCAGCCAGGAGAACGCGAGCAGCACACCCGACACGGTCAGCCCGCGGTGTGGGCGGCGGAGTCGGTCTCGGTGCTCTCGCCGTCTTCGGCGTCGCGGGTGCTGACTCCCGCCTCCGCGAACGTCGCCATCTCCGCGAGTGTGGCGACGGCGCCCTGGAGGATCGGCAGCGCGGTCACGGCGCCGGACCCCTCGCCGAGTCGCATGTCCAGTTCGAGGAGCGGCTCGAGTTGCAGGTGCTTCAGCGCGATCGTGTGCGCCGGTTCCGTGGAGCGGTGGCCGGCCACCCACCAGGCGCGGGCACCGTGGGCCAATTCCTCCGCGACCATCGCGGCGGCAGTGACGACGACTCCGTCGAGAATCACCGGGGTCCTGCGCGCGGAGGCCTGGGCGAGGAACCCGGCCATTGCCGCGAGGTCGGCGCCCGACACCGTCCGCAGCAGCGCCACCGTGTCACGGACCACCGGCCGGGCCCGGCGCATCGCGTCGCGGACGGCTGCCGTCTTCCGGATCCAGCCGGCGTCGTCGACACCGGTGCCCCGGCCGACGGCCGCCACCGGTTCGGTGTCCGTCAGCGCCGCGATGAGGACGGTGGCCGGGGTGGTGTTGCCGATTCCCATGTCGCCGGCGATCAACAGGTCTGCGCCGGAGTCGATTTCGGAATCGGCGATCGACCGGCCCGCCTCGAGGGCCTTCAGGGTCTCCTCGTGCGTGAGTGCGTCCTCGCGATCGATCGCCCCGGAGGAACGCCGAATCTTGAACGTGGACAGGGACGGATCAGTGTCACCGTCCACCGACAGGTCGACGACGCGCACGCTGGCACCCGCCTGGTTCGCGAGAGCGTTGACGGCCGCGCCGCCACCGACGAAGTTGGCGACCATCTGCGCCGTCACCTCCGGCGGGTACGCCGAGACGCCGGTCCGCGCGACGCCGTGGTCGCCGGCGAACACCACCACCCGCGCCCGGTCGAAGGGTGTGGGTGGGCAGACGCCCTGACAGGCCGCTGCCCAGCAGGCGAGTGTTTCGAGCCGGCCGAGTGAGCCGGCCGGTTTGGTGAGCTGCAACTGACGGGCCTCGGCCTGCGCGCGCACCCCCTCGTCGGGCGGGGTGACGGGTTCGAACCGACCCGGGTCGGTGCTCACGGACTCGCTGGTCACGCTTGGCCTCTCGCTCGAGTGGACACTTCTGCTCCGCACGATTCTTGTGCGGGAACATCTTTCAGGGTCATGGTCAGCCCGGCCATGACGAGGAGCACGCGATCGCAGACCTGCGCGAGCTGTGCGTTGAGCGCGCCGATCTCGTCGCGGAACAGGCGGCCGGACCGGGTCTCCGGGATGACGCCGAGACCGACCTCGGGGGTGACCAGGACGAGCGCGCCGCGGTAGTCATGGACGGCCGCGACGAGATCGTCCGTCCGGTCGGTGATCGTGCCGCGGGGCGATTCCCAGGCCGCGGCGCCGTCGAGTTCGACGGTGAGCCAGGTGCCGAGGTCGTCGACGAGGGTGGCTGCCGTGTCGGTGGGGGATCGGAGCTGGTCGGCGAGGTCGAGTCGGTGGGCGGTTTCCACCGTGAGCCAGGTGTCGGGACGCCGATCGCGGTGCTGCGCGACCCGCTGTTCCCAGTCGTGGTCGGTGGGGTCGCGGTGGCTGGTGGCGACGTAGCGGACCCGGCCCGCTCCGGCGAGTGCCTGGGTCAGTTCCTCGGCGTGAGCGGATTTTCCGGAGCGTGCACCGCCGAGTACCAGCGTTCGCGAGGTCGGGTTGGGACGACGCGGTCGGTCCGGGGTGTCGGCGGTGGGCACGGAGGGAAACGCTACCAACCCGGCACGATGGCAGTATTTTGACGAAGATCGTCAATTCCGCCACTGTTGGCAGGAAGTGAATGGGCGGAAAATTTCAGCCATGACCGAATTCCTCGTCCTCGTTGCACTACTTCTCGTGCTGCATGCGGCTGTGATGTATGCCGGTCGGCACCTGGGTCCACTCCACCCGCGGCTGCGGAACAGCTACCGCGACAACTTCTTCCGGCCCGCCGATCCCATGACGGACCTGTCGTACGACCGTGACGCAGAATTGGGGCGGCTGCTCGCCGAGACGCACCGCGCGCCCCATCACTGACCGTCAGATGGCGTCGCCGGGGCGCACCCGCGGCTTGGGGGCGCGCAGCTTGCGGATCTGCGATGCCCGCACGAACGCATACCACCCGAGCTTGAACCCGCCGTCGGGGGTGTCCGGGAACCGCTCGCGAACCTGGTTGTTGATCTTGCGGCCCAGCCAGACGCCCTCGATGGCCATGAACATCATCATGATGAGCATGGCGAGCGTCACGATGGCCTGCAGTGCCGGGCTGACGAACATCGCCATGATCAGAACCAGTGCGAGCGGCATGAACAGGCCGACCAGGTTGCGGCGGGCGTCGACGATGTCCCGGACGTAGGCGCGGACGGGGCCCTTGTCGCGGGGCAGGAGGTACTTGTCCTCGCCGGCGAGCATGCGGGCGCGTCGCTCGGCGGCGGTAGCGCGGCGTTCCGCGGCCGCGACTTTGCGCTCCTCCTTGTTGCCACGATTGGCCTTCTTGCGGGCCCGTGCCTCTTTCGCTGTCAGTGGCGCGGGCGCGACCGGGCCGCGACGCTTCGACTCGGCGTCGCGTCGCTTGGGGGTCGGGCGGCCCTTGCCTGCCTGTTCGGCGGACTCCGCCTCCGAGGCCGTGGACGACTCGGCGACCTCGACGTCCCGCTTGTCTGAATTGTCCGAATCACCGCGGCGTAGCAATTTCACCCTTCCAGAGTATGGGAAATCGAGGCACCGCAGTCCGACGGCGGCCCCGGATTCGTCGACGTCGTCGCGGCGGCCGGCGGCACCGTCCGGACGGCAGTCGTGGAAGGGCCCCTCGGCGCCGACGTCGCGGCCCGCTGGCTCCTCGACGGCACCGACGCCTACCTCGAATCGGCCCAGGCCTGCGGACTCGGACTGCTCGGCGGCCCACCGACACCTCGCACCGCCCGCGCGGCACACAGCCGTGGCGTCGGTCAGCTCGTTGTTGCGGCCCTCGACGCCGGGGCGCGCAGGATCGTCGTGGGTCTCGGGGGCAGCAGCTGCACCGACGGCGGTCGCGGCCTCGTCGAGGCCCTGGCGCAGGGGTTCGGGAGCGCCGACGCCGCCGTCGCTCGCCTGCGCGCGGTGGAACTGGTGGCCGCGACCGACGTCGAGCACCCGTTGCTGGGCGAACACGGCGCCGCTCACGTGTTCGGACCGCAGAAGGGCGCCGACCCCGACACCGTCGCGTTCCTCGAAGACCGGAACACCGCGTGGGCGGGCCAACTGCGCCGGGTGACGGCGCGTGAGGTCGCCGCCGAGCCGGGCGCCGGCGCCGCAGGCGGGATCGGCGCCGCCCTCCTCGCCCTCGGGGCGACCCGCGAATCCGGTGCTCACGTGGTCGCGCAGCGCACCCGGCAGGACCGGCAACTCGCCTCCGCCCAGCTGGTCATCACCGGGGAAGGGCGTCTCGACCAGCAGTCGCTGCGCGGGAAACTCGTCATCGCGCTCGCCGCCGCCGCCCGCAGGCGGACGATCGCGACACTCGTCCTGGCCGGGCAGGTCCTCCTCGACACCGCCGACCTCGACCGCGCAGGCATCGACCGCGCACTGTCCCTCGTGGACCACGCCGGTTCGGTCGAACTCGCGATGGCGGACGCGTATGCGCAGCTGCGGGACCTCGCGGCGGCCGCTGCCCGTGGGTGGGACGGCGCCGCTGCAGGGCAGTAACCCGACATCGAGACGTCGGATACCATGGACGTGGATCGATCTGCGGACGCCGCAGGGAATGGAACCCGGGAATAAGTCGGGCGCGGAGTACCGTTGAAGCGTTCACGGGTTTGTTACGAACTACAGGGAGAGCCCATGACTGTGCAGAACGAGACCGCCGTCCACGGCGTCGAGGGTGCGTCGATCGACTTCGTCGACACCATCGAGAAGCAGGGTTTCACCATCGACAACCCCAACGCGACCGGCTCGTGCGCCTGCGGCGACTCCTTCAACTGAGTCCCGGGCCGAAGAACAACTGAATCGACAAGTCTGACGCGGCGCCGACCGGCTGCCGCGTCAGACTTTTTTCATGCCCGACCTCCCCGTATCCACGTCTTCGAGCTGCCGACCGATCGTGGTGGTACTCCGGGTACGGTGAGAAATCCCGACCGAACTCATCGAAAGGCATCCGCCCGTGACAATTGCGGTAACCGGTTCCATCGCCACCGACCACCTGATGCGGTTTCCGGGCCGGTTCGCCGAGCAACTGCTCGCCGATCAGCTCAGCCACATCTCGTTGAGCTTCCTGGTCGACGA
>SEEV01000028.1 GCA_004211695.1 Rhodococcus sp. (in: high G+C Gram-positive bacteria)
GACTCGATCGGGAGACGGGTGTCGCACAATTCACTTCTGTCATGCCTGCAGGATCGCCATCGCGATCTCCGTGAGGCGTTCTCCGAGGTCGGCGCGCCGCGGCTGGGGCCCCCACCGGACCGAGAAGAAGATCATCACCCGGGCCATGTCGATCTTTCTCATGCCCTCTGCGGTGTCGGTGTCGGGCAGCGCTTGGACGAGGGCCTGGGGCCAGACGTCGTCGTAGTCGCTCACCAGCCGGTCGAACCGCCGTCGCTCGTGGTCGGGCAGCTCGCCCTGGTCGTAGACCATGATCCCCAGCAGGTGCGGGTTCTCGAGCGCGAACTCCACGTGGCCGCCGACGATGCGCTCGAGTGCTTCGTGCGGCTCCTCGGCCAGCGCGAGGGCCGAGGTCGCCGAGTGCCACATCCGGTCGGCGGCCGTCGTCATGGCGGCGACGAGCAGCTCGGTCTTGTTGTCGAAGTACCGGTAGGCACCGGAGCGCACGATTCCGGCGGCGTCGGCGATGTCGCCCAGACCGACGGACTGGAAGCCGCGCTCGTCGAAGAGCCGGATCGCCGCGTTGAGCAGCAGGTCCCGGCGAGGCATCCGCACGCCGGCGACCGCGTGCGAATCGTCGGGTCCCAGGCCGGGCAGCAATGCGACCGGCCCCGACGAGCCGAGCACGCATCTGGCGCTCGCCCACGCTGCGCGGTAGAGGAGGTGTTCGGGCCGGGATCGAGAGAGGGGCTGGCGCGTCGTCGTCGGCATCGCGAAGACGCCGATGATCGCGACCGACAGCAGCACACAGTCGGACTCCGGCAGATCCGGGCGTTCGTTGCGCAGGTGGGACCGGAACGTCTCCATCAGCGTGAAGGAGCGCTGGGCGACCGCTCCGCGCTGCTCGTCGTCGAGGTTGCGGGACTCACGCAGCCAGATCGCGGCCAGGCCGTGCTGCTGCACGGTGAGGGCCGCCATCCGGCGCAACAGGTCGTCGAACCCGTCTGCCCCGGTCAGGACCTCCTCGATGGAGTCGACCACGGAGTGCACCGTGTCCGCCAGGAGGTCCTGCTTGTTGTGGTAGTGGCGGTAGAGGGCGGGAGCGGTCATCCCCACGGCCTCGGCGACGTCTGCCATGGAGACGTTGTGGTACCCACGGTCGCGGAAGAGCTCGGCTGCCGCCGCTCGGATCAAGGCCTTGCGGTTGCGCGGCCGGGTCCCCGTCGCCATTCACCTCACGACCTTTCGTATGCGCCCGGGCAGCCTACCGATCCACTCGGGTGAACTGCGGGCCTTCCCGTCGTCGACGGTGTGCGCACGAGTGACGTCGCAGGCTTGGGACGACTTCCGTGACGTCCGATTCTATCGGACGCCACTCGGTGCAACGGTTCGATTACCGCTCTGAGTCGTTTCATTGCCAGCCAGCGTGACGTGTGATTCACTTATTTTGCGAACCTTCCCTACAGGAGCCCCCATGAGCAACCCCCCGACCTTCTGTCACGTCTTCCAGGAGACCGCCGCGGCCAACCCGGACAGAGTCGCGCTGCGCACACCGGGCGGCGCGGTGTCGATCACGTGGAGCGAGTACGCCGACCGGGTTCGGACGATCGCGGCGGGGCTTGCACAGCTGGGTGTCCGAGCGGGTGACACGGTGGCCCTGATGCTCACCAACCGGCCCGAGTTCCACCTCGTCGACACGGCGGTACTCCATCTCGGCGCAGCGCCGTTCTCGGTGTACAACACCAACCCCGTGGAAACGATCCGATACCTGTTCGACAACGCCGAGAACCGGGTGGTGGTCTGCGAGGAGGCCTTCGTCCCGGTGCTGCTCGAGGCGCAGGCGCAGGGCAGCAGTATCGAGCACATCGTCTGCGTCGACGGAGAGCCTCACGGCACCATCAGCCTCGCGGACGTCGAGGCCACGCCTGCACCGGAATTCGACTTCGATGCGACCTGGCGGGCAGTCCGGCCGGACGACCTGCTGACCATCGTGTATACCTCGGGCACCACCGGCACACCCAAGGGCGTCGAGCTCACACACGCCGGCACGCTGGTGAGCGCCCGGGCCACCATCAGGGCAGACCTCGGACCGCGAGTCCACGAGCGTGTGCTTTCCTACCTTCCCGACGCGCACGTGGCCAACCGGCTGCTCGCCCACTACGTGGCGATGGTTCAAGCGGCCGAGGTGACGGACATCGCGAATCCGAGGGACGTGCTCGCTGGTCTGGTCGAGGTCCGCCCACACGTCTTCTTCGGTGTCCCGCAGACCTGGTACAAGCTCAGGACCGGAATCCAACTGGCGGTGGCCGCCCAGACCAACGAGGCCGAGCGGGAAGCCGCCGCGTGGGCGTTCGAGATCGGGATGCGCAAGGTCCGTGCCGAGCAGGCGGGTGAGAATCCCGACAGCGAGCTCCTGACACAGCACGCCGAGGCCGACCGGCTCGTCCTCGCTCCGCTCCGGGCGCTTTTGGGCCTCGACGAGCTCCGGGTGGCCGCCTCAGGTGCCGCCCCGGTGACCCCCGACGCCCACGAGTTCATGATGATGCTCGGTATCCCTGTCCGCGAGGTCTACGGCATGACGGAGAGCTCCGCAATCGCGACGACGCACCCACCTGACGACATTCGGGTCGGCACGGTCGGCACGCCGTACCCCGACGTCGAGGTGAGCCTGGCCGACGACGGTGAGCTGCTGATCCGCGGTCCGGTTGTGATGCGGGGCTATCGCAAGGAAGCCGAGAAGACGGCCGAGGCCATCGACGCCGAAGGGTGGCTTCACACCGGTGACATCGCCACCATCCAGGACGGCCACGTTGCGATCGTGGACCGAAAGAAGGACCTCATCATCAACGCCTCCGGCAAGAACATGTCCCCGTCCCACATCGAGAGCACGGTCCGCGACGCATGTCCGCTGGCCGGCCTGGTCGTCGCGATCGCGGACCACAGACCGTTCGTCTCCCTCCTGGTGGTGCTCGACCCCGATGCCGCAGCCGTGTTCGCGGCGCAACACAGCCTTCCGTCCGACATCGCCGCCCTCGCCGCTCATTCCTCCCTGCAGGACGCCATGCAACAAGGGATCGACGTCGCCAACTCGAAGCTGTCACGCGCCGAACAGGTGCGCGCGTTCACTGTGATGCCCGAGTACTGGCAGCCCGGCAGCGACGTACTCACCCCCACGATGAAGGTGCGCCGCAAGTCCGTCAACGATCGTTACGCCGCGCAGATCGCCGCGATGTATCCGCCGGAACCGACGGGCGTGTGTGACGGTGCTTCACGGTCGCATGTCGATCTGGAGGCGAAGGGATGAGAGTGGCTGCGAAGGAGAACCATTCGCGGGGTGGACGCGGGTACGTCTCCTCCTGGCGTGATGACGAGGTCCGCGCGGTCGGGTCGCTGGCGGAGAAGTTCTTCACCGACCTGCTTGCCCATCGGGAGCGATGGGAGGCCCAGCACCAGGTCGACCCCGAGATCTGGACGAAGGCCGGAGCGTTGGGTCTGCTGTGTTGCTCGATCCCCGAGGAGTACGGCGGCGGTGGCGGGACCTTCGCGCACGACCTCGCGGTTCTGGAGGCACAGTCGCTCGTGGGTGAGCTGTCCTTCGGCAACGCCGTGCACAGCGGCGTCGTCGCGCACTACCTCCTCGCCTATGGCACCGAGGAACAGCGATACCGGTGGCTACCGGGCATGGCCTCCGGCGAGCTGATCGCGGCAGTCGCGATGAGCGAGCCCAGCGGCGGTTCGGACCTGAAGAACCTCAAAACCAAGGCCGAGCGAGAAGGCGACAGCTACGTCGTGAACGGGGCGAAGACCTTCATCTCCAACGGCGCGACCGCCGACCTCATCCTGCTCGCTGTCAAGACCGACACCTCTGCTGGGGCACGGGGCATCTCGCTGCTCCTGGTGGAGACCGCCGACTGCCCAGGTTTCACCCGAGGACGCGTCCTCGACAAGGTCGGCCTGCCCGGTCAGGACACCGCGGAGCTGTTCTTCGAAGACGTTCGCGTTCCGACCGAGCACCTGCTCGGCGAGGTCGAAGGCCAGGGCTTCGCCCAATTGATGTCCTTGCTGCCGCAAGAGCGCCTCTACATCGGGCTCCAAGCCGTCGCAGCCATGGAGACCGCGCTGGCCGAGACGATCACCTATGTGAAGAGCCGCCAGGCATTCGACCAGACGATCTTCGACTTCCAGAACACCAAGTTCGTGCTTGCCGAATGCGCGACCGTGACGCACGCGTCCCGCGTGTTCATCGACTCCTGCATCCAGAGACACCTCGATGGCGGCCTCGACTCCGCCACCGCCGCCATGGCCAAGTGGTGGCTCACCGAGCAGCAAGGCGAGGTCATCGACAAGTGCGTCCAGCTCTTCGGCGGCTACGGCTACATGAGGGAGTACAAGATCGCGCGAATGTACGCCGACGCACGCGTACAGCGGATCTACGGGGGCTCGAACGAGACCATGAAAGACATTGTCGCCCGCTCCCTCTGACCCCGCGCGAACCCATCGAGCGAGCTTCACCGCGCCGCTCGACGGCAACACAACGACGATCGAGTCCCTTTGGACGAAATCACCACTGAACCGACAGGAGCAACTTCCGATGCGCACCCAGACCGCGTCAGGCGAGCCCAGACCGCATGCCATGGTGGGAGGTGGGTCGCGATGACCGACCAGCTCGTCCGGTGCGAAACGTACGACCGGACCGCCGTCCTCACGCTCGCCCGGCCCGAGTCGCGCAACGCCCTCAACGGCCCGGTGCTCCAGGAGCTGACCGCCGCGATGGCAGCGGCCGACCAGGACGACGCCGTCGACGCGATCGTGCTCACCGGTGCCGGCCCCGCGTTCTGCGCCGGCATCGATCTCAAGGCCGTCGCCGCCCAGGACCCCTACCTGATGAGACTCGTGGGAGCAGCCTCGCACGCGCCGTGGCCGGCGACCGCCAAACCGGTCATCGGCGCCATCAACGGCTCTGCGGTTACGGGCGGGCTCGAGGTCGCACTGCACTGCGACTTCCTGATCGCGTCCGAGCGTGCGACTTTCGCCGACACCCACGCCCGGGTCGGGGTGCTGCCCTGCTGGGGCCTGACCGTCCTGCTGCCGGCCGCTGTCGGCCGCCGCACCGCGATCAGGATGAGTATGACCGGCGAACCCCTCGATGCGGCAGCTGCCCACGCCGCCGGACTCGTGACCCAGGTGGTCGCCCATGACGACCTCATCCCCGCCGCGCTCTCCGCCGGCGTCCAGATCTCACGCGGCCACGCCCTCGCCGCACGAACCCTGCTGGCGTCCTACCGGCGAGCCGACCGGGCAATCCGCGACGCCGGCTACGACGTCGAGAGCCACACCGCGCAGAACTGGAACACCCTCGCTCATGCCGGCGCGACGCGACCACCCGGCATGCCGGGCTGAGGTGCCGATCAACTCGGTCAGCTCACGCACCCCCTCATCCCATCACCTCACCAACAGCATTTGCGTCAAGGAGAGACACATCATGAGCAATTCGGACCAGCTCGTCGGCCGTTGCGTCGTCACCGGGATCGAGGACGGTCGCTCCACGATCATCAGCGACGGCCCGGGCGCGACCCGGTTCGTGACCCCGATATTCGGCGCGGTCGACCTGTGGCAGGTCGACGCCCTCCCGGCGGTAGTCGGCTCGGAGAGCACCCTGGGCGAGACGATCGTGCTCGACCCACCGGCAGGCGGGCTCGTGGTGCGGATGCTCCAATTCCCTCCAGACGCCGAATGGCAAGGCACCGACGCCTTCGCCGACGCGATGGGCGAGGTCGGCGCCGGCGACACCCACGTCGACAGCGACGTCCCCGGGATGCACGTCACCGACACGGTCGACGTCCTGACCGTCGTGGAGGGCGAGATCTACGTCGTCCTCGAGGAAACAGAAACCCTGCTCCGGGTCGGCGACTCCGTGGTGCAGCGAGGTACCAAGCACGCGTGGAGCAACCGGTCCGACCGGCCCGCTGTCCTCGTCGCAACCATGATGTCCACCACCCGCTGAGGAGCAGCAGCCGAGCCCGATCGGAGACACGCCGGACCGCCCAACCTTCGCGGACCGAACGTCACGCGCTCCGCCGGTGGGTACACCTCGCGCTGCCTTTCGCTCGGAGACCGACGTCGGCTCGGCCCGGTAAGCCTTCTCGGGTTCCTCCGTGGCAGCGGGCGCTTGTTGGGCGTCGTGGTGCCGGAACACCATGTGGGTATTCGTGGCATTGAGCTCGCACAGCATGTTCGCCGCGCGCAGCCGTTCCCACCCGATACGGTTTCCCGGGGACGAGCCCGCCGACCTCGATATCGGTCACTTCCGGTCTTTCACTACCCGCAAGGACAGCGTGGCCTACGAGGACCGACCCTGATCCGCAGTGCACCTCATTGATGACGCCAAGCGAATCCAGGCTGACGTACTCCGTCACTTCTCGAGACGCTGCGGGGGGCGCCGAGCCCAGTTCACGATGTCCCCTGCATGTTCCGGCAGAGAAGATCCGGAGTGATGGTCCATCCGGTGGCGGCGAGCCATCGTTGCACCCGCACGGTCAGCTCGCCGTTCTCGGCCTGCTTGGCGAGTGACCCGGTGAGGATGGGGCAATCGCCGCAGATGCCGCAGGCGATGTCGACGGTGTAGCCACATCACCGCGAGGGCAGCGCGCTGGTGCACCGCCTCGGAGCGGGTGGTGGGTTCGTGCCCACAGGTCGGACGTCTCCGAGACGTTGGCAATGGTGCAGGTCGATCGTCGACATCCTGCGTGATCGGTGCGATGTCCACCCGCTTGTTCAGATGCCCATACACCTTGGTGCGCAGCACTTTCAGCATGCTCGCGATCTGCACGACAGTGTGGTCCACCGGCCGACGACCGCACGGGCTGTCCCGTCGACGCCGCCCACCTCCTGGCCGAGGCGGGAATCGGCGCTTCACATGTGTGAACCACTCGCCGGATACCGAGAGTATCGACGAGTGGTTGTGCACAGACTATGCCTTGGTGCGGATGAGCTCGCGGTCCCGCTCGGGGTTCGCGAACACCAGCACCAGGATTGCGGCGAGGGCACCGAGGATCCCAATGCCCTGGAACGTCAAGGCATACCCCTCGCCTGCGGTGGCAGCATTATCGACGATGACACCGGTCGCATACGGGGCGATGAGCCCGCCGACGGCGGCGAATGCCATGAATACACCCATTGTTCCGGCGGTCTGCTGCGGCGGGCACAGCTCAGAGATCGCCGCGCTTACCAGCGGAAGGGCTATCATTCCACACCCGTAGCCGATCGAGAGCACCACGACAGCGATCACTGGGATCCTTATCAGGGGTAGCGCGGTCAGAACTGCCCCACAGAGCAGGACACCGGTGCACGGCACGATGACGCGGACCAGCCGCGAGGTGGCGCCTCGCTGGATCAGCCGGTCGGTGACCGAGCCGGAGGTCACCATCAGGAGCAGTGCCACGATGGAGGGAGCCGCGAACATCGATCCGGCTTGCATTCTCGTATAGCCGAGGCCCTGCTCTAAATAGGACGGCAGCCAGGTCAATACGACCGTCGTCAGCGCATACATAACCATCGCCAGAACTGCGATGCTCACGAACGTGCGCGACAGGAAGATGCGACGCCAGGAAACAGACGGCTCGGTGTGCGCGAGAGCATTTACGCCGTCGGAACTTGTTGCGACAGCGACGGTCTCCACCGACTTGCCGGTGAACGGACCGTCTTTCCAGCCGATCAGCCAGCACACGACCCACACCATCCCCAGACCGGACAGCGCCACGATCGCTGCCCGCCAACCGTATTGGATCGTCACGAAAGTGAGGATGGGTGCGAGCGCGATCTTCGCGATGGACGCGGAGCCCAGGAGCAGCGCGCTCGGCAGACCACGCTTGGCCGGCGGGTGCCAGGAGTACGTGGCGGTGTGCATGAGCGCGGAGCCCGGCCCCTCGGCCAGTCCGAGCAGCATCCTGCTGACAATGAGCACCGTCAGGCTCGCGGCGATCACGAGCGGCAGCATGACCAGCGACCATGCGGCAGCGAGTGCAAGCAGTGCCCAGCGCAGGGTGAGGTACCTGGCCAACGGGCCGGCAAGGAACCCGCCGACGGTAAACGTAACGAAGAACAGCGAGCCGACGAGCCCGATCTGGGCGTGATCGAGCCCGAGGTCATGCGCGAGCGGCTGAGCGACGATGCCGAGGACGGCCTTGTCTGCATAATTGACGACGTAGAGGAAGAGGACGAGGCCCGTCATTCCCCACGCACGTGTGGTGGTCGTCTGAGAGTCCTGCGGGGCGCGCGTGTCCGCGCGGTCGACGGAAAAGTTGGCTGTGGCCATGAGAATCCTTCATGAGGTTCGGGTCGAAATCAGTAGTCGAGTGAGGCCTTACGCATTTCCTGCAGAAATGGCGGTGCTCAGTCGGGGTCGGCCATCTTCTATTTCGACATCACTGTCGAAATAAAGGCTAAAGTGATCGCGGTCACTCGTCAACCCCCGGAGTGGCCACGGGTCGTCGACAGAGGTGACGTCGAAAAGCGTTCGCATTCAGGACATTGCACCGAACGGTCACCGCCGCCATTCCCGATGCCCTGGAGGAAGGCTCCACTGCCGGGGTTCCGCGATGAGCTTCGCGTCGGAATCAGTCAGCTCTACGACGAGCGCCAGGCATCGCCAGCGGAAGTGTCCACGAACGCTGTGCGCGGCGGCATGCGCGCAGTGGGCAGCCCGAACCGCCAGAGGGGGTCAACCAATCGTCCAGCACAGCAATCCCATTCACGGCTCACTGTGCGCGATTGTTACCGACCCCGGGCGGTCGTACGAGCTTCCACGATCCGCACCGTCGATTGTCATCGGGTTTCGGGCTTGGAAAAGCCGTCCCGTGTGGGGGTTACGCGGATTTCATCCACTCACCACAAGGCTCGTCGCGCAGGCCGAGCACCCGCACCCAAATATCGTTGAGCACTTCGTCATCGCGATCGGGGTGGCCGCTCTTTTCACCGCCGACGAACCACCAGTAGCACTGGTTGCTCGTCATCGATACCAGAGCAGCGGCCGTACTGGTCGGGTGTATCGCCGGATCCGCGTAGCCCTGCTTCTGCCACGCCCGTATACGCCGGGCGACTCGGTCTATGTGACGCTTGCGGCCGATCTGCCGGAAACTCCCGGTCTCCGCGTCCATGGTCGATACCTGCTCCACCAACCCGTAGAACGCCGCGTTCTCCCGATAAACCTCGATGTATCGACGATTGGCTTCACGTAGGTCATCGACCGGACTCACGTGCGCAGGGTCCGCCCGATACGTGACAGCTTGGTCGATCTGATCGCCCATCTCGGATGTCAAGGCCTGGAATGCATCCAGTTTCGACGGGAAGTAGGTGTAGAAGCTTCCCCTCGAAACATTCGCCTCCTGCACAATGTCTTCGACGTTGACGTCGATGTATCCATCCCGTTCGAAGACCCGCCGAGCCGCATCGAGGATTTCTCGACGCCGCCGCTGACCGCGCGCAGTTCCCTGCCGAGAATGGGTCTCGCGGCGCTTCGCCGCAGTCCCCGCGGGCGTCCATCCCCCACGAGTCCGCGGGCCCTTGCCGTTTCGGTCCCGTGCTGTCGATGGATTTCCCATCTCCCCTGCACCATTCGAGCTGGGGACATCCTTAGACGACGGCATTGAGTATCCTTTCTCCGCCGACCATCGGCACATCGCACGGGACGTAATTCGACATAGTTATCGACTATACCGCAGGCGGCCCTCAGCAGAAGCGCAACGCGTTCAGCGTGCAGATGGGGCGCAAACCCCTGCAACCCGCCGAGAGTTCGATCGTCGGCAACTCGGTCCATCTCGCCGATCAGAGCAACTCGAGGATCGTGGCGTTGGCCATTCCCCCGGCCTCGCACATCGACTGCAACCCGTATCGGATCTCGTTGTCCCGCATGTGATGAACGAGCCGAGTCATCAGGACGGCACCGGACCCACCCAGCGGATGGCCGACGGCGATTGCGCCACCGAGCGGATTCAGCCGGTCCATGGTCACACCGGTCTCCTTCTGCCATGCGAGCGGCACGGGTGCGAACGCCTCGTTGATCTCGAACGCGCCGATGTCGTCCACGGTCAGGCCTGCCCGGCTCAACGCCTTGGCGGTGGCCGCGATCGGTGCCGTGAGCATGATCAGCGGGTCGTCGCCCAGGGCGACCGCGGTGTGCACCCGGACAATCGGCTTCCAGCCCTGCTTGGCCGCGTACTCGCTGGTGGTGATGAGCAGCGCTCCTGAACCGTCGGAGATCTGCGACGAATTGCCGGCATGGATGACACCGTCCTCTCTGAAAACCGGCTTCAGGTTGGCCAACGTCTCCAGCGACCCGTTGCGGCGGATGCCCTCGTCCTGGGAAAGCGTGTCGGTGGGGACCATCTGCCGGTCGAACGCTCCCGAGTCTGCTGCGGCCGCCGCCAGTGCATGGGAGCGGAGGGCGTACTCGTCGAGTTCGGTCCGCGACAGCGACCATTTCTCCGCCACCATCTCGGCACCGGCGCCTTGGCTGAACTGGTCGACGCCGTAGCGCTGGGTGACCTCGGTCGGGTAGGACTGGCCCAGAATGGTGCCGGCCGATCCCATCGGCACGCGGGACATCGCCTCCACCCCACCGGCGACGACAACGTCGTTCTGGCCGGAGATGACGGTGGCCGCGGCGAACGACACTGCCTGCTGGCTGGACCCGCAGGCGCGGGTCACCGTGGTGCCGGGAACGGTTTCGGGCCACCGCGCCGCGAGCGCCGCGATGCGGGCGATGTTGCCCGACTGCTCCCCGACTTGGCTGACACAGCCCCAGATCACGTCGTCGACGGTCAGCGGATCCAGGCCGTTGCGCTCCGCGAGGGCGGACAGAACGTGCGCGGAAAGACGTGCAGGGTGGAACCCGGACAATGCGCCGTTGCGCCGCCCGATCGGGGTGCGGACCGCATCGACGATAACGGCATCGCGCATGGAGTTCTCCTCAGAGATGGGGGTGGATGGGAAGGACAGGCCGGTCAGCGGCTGCTGTCGCCCGGGCTGGATTGGTTGGGCGGTCGTGTCGAATCACCGACGATTGATGCTCGCAGCTCGGCTCTACTCAATTTGCCGGTCGGCGTTCTCGGCAGGACGCGGAACTCCAGGGTGCGAGGGCATTTGAACCGTGCGAGAGTGGACTTGCAATGTTCGAGCAACTCAGATGCCAGAGCATCACCGGCCTCACGGCCGGCGGCCGGTTCGACGACTGCGTGTACGGTCGCTCCCCATTCTCGGTCAGGCACACCGATCACGCCGGCGTCCATGACGGCCGGATGAGTCAGCAGTACCGCCTCGACTTCCGCCGGATAGATGTTGACTCCTCCGGAGATGATCAGATCCGAGCGGCGGTCGGAAAGATATAGCCAGCCGTCCTCGTCGAAATAGCCGACATCACCGGCGGTGAAGAAGTCGCCCTCACGTGCCTCTGCGGTCTTGGCCGGATCCTTGTAGTACTCGAAGGACGTGCTGTTGCGGATATAGATTCCGCCGATCTCGCCCGCGGGCAGTTCCCGTCCCTCCGCGTCGAGGATCTTGATCTCGGCGCCCGGCCACACGCGGCCCACAGTGCCGGGATGTTCGACCCATTCCTGTGCGGTCACTGATGTACCGCCGCCCTCGGTCGCGGAGTAGTACTCGAACAGGATCGGCCCCCACCACTCGAGCATCGCCCATTTCTCGTGGACCGGGCACGGGGCAGCGGCGTGGACCACCGCCTCGAGCGAGGATACCTCGTAGCGGGTGCGCACCTCGGAGGGCAGTGCCAGCAGTCGGTGGAACATGGTCGGCACCATGTGGGTGTCCGTCACCCGGTACTTCTCGACGACCCTGAGGAACTCCTCCGGATTCCACTTGTCGAAGAGGATCAGTGGGCGGCCCATGTGCAGGGCGCTGATCGCGAACCCGTTCGGTGCAGCATGGTAGAGCGGTGCGACGACGGCGTGCACGCCCGGACCGGGTTTGATGCCGTGCCGACGTTCCCGACCGGGAATCGATTCTGCAACGGCGGCTTCCGGTGTCGTCTTCGGATTCTCTTTTCGCACGCCCTTGGGTCGTCCGGTGGTCCCCGAGGTGTAGAGCATGGACATCCCATGCTGTCTTACTGCAGGATCAACGTCCCGCTCAGGGAGGCTCGAGGCATCGCGGAAGCCCGGAATCGCTGAACTGGCGAAGCGACAGTGCGCCGCGAGTCCGGCGGCATCCGCAGCCGCTGTTGCGGTGCCGGCGAGGTCCGCCTCGGAGCCGGTGAACAGCGCGCGTGCGTCGCTGTCTCGGACGATATAGGTGACCTCGTCGACAGAGAGATGCCAGTTGATCGCGGTCAGGTAGAGCCCGATCTGAGACGTCGCCAACTGCACTGCGACGAAAAGGGGTTCGTTCCGCATCAAGACGGCCACCGATTCGCCCGGTCGGAAACCCAGGTCCAGCAGTTCGCACGCGATCGCGTCCGCCCGTCCGAGTAGATCCCCGAATGTGGTTTGCGCGCGGGCCGGGTCGACGACCGCGATTCGGTCGGGCTGCGCTCGTGCGATCTCCCAGAATCCCAGGGCCCCGTCGACGCGGGCCGCCGACAACTCGTCCTGTCTTTGTGTGGTGTTCATGGTGTCCTCCAACCGATACTCAAAAGCCGAGAAGTGTTGCGACGACATCTTCGTGAGGTTCCGGGCCCCCGAGTATCTGGCCGCTCGCATGTGCGCGTTTGTAGTAGAAATGGGCGTCATGCTCCCAGGTATACGCGATACCACCGTGTAGTTGGATCATCTCGCGAGCCAGCCGAGGGTATTGGCGACTGCAGTACGCGAAGGCCGACCGGGCCGCCAGCGCAAACGCTGCGGGATCCTCGTCACCCGCCCGGCCGGCATCCCGAACGAGACCCGTGGCGAGCTCGACCACCGAATACATGTCCGCGAGCCGATGTTTGACCGCCTGGAAGGAACCGATGGATCGGCCGAACTGCACGCGCATCTTCGCGTACTCCACGGTCAGCTCCACACTTCGGATGATCCCGCCGAGCTGCTCCGCCGCAAGTGCATGCGCGGCATGGTCGATGATCCGGCTACGAGTGGATTCAGGGTCGACCGACCTCAACTGTCGCGACGGTGTGCCGTCGAAGTCGAGGCGGGCGACCGACCGTGTCGGGTCGGCGCTGACGAGTTCCGTCCGGGTGAGTCCCGGCGCGGTGGTCGAGACGAGATGGAACTCGAGTTCGCCGCCGGCGTCGACGGTCTCGACGACGATATGGTCGGCCGTCAGGCCGTCGAGGGCGAAGGGAACCGTTCCGGTCAGGCCCGCGGGACCACTACGCACACCCGACTTCGAAGTGGGATCGTGATCGGACCAGGCGTACGTCATCCGAACGGAGCCGTCCGCGATCGAGGGCAGGTAGTCCTGACGCGCCGTCTCGTCGTCGAGGGCGAGCAATGCCTGCCCGCCCAGCACGATCGAGGACAGGAAGGGGGTCACCGCCAAGCTCCGCCCGAGTTCTTCCGTCACCACGGCCGCTTCGCGTATTCCCGAGCCGGTACCGCCGTACTTGTCAGGGATGGCGATGCCGGCAAGTCCCATTTGCTGTGCCATTGCCGTCCACAGGTCCTGGGGTTGGTCCACTCCGCCGCCGGCGACGAACGAGCGTACCCGCTCCAGGGAACATTTGGCGGCGATTACCTTACGTACCGACGAGCGTAGTTCTTCCTGCTCATCCGTCAGGACTAATGTCACGATCCCTCCCCTGTCTGGAAAGCACTTTCGGACCGGCCGCGGTGTGTACCGCTTCTGAGTTCCCGAAAGGCGATGTCACGGTCGACCGTCGGTTCCCGGGGCAATCCGAGCACCCGTTCACCGATGATGTTGCGTTGGATTTCGTTGGTGCCGCCCGCGATCGCCGCGGACGGTGCGGCATTGATCGCCCGGGCGATCTCTGCGGCGGTGTCGTCGCCTGTATCCCACCCGACCGCGGCGGGTCCGCTCAATCGGACTGCGAGCCCTGCTGCTCGCCGGGTGAGTTCAGCGCCGACGAGCTTGGCGATCGAACCACGTGCGCCGAGGTCGACGCCCTTCTTCCGCTCTTCGTTGAGCCGAACTCCCAAGAGCATTGCCGCACGCTCGTCGATCGACAGCCGAACCAACTCGCTACGCAGGAGCGGATGGGCGATCTTGCCGCGCTGCCGCGCGAGCTTCACCAAATTGGGGGCCGACAACGTATTCGACTGCTTGCGCGGTGCAGTCCCGATCGCGATCCGCTCGAACTTCAGCATCGAGACAGCCGCGTTCCATCCGTCGTCGACGGTACCGACGACCGCGTCGAGAGGGAGACGGACGGAGTCGAAGTACACTTCGTTGAAGTACGCACCACCCGACATGTCCTTCAATGGGCGCACGTCGACCCCGATCTCGTGCATGTCGACGACGAACATCGTGATGCCCTGGTGTTTGGGAACATCGACATTCGTCCGTGCCAGCAATATTCCATGATCAGCGTAGTGGGCGCGTGAGGTCCACACCTTCTGCCCTGTGACCACCCAACCGGCGTCGTCCCGAGTGGCGCGGGTCTGCAGACTTGCGACGTCCGACCCCGCACCGGGTTCCGAGAACAGCTGGCACCAGATGTCCTCACCACGAAGAATCTTCCGCAGGTTCAGGTCGCGCTGGGACGCGGTGCCGCGTTCCCTCAGGATGGGTGCGCACATTCCGATGCCGACCCCGAAGGGTTCGGCGGGCAACCTGTAGCTTCCGGCTTCCTCGTGGTACGCCCGCTCGTGCTCTGCGGATAGTTCCTGACCACCGTCTTCCCTCGGCCAGGTGATCGCGACGAACCCTGCATCGTACTGTGCGGCTTGGAATGCTTTTGCCGCCGCGAGATCGTGCGAGATGTCCGTTCGCGGTGCATGTGCGTGGAGCCACGCCCGGGCGCGTGCTCGAAACTCGTCGATGTTTTCCATGGCGTCGTTACTTCCTAACGGGTGGTCAGCACACCGCGGTCGAGAACGGTTTCCCCGCTCGAATCAGTGGTCCGGAACAGGTGCGTCTTGTCGTCGCTCCACACCGACACGGTGAGGCGCTCGCCGGGCACGACCGGCTTGCTGAATCTGCCGTTGATCGACGCCATTCGGTCTGCAGCCACGCCGATCGCACGGAGCACCACTCGGGCGCTGACCCCGAAGGTGCAGAGGCCGTGCAGAATCGGTGCGGTGAAACCGCCGCGGGCGGCGAATGCGGGATCCGAGTGCAGCGGATTGCGGTCACCCGACAAGCGGTAGAGGAGCGCCTGGTCACTGCGTGTGGCCGCCGAGACGACCTGATCCGGCTCCCCTTCGGGCGCCGACCAGCCGGCCGCTGGATCCCGCGGGCCTCCGAAGCCGCCGGCACCGCGGATGAAGATCGCGCCCTGCGTGGTGAAGATCTTCTCGCCCGTCTCCAAGTCGACCGCTTCGGCGCTCGTCCTCACGAGGGCTCCCGAACCCTTGTCGTAGATTCCCGTCACCGTATTGGTCAGGCTCGCCTTCCCCTCGACGGGAAGCGGCCGGTGCATGATAAGCCCCTGTCCGGCATGGACGACTTTGGTGCGATCGACCTCACCGATGTCGACCTTGAGTCCGGGCGCCCGCTGCGCGAGCACGATTGCGTAGGTGGGCAGAACCTGCTGCGGTACGCCCTCGGTGTTCTCCGTGGTGAATTCGAGCTCTTGTGCCGAGTCGTCCTGTCCGGCTCCGACGCCGAGCGCATACAGCAACGCGTCGAAGGATGTCCAGCTCACGGTGTCGGGACCGGCGCTGCGGCCGACTGCCTGCAGATCCAGAGTCACGACGCCGCCACCGCATGCTTGGGCCGACCATCCGTACCGGCGTTCGGGCGGGACTGGGAGACCAGGTCGGGGATGATGGCGTCGAGCTCTTCGACACGCCAGCGCCGGTCCACCTCGACCGTCGGGCCGCTGACCCATCCCTCGGCGACCGTGATCTTCCCTCCGCGCAGCCCGAACACGCGGCCGGTGATGTCCCGGGCTGCCGGGCCGGCGAGCCAGACCACCGCCGGGGCGATATTGTCGGGATCGAAAGCGTCGAAGTCGCTTTCGGGCTGGTCGAACTTCGCCTTGATCTTGCTGAACACGTCCTCGGTCAGACGGCTGAGGGCGGTCGGGTAGATCGCGTTGACGGTCACGCCGTAGCGGGCGACCTCCTGGGCGGTGATCACGGTGAAGGCGGCGATTCCCGCCTTGGCAGCGCCGTAGTTGGCTTGGCCCGGGTTGCAGTACAGCCCCGAGGAGGAGGACGTGTTGATCACGCGTGCGTCGACGGGCTTGCCTGCCTTGTGTTGCTCGCGCCAGTACTGCACTGCGTAGTGCGTAGGTCCGAAGGTTCCTCGAAGGTGTACGCGAATGACCGAATCCCACTCCTGGAAAGACATGTTGGCGACGGTGCGGTCGCGCAGGATGCCGGCGTTGTTGACGAGAACGTCGAGCCCGCCGTAGGTGGCGATCGCGGTATCGATGAGGTTGCGCGCACCCTGTTCGTCGGCGACGTCATCGGTGTTGGCGACCGCGTCACCCCCTGCCGCGACGATCTCGGCGACGACGTCGTCAGCCGGTCCGCCGCTGCCCGAACCCGAGCCGTCCGCGAGACCTCCGAAGTCGTTCACCACGACCTTGGCTCCGTGTCGCGCGAATTCGAGCGCATAACCCCGCCCGATTCCTCGGCCGGCACCGGTGATGACGACAACCTTGCCGTCCAAAATTCCGTTCATCAGTTTTGTCCTTCGTTCGTAGTTGCGGTGATCAGGTTCCACAGCCCATCGGAGCCTCGATGGGAGATGGTCGTTCCGAGGCGCCGGGCCCATGCGGTCTCGGCGCCGAACTCGTCGCGCCACGACCACAGGCGGCGGGTGAACCAGTGGAGGTGGCATTCCCGCGTGGTGCCCATTGCACCGTGTATCTGGTGTGCGTTCGCCGCGCCCTGAGTGGCGGCTTCGCCGGCGATGATCTTCGCGATCATCGCGTCGTCGAGCCGATGGGAGACCACCGCGACCTCGGCGGCCATGCGCGCCTGTGCCACAGATTCACCGAGGAGAGTGATCAACTGTCCGACTGCTTGAAACCGGGCGATGGGCCGGCCGAACTGGTGGCGCTCTTTCGCGTGCCGGACCGTGAGTTCGAGGGTCTTCTCGAGTGCCCCGGCGATCTGCAGAGCTCGGACCGCTGCTCCACGGGCACGCCATGTCTCGGCGTCGAGGCTGATCCTGGATGCCAGGATCGCGGTGCCGACCCGCACGTCGCGCATGATCACGGTGTCGCGTGGCTCGCCGGCCAGGTTGCGTCCGGCCGCGATCTCGACCTCGGTGGTGGGGACCGCCGCAAGGACCGGCCCGTCAGCGCTCTCGGCGAGAACGACTATCTGCGCCGAAATCCGCGCCCACGCCACCGCGGTCGCTCGTCCGTTGAGCGTCCACTCGGCCGACGCCCTTTCGGCATGTATTTCGCCGGGCTCCGGAGCCACCGAGACGGGACCATCCGGCAGCGGCAACCCCGCCGACGCCAGGACGGGTCCGGCGATGAGCAGCGCCTCGGCCAGTGGTACCTGGGCAGCCGAATAGGCTGCGAGCCGTACGAGTTCGGCGGCCTCGATCACCGTCCCGCCGCTACCGCCGCCCGATTCGTCGATGCCGACCCGCGTGAGTCCGCTGTCGGACAAAGTGTTCCACAGTGCCTCCGACCAGCCGGCCTTCTCGGCTTCACCGAGCCTTTCAGGGCTACAGTGCTCCGCGAACATGCGGAGCGCAGTCTCGGTCAGGATCGGGTCGATCGTTGCGGCGGTCATCGGATGAGCTCCTTGGCGGCGGCACCGCGGAGGATCTCCGTGGTCCCACCTCGAATGGTGAGGGCGGGTAGGGAGAAGATCGCGTCGGCGAGGATTCCCGCTTCGGTCTCCGGTGCATCGATATCGGGCGAGATTCCCGCCAGGTCGCGTACTGTTTCGGCGACCTGCTTCTCGAACACGGTGCCGAGGTCTTTGACGAGCGCCGCCTCCGCAGCCGGGGCCCCACCCTCATCGATCATCCGAGCAACGGAGAGCGAGAGATCGTGCAGAGTCCGGTACCGTGCCGAGATGCGACCCACCGCGTTGGTCACTGCGTCAGAGGTCGTGCCGGCATTGCTGCCGAGGAAGGCGCGGAACACGCCATAGGTGGACAGCCAACGGTCAGGGCCGGAACGTTCGTAGGCGAGTTCGGAGTTGACCTGGCGCCACCCCTGGCCCTGTGCGCCGAGCATCAGATCGTCGGGGACGAAGACCTCGTCGAATACCACCTCGTTGAAGTGGTGCGCTCCGTTCATGCTGATGATCGGGTTGACGGCGACACCGGGACTGGTGAGGTCGACGATCAGTTGGCTCATGCCCTCGTGTCGGTTCTCACCGAGCGGCGACGTCCGGCACAGCACGAGAACGAAGTCCGCCTCGTGTGCGCCCGAGGTCCACACCTTCGTGCCCGTGAGCAGCCATCCCCCGTCGGTGCGGGTGGCGGCGGTCCTGATCGAGGCGAGATCGGATCCCGAGTCCGGCTCGCTCATCCCGATGCAGAAAGTACACTCCGCCTTGGCGATTCGGGGAAGAAAGCATCGCTTCTGCGCGTCGGTACCGAACTTCAGGATGCTGGGCGCGGTCTGCCGGTCGGCGATCCAATGCGCCGACACCGGGGCACCCGCCGCGAGAAGTTCGGTCACCACGACGAAACGATCCACCGCGGTCCGGCCGTGCCCGCCGAACTCCGTGGGGATCGACATCCCGACCCATCCCCGATCGGCCAGTCTGCGACTGAACTCCCGATCCGAGCCGCCGCCGAAGTTCGTACTTCCACTCCCGATGCGGCTCCGCTCGTCGTGCAGGAACTCGCGCACGCTCGCTCGTAGAGATCGCTCGTCCGGGGTGAGGACGGTGGGTGGGAAATGCATCAGTTCTCCAGTTCTTCAGTACTCGAGATGGCGAGTCGGATGAATGCAGCACCACTGCCTTCATGCCGGATCGAGGTCACCAGGATGGTGTCGGGACACCGCAACCCGTAAGTCGACATACTTGTCGATTACCTGGACAGTACACCTGGTCAGACGGTTGGACAAGGCTCACGCACGCATCCATGCCACCGCGTTTTGCAGTATCGACATTAATGTCGAGTCACGGTAGCGTGGGGCCTCACGCTGCCCGGAGACACGGTCGTTTCGCCGTCCCTCGAGCACGCAGGTGGGCCACTCGGCGACGCAACCGTCTGACGAGCAAGCGGGCTGGCGCGGAACACGCTTGTCGACGTCGGCCTCGGTTCCGATACGCGCGACACCGCCGGCCGATCTGTGCGCGACAGTCTCGATCACGTTCACGAAGCCATCTACCCCAGAAGGAGCCACCATCGTGGTCCACCCAATACCTGACCTGGTCGATGTGTCGGTCGAGGTCGGCGACGACCACGTCGCCGTCGTCGAGTTCGACCGTCCACCCAGCAACTTCTTCGACTTGTCCTTACTGACTCACCTGGCCGAGGCGTGCGAGGGGCTGGCCGACGACGGCAACACCCGAGCGATCGTGCTGTGCAGCAACGGCCGAACCTTCTGCGCGGGGGCTGATTTCACCAGTTCGTCCGACGACCGTGACCCGGGCGCGGTATACGAGCAGGCGCTCAGACTGTTCCGGCAGCCCCTCCCCATGGTCGCCGCGGTACAGGGCGCCGCCATCGGAGGCGGACTGGGCCTGGTCATGGCCGCAGACTTTCGGATTGCGTCACCGGAGGCCCGCTTCGCAGCGAACTTCGCCCAAATCGGCATCCACCACGGCTTCGGGCTGTCCGTGACATTGCCCCGAGTGGTCGGGCTGCAGGTCGCCATGGACCTGCTGTACACGGGACGCAGGATCAAGGCCGCGGAGGCCCACTCCGCCGGGTTGGTCGACACCGTGATCGACCCGTCGAGCAACCTCCGCGACGAGGCGCGCGCGTTCGCGGCCGAGATAGCGACGTCCGCGCCGCTCGCGGTCCGAGCCATCCGGCAAACACTTCGTGGCGACCTTGCCGCGCAGTTCGCGGCCGCGACGGCGCACGAACGGGGAGAACAGCAAAAACTGTTCCACACCGACGATTTCCGTGAGGGCGTCGCCGCGGTCGCGGCGCGCCGGCCCGGGAGGTTCACCGGACGATGACCAACGACTTCACACGCCCGACTGGTCCTCTCGCATCGTCCGGGCCGCTCGCCGGTGTACGGATCCTGGAGATCGCGGGAGTCGGACCTGTGCCGCATGCCGCGATGCTGCTCGCCGACATGGGCGCCGACGTCGTACAGATCGGGCGACACGGCAGCACTGCAGAACTCGATCGTGGTTACAAGCAACACGTCGCGCGCGGACGGACCATCATCGAGGCAGACCTCAAGGACCCCGCGGACGTTGCGAACGTACTCACACTGGTGGAGAAGGCAGATGTCCTGATCGAAGGCTTCCGGCCGGGCGTCACCGAACGTTTGGGGCTGGGCCCCGACGAGTGCGCCACCAGGAACCCCGCCCTGATCTACGCACGTATGACGGGATGGGGTCAGTCCGGACCCGCCGCCAAGCGTGGCGGGCACGACATCAACTACCTTGCCATGACGGGCCATTTGCATGCGATGGCCCGCAGCGGCGAGCGACCACAGGCACCGCTCAACCTGGTCGGGGACTTCGGTGGCGGATCCATGTTTCTCGTCGTCGGAATTCTTGCAGCGCTGTTCGAGCGCGTCCGTTCCGCCACAGGGCAGACCATCGACGCCGCGATGGTCGACGGGGCAAGCGTCCTGGGCCACATGATCTGGGCCCTGCGCGGCGCCGGGCAGTGGAACGACACACCGGGCACCAACATGCTGGACGGCGGCTACCCGTTCTACGACACCTACGAAACCTCGGACGGCCGATACATGGCCGTGGGAGCGCTGGAGCCACAGTTCTTCGCCGAACTCGTCGGAGGTCTCGGGCTCGACCCGACTGTCGTCCCGGGTCGGTTCGAGACGGAGCGTTGGGATGAAATGCGCGAGATCTTCACTGCGACATTCATGACCAGAACACGTGACGAGTGGGCTCGTATCTTCGAACCCCTCGATGCATGCGTGTCGCCCGTCCTCGACTACGACGAAGCGACGGGCGACCAGCACCTCGTGGCACGGGGAACGTTGATCGAGTTGAACGGCATCACCCAACCGGCGCCTGCGCCACGCTTCTCCCGCACGCCGTCGCCCGTGCCACGTTTCGGGTCGCCCCAGAGGCGCGCATTCAGCGATGTCTGGCCCGAACCAGTTCGGAACTGACAACCGGTTTGCGTTCCATCCCTACGTACCAACGGTGTCGAACGGGGGCCGCTCGAGTGGGAGAATGGAGCGATATCAGCCAGGGACTCTATAGTCCAGAGTTATGGACAAGCGGTTTCTCGTACATTTCCTCGCGGTGGTCGATGAGGGCTCGATATCGGCGGCGGCACGGCGGCTACAGCTGAGCCAACCGTCGGTGTCGAACACGATTCAGGAATTGGAGAACGAACTCGGGTGCAAGCTCTTCACCCGGGGTCGCGGGATGAGCCTGACTGCCGGCGGGCGGGCACTCGTCGGGCCCGCCCGCGCGGCACTGCGGGCTCTCGATGCGGCCCGGTGGGCCATAGAAGAGATCTCCGAACTGCAGTCCGGCGAGTTGGAGATCGGATGTGTGGTCAACCGCGCGATCGACCCCCTGTCCGGGCTCATTGCCCGTTATCGGGAGCGGCACCCGGGAATCAATATTCGCGTCCGGACGGTCCCGATCGGGGTTCGCGGGTTCGACGATCTTGCGCGCGGAAATATCGAGTTGCTCTTGACCGAAACTCCCCCAGCTGCGACTGGATTTCAGATGCTGTCGCTGGGCGAGTGCGAGGTGCTGGCCGTTCTGCCGCCCGGTTCTCGCTTTCCGGACCGTCCATTCCGGTTGGAGGACTTGATCGGCCGGGACTGGATTTCCGGCCCGTTCCCCGGGACCGCCGGCCGCTCGCACCTCAACGGACTGCTCGCTGCGCGAGGACTCCCCTACATCGATTCGGTTGTCGAGACCGCCCATCGACAGATGGTCCTTCCCTTGATCCTCGCCGGGGTCGGAGGGGGAATCCTGCCGTCGGGCGAGGCTGAACTAGCAGAGCGTTTGGGGGCGGTGGTCCGAAGCTTCGACGCCAACCTTCCGACCGGTCATGCGATCTACTACCGATCCGACGACCCCTCACCGGCAGCCCAGGCGTTCCTCGCAGTCGCGCGAGAGTCTCGGGATCCCCAACAACGAACCAAAAATATAGCCACAGACTAGGGTATGCATAGACAATATTAGTCTAGATATACGTCACATCCGATCGTATGGTCGTAGGACCGGGGCCGCGATGGCATCAACCGCCGCATTGCACGCCTCACTTCGGTACACCGCCACCGGGCAGGTGCACCGCCTCCTTCGCACCTCTTCACGAGATCGGACCACACCATGAAGCACAGCCCGCTCCAGGGGATCCGCGTAGTCGACTTCGGCCATTTCGTCGCAGCCCCGGGCGCTTCGCAGGCCCTCGCCGAACTCGGTGCCGATGTGATCAAAGTTGAGCCACCCGAGGGTGATTGGGTGAGATCCGGCACTTCGCTCGGGGACGCAATTCTCCGCTCCTACAACCGCGGCAAACGCTCGATCGCCCTGAACCTGAAGGACCCCCGCGGACTCGAGGTGGCCGAACGGCTGATCACCGACGCCGACGTCGTCATCCAGAACATGCGTCCGGGCGCGATGGCGGCGCTGGGCCTCGGACCGGACCGAGTTCGGGAACTGAACCCACGAGCGATCTACGCCACGGTAAGCGGGTTCGGACTGCACGGACCATCTCGAAACCGGCCCGGACTCGATATCGCAGCCCAGGCCGAAAGCGGCCTGATGGCCATCACGGGAGAAATGGGCGGCACCCCGCTTCGAGTAGGCACCACCATCATCGACGCCGCGACCGCTCACGTTCTCACCGAGGCCATTCTCGCGGCGCTACTCGATCGGGAACGATTCGGTCGGATCGCCCCGATCGAGGTCTCCCTGCTCGAGGTCGCCGTGCACCTGCAGTCCACCGAGTGGACTTCCTACGACCTCACCGGCGTCGCCCCGCAACGCCGCGGAAACGGACAACCCGGGGTCGCACCGGCCGCAGACCTGATCGCAACCACAGACGGCTACATCGTGGTCTCCGGGTACTCCGCGCAACACTGGCCGCGCCTGTGCGACGTGCTGGGCCGACCGGACCTGGCCACCGATCCGCGATTTGCCGACAACGAGGCGCGCGTGGCAAACCGGGACGAGCTCCTCGTCGCCCTGTCCGACGCCCTCGGTGATCGCACCAGCGAAGAGTGTGTACAACTGCTCGCCGGCAACGGCGTCGTGGTCGGCGCCGTACGCAGTTACGACCAGGTTCGCAGCGCCGGTGACGTCGTCGCCGGCGAGCTCTTCACCCGCGGCGAATGCCCGGACGGCGGCCCGTTCGACGTGGTCCGGATGCCCTATCGGCTGGGCGCACAGCACGACCGTGCTGTGCGGCGGGTGCCGAGACTCGGTGAACACTCCGCCGAGATCGCCGCCGAGATCGGCTTCACCGAGTCCGAATTGGACGCACTCCTCGCTGCCGGGATCGTACGGACCGAGAATGATGCCGCGCTCGCCGGGCGATCGGTCGGATCTCGGCCGTAACGGCACACTTCCGGCGCGGCACCTCGAGGGGCTGCGGGATGCGCCGACTCAGACCCGTGATTTACCGACCAACTCTGGATGTCGCAACAGGCGACGCCATCCACGACACCCACGCGACAGCCGGAACACGCCACTGTGACGCAACATTCGAGGAGACACCATGGCCAATCGAGTCACGACCAGGATCGAGGGTGCAACGGCAACGATCGAGTTCAACAATCCTGACCGGCGCAACGCCCTGTCCTTCGACTTGCTCCACGATCTCGGGGCGGCCCTGAGCGGGTTGTCGTCTTCCTCCCATGTTCGGGTTGTGATCCTGACCGGTCGCGGCTCAGACTTCTGCGTGGACACGGATCTCGCAGCGCCCCGCGAGACGAAAACTGTTCGGGGCGAATCGGTGGCCGACGACACCGAACGATTCCGGCAGATCAACGCGATGCTGAACCACTTCCACCAGATGCCCCAAGTCACGATCGCGGCAATCGACGGCGGGTGCGCCGGCGCCGGCTTGTCGCTCGCTCTCGCCGCAGACCTTCGGATTGCCTCCGAGCGATCGGTTTTCAACACTGCCTTCCTCACTGCGGGGCTTCCAGGTGATCTGGGCGGCATCTGGTTCATGAGCAGGTTGCTCGGCGGTGCGCTCGCGCGTGACCTGTACCTCATGCCTCGGAAGGTCTCCGCCACCGAGGCGCTCGGCCTCGGACTCGTCGGTTCCGTCGTACCGGCAGCCGAGTTGCAGACGACGGCGCAGGACACCGCACGACGCTTGGCATGCGCAGCCCCACTCGCATTGCGATCGATGAAGCAGAACCTTCTCCAGTCGTCGACGACGGTCCTCGGCGACTACCTCGCCGCGGAATCGGAGCGCCTCGTGCAGTGCGCCCGATCCGATGACGTGCGGGAAGCTGCGGCAGCCTTCCTCGAAAAGCGTCCGCCGGTCTTCACAGGCCGCTGATCCCTCGCCGACCTCATTCCTCATCCATCTTCGGAGTGCCACTATGACCACTACCGCAGTGCGGTCCACCGAGACGAATCCGGTCTCGAGACGTGCATGGCTGATCACCATTCTCTTGTTCTTGTTCATGCTGCTCAACTTCGCCGACAAAGCGGTACTCGGATTTGCCGGGGTACATATTCAGCGGGATCTGGGCATCACTCCGCAACAGTTCGGCCTCCTGCAGAGCTCCTTCTTCTGGTTGTTCGCCGTCGGTGCCATCGTGCTCGGAGCGCTGTCCACGCGAGTCAGTCTGCGTTGGCTGCTCGCAGGGCTGATGTTGGTGTGGGTTGTCACGATGGTTCCTCTCCTCGGCCCGGTGGGTTTCGGAGTGCTCCTCGCGTGCCGGATCGTTCTCGGGTTTGCGGAGGGCCCCGCCGCCGCGCTCGCTACGCACTGCGTTCAATCCTGGTTTCCCGCCCACAAACGGGCATTGCCCCTGGGCATCACGACGTCCGGCGCCGCGATCGGACCGTTGCTCGCAGCTCCGATCATGACGTGGGTCATCGCGACGTGGTCCTGGCATGCTGCCTTCGGCGTACTCATCGTCGCCGGCGGATTGTGGGCCGTCGTGTGGTTGATCTTCGGCAAGAACCCGCCATCCGACGTTCTCCAGGAGTCGAGTTCCGACAACAGTCCGTTGGCCGAGATCTCGCTCCGCGCAGTGCTGACCACGGGAACGGTCGTCGGTGTCGCCCTGTTGCTGTTCTTCTCGTACTGGTCGACCACGCTGAAGGTGGCGTGGCTGCCCGTCTATCTCTCCGACGGACTGGGATACGACACGCTCACCACCGGTCGCCTGATCATGATTCCGTATGCCGTCGCCGCTGCCGCATCGATGGCGGTGGGGTGGTTGTCGAATCGGCTTGTCTCACGAGGCACGTCCCGGCGGGTGGCACGGGGCTATCTGGCCGGCGGCCTGATCGTCCTTTCGGGCCTGTCGATGGCCGGCTTCACCGCACTGCCGACGGGCTGGCTTCAGATGGCCCTGATCACCGTGTCATTCTCGGCGAACACTGCGGCGTATGTGGTCGCATTCGCGGCAATCGGCGACGTCGTGCATCCACGCAAGCGCGGGATGGTCCTGGGATGCATCGTTGCGTTCTACAGCATGGCGGGTGTCATCGCGCCACTGCTTCTCGGCTACTTCGTCGGAAATGCGGCAGACAGGATCTCCGGGTACCAACAGGGATTCCTGATCACCGGCCTGCTGATGGCCATCGGCGGTGCCGCCGCAACGTTCCTGGTGCGTCCCGACCGGGACGCCGCGAGGTTCGCGGCACGGGCTGAGCAGGCACCACGATGAGCGCACCCTCACCGGACCAGCCGTATACGGGCGCCATATCAACCAACACGGAACTGGAAATGAACACGACGCACGCAGTCACCGACTTCCGCAACCGAGTGAACACCTTTTTCACCTGCGAAGTTCCACCTATTCTCGACCAGCACACCGAATTTCGCCCGCGCGGTTCCGCCTATCGGCGCGCGTTGTTCGACTCCGGACTAGCTGGGCTGAACATCCCTCGAATCTACGGCGGCCAGGGCATGCCGGACGAGTTCGAGTCCGCATTCGCAGCACTGAGCGTCGAGCGCACTCCGCCGGAGGACAAGGTCCACCAAGTTGGGGAACACCTCATCTTGCCCGTCCTCATCGAGTTCGGAGAACACGACCTGGCCGCCGAGTTCGGCTCCGCACTGCTTTCGGGCACCCAGATAGGGTGTCAACTGTTCTCCGAACCGGACGCCGGCTCGGATCTTCCCGGGGTACGCACTCGCGCCGTATCCGATGGCGGCGATCGTTGGATCGTCTCCGGGCAGAAGGTCTGGACCTCCTATGCGCAGTACGCCGACGTCGGAATCTTGCTCGCACGAACGGACCCCGAAGCGCCGAAACACAAGGGGCTCAGTATGTTCGTTCTCGACATGCACGCCCCCGGCGTCGAGGTTCGGCCATTGCGGCAGATGACCGGAGACAGCGAATTCAACGAGGTCTTCCTGGACGAGGTCCACATACCCAGCCACCGCATGATCGGCGCCCCTGGTGACGGGTGGAAGATCGCGACATCGGTCCTCGGACGCGAGCGGCGCTCGGTCAGCCGTTCCGGCAGTGCGTCCTCGCGCCGACCACTACCGGTCGACACACTCGTGCGATTGGCCGAGCACAACGGCCGCCTCGGCGAGTCGGCCGTGCAACAGGACCTCCTCGAAGCGTGGATGGGTGAGCGGGCCGCGGCGCTGATCAGCAGCAGGATCAGCGCCCGGACCCTAGCCGGCCACCTGCCGGGACCCGAGACCTCGCTGGGTAAGCTGCACCGCACCAGGAACGGCCAGCGCAACGCGCGCGTCGCCGCAGATCTCGCGTTCGCCGCCGGCGCGAGCTGGGACCTGTCGGACGCTGACACCGCCGCGCTGGCTCGCGAAATTCTCGACGCGCCCGGCCTCGGAATCGGAGGCGGAACCGATGAGATCCAACGCAACACGATCGGCGAGCGAATCCTCGGACTGCCCCGCGAACCCTCCCCGGAACGCGGCACACCGTTCAATCGCCTGAAGAACTCCTAGATCGAGGACGAGCAATGACGACGATCACCCCATTCACGACGGCGACCGACGAGCGCGCTGAGCTCTCCGCTGCGGTCCGCCGCCTGCTCGCCATCCGACACGACGAGCGGGCCGTCCGGAACTGGATGGAATTCCCCGACGACTACGACCGCGGTCTGTGGTCAGAACTCGCAACCGGCATGGGAGTCACCGCCATGCTCATCAGCGAGGAACATGGCGGTGCCGGGTTCTCGGCGGCCGACCTCGCACCCGTATTCGAGGAGGCCGGTCGAGCGCTGTACGGCGGCCCGCTGCTGTCGACCGTACTCGCGACGGCGCTACTTCAGGCGTCCGGCGACGAGTCCGCCTGCACGCGCTACCTTCCCGCCATCGCGGACGGAACGATCACGGCAGCCGTCGCACTGAGGGAAGAGGAAAAGTCTCCGAGCGCCGAGCGCTCGTCCGCACACGACCCCATCGCGACCCGTGCCGAACTCCGCGACGGCAACTGGTTCCTCACCGGAACCAAGACAAACGTAATCGATGGCTACACAGCGGAACTCGCCATCGTCACCGCGCGTAGCGATGCGGGAACCGGACTCTATGCCGTCGTCCCGGCACAAGGTGGCGGTGTCCAGCGGAATCCGCTGGCCACCATGGACCTCACCCGCAAGCAGGCCCGCCTCGCTTTCGTCGACACACCGGCTGTCCCCGTCGGCCCCGCCTCGGGAGCCTCCACCGCGCTCGCGACAGCCCTGAATCTGGGCGCCTTCGTCTTTGCCGCCGAATGCCTGGGAACTGCACGATCGGCCCTCTCCCAGGCCGTCGACTATGCATGTTCACGCCGGCAATTCGGCCGCCCGATCGGCAGCTTTCAGGCCGTCAAACACCGACTCGCCGACATGTGGTTCGCCCTCGAAACCGCTGCCGTCGTGCTCGACGAGGCGGTACAGGGAATCGACCGCGACGGAGAACCCGCTCCGCTCGATACCGAACATGCGCTCCTCGCCTGTGTCGAGGCGCTCTCGGTGTGCGCGCAGGGAAACATCTCGGTCCATGGCGGGATCGGTTTCACCTGGGAACATCCCGCGCATCTGGCGTACCGCCGAGCACGTAGCGCCCAGACACTGCTCGGTCCGCTGCAACGTCACCGAGATCGGCTGTCCGACCTGGCGGGCCTGCGAGGCTCCGGATAGCAGACCTCGCCTCGGCGTCGACGTCGTCCCGGACAGTCCCCCGGATCCTCGGCTGACGTACTCATTTTCATCACCGACCCTCGGCGGCACGATTGCGTGCCCCGCATCTGCCAGACGAAGGAATAAACATGCAGCGCAATGTATTCGACCGGGAACATGAAGACTTCCGTAGAGTCATCCGTGACTTCATCGAGTCGGAGGTCAGCCCGAACTTCACCGAGTGGGAGCGCGAGGGCATGGTGCCGCGCGACTTCTACCGCCAGCTCGGCAAGCTGGGCGTACTGGGAATGACTGTGCCCGAGTCGTACGGCGGGGCAGGTGAAACCGGCTTCAAATACCAGGTGGTGCTGGTTGAGGAGACCGCACGTGCCGCAGTCAGTTTCGGTGCGTATGGCGTGCACACCGGCCTGGTTCTGCCCTACCTGCTCGCTTACGGCACCGAGGAGCAGAAGCAGCGCTGGCTGCCAGGGTTCGTCAGCGGCGACATGATGACCGCCATCGCGATGACGGAACCGGGAACCGGTTCGGATCTCGCCGGAATCAGGACCAACGCCCGATTGTCGGAGGACGGCAGGCACTACATCCTCAACGGCGCCAAGACTTTCATCACCGGCGGCGTCCAGGCCGACCGCGTCCTCGTGGTCTGCCGCACATCCCCGGCCACCGAGGAGAACCGGCGCGCCGGCCTGAGCATCCTCGTGGTGGACGCTGCCAGCGAGGGGTACAAGGTGGGCCGCAAGCTCGAGAAGATCGGCTTGCGTGCCTCCGACACGGCGGAGCTCTCCTTCACCGACGTCAAGGTGCCCGCCGAGGATATGCTCGGCGCCGAAGGCGCGGCGTTCGGCTACCTGGCCAACAACCTGCCTCAGGAGCGCCTGATGATCGCGGTCGGCACCACCGCCGCTGCCGCCAGTGCAATCACGTTCGCCTGCGACTACGTCCGCGACCGCAAGGTGTTCGGCCAGCCCGTAGGGGACTTCCAGAACACCAAGTTCGTCATCGCCGAATGCATCGCCAAACAGGAGGCCGCGCAGGCAATGGTGGACAAAGCCATCGAACTACACGAGACGGGCGATCTCAGTATCGCCGACGCCGCCAAGGCGAAGTTGTTCTGCAGCGAGAACGCGGGCGAGATCATCGACAAGTGCTTGCAGCTGCACGGCGGCTACGGCTACATGCTCGAGTACCCCATCGCCCGGCTGTACACCGACACCCGCGTCTCACGCATCTACGGCGGCACCAATGAGGTCATGAAGACCATCATCGCCAAGTCTGCCGGGTTCTGACCGCTCGGACTTCGGCAGCCTCGAGTAAGTCCCCATCCGACGAAATCAGGAGTTTGACAGTGACACGAAAGGTCCACGTGGCCGGGGTCGGAATGATCCCGTTCACCAAGCCCGGCAAGAGCGAAAACTACGACATCATGGGCGGCCGAGCCGCGCGCGCCGCGCTGGCGGACGCGGGCGTCGACTACTCACTGATCCGGCAGGCCTACGTCGGCTACGTGTACGGCGACTCCACGGCCGGTCAGGCCGCGCTCTACGGCGTCGGCCTCACCGGAATCCCGATCATCAACGTCAACAACAACTGTGCCACCGGCTCGTCCGCGCTGTTCCTGGCCCGCCAGGCAGTTGCCAGCGGCGCCGTCGAGTGCGCACTGGCCGTCGGGTTCGAGCAGATGAGGCCCGGGGCGCTCAAGCGGGTCTGGGACGACCGCCCGGCGCCGATGCTCCGCTTCAACAACCTCATGGCGGACCTACAGGGGTACGACGAAGCCACCCCGGGTGCGGCCCAGATCTTCGGTGGCGCAGGCGTTTCCCACATGCGCAAGTACGGCACCAAACCGGAGACCTTCGCCAAGATCTCGGTCAAAGCCCGCAAGCACGCGGCCCATAACCCCAACGCGGTGTTCCGGGACCTACTCACCGAAGAACAGGTCCTCGATTCGCCGCACATGTTCGGACCACTGACCCGCTTCCAATGCTGCCCGCCCACCTGTGGTGCCGCCGCCGCGGTGGTGTGCAGCGAGGACTTTGCCCGCAAGCACGGTCTTGCCGCGGACGTCGTCATCGAAGCCCAGGCGCTCACCACCGACACCCCGAGCACGTTCGAGGCACGCGACATGATGCAGCTGGTCGGATACGACATGACCGCCGCCGCGGCCGCCCAGGTGTACGAGGCAGCGGGCATCGGTCCCGAGGATGTTCAGGTCGTCGAGCTGCACGACTGCTTCACGGCTAACGAACTCATCACCTACGAGGGCCTCGGGCTGACACCCGAGGGGACCGCCGAGAAGTTCATCCTCGACGGCGACAACACCTACGGCGGCCGTGTCGTGACCAACCCGTCGGGCGGCCTGCTGTCCAAAGGCCACCCATTGGGCGCCACGGGGTTGGCGCAGTGCGCCGAACTGGTGTGGCAATTGCGCGGCCGGGCCGAGGCCCGCCAGGTCGACGGGGCCCGCATCGGCCTGCAGCACAACCTCGGTCTCGGCGGCGCCTGCGTTGTAACCCTCTACAAGAAGGTGGACTGACGTGGCCATCGATCCCGCGGTCATCGGCCGCGAGCTCCCCGGACACGAGGCTGTCGTCGAACGCGGCCGGCTGCGGTTCTTCGCACAGGCCATCGGCGAGACCAATCCGATCTATTCGGACGTCGAAGCCGCGAAGGCCGCCGGTCACCGTGACGTCGTGGTCCCCCCGACCTTCCTGTTCTGCCTGGACATGGACAAGCCCGATCCGTTCGGTCTCCTCCGTGACCTCGGCATCGACGTGCGGTACATCCTGCACGGCGAGCAGCGATTCGAGTACTCCGCCCCCGCCTACGCCGGCGACACGCTCAGCTACTCGGGTCGCGTGACCGACACCTATTCGAAGAAGAACGGTGCCCTGGACTTTCTGGTCCGCACCGTCGATGTCACCCGCGAGGGCAAGCCGATCGCACGACTGACCAACACCCTGGTCGTCCGCAACCCGAAGGGGACCAAGTGAAGACCGGCGACACCCTTCCCCCACTGGAGCTTTCCGACATCAGCCGCACCACGCTCGCCCTCTACGCCGGCGCCTCGGGCGACCACAACCCGATGCACATCGACCTCGACGTGGCCCGCTCCGCCGCCCTCGACGATGTGTTCGCGCACGGCATGCTGTCGATGGCCTACCTCGGCCGGCTGCTGACCAACTACGTTCCGCAAGAACGCATCCGCTCCTACGGTGTGCGCTTCGCCGCCATCACCCCGCTACACGCCCGGCCGATCTGCACCGGGACCGTCGTCGAGGTCGAGGACGGCCTGGCACACCTCGACCTCACCGTCACCCTCACCGACGGCACCGTCACGTTACGTGGCGACGCCGTCATCGCTACCCCCTGATCCTCCCCCGATCGAAAGGACACCCGTCATGGGCAAGCTCGACAACAGGACCGCCGTCGTCACCGGATCCGGTCGCGGCATCGGCCGCGCCATCGCCATGAAGTTCGCCGCCGAAGGCGCCCGGGTCGTGGTCAACGACCTCGACCCGGGACCGGCCAAGGAAACCGTCGAGGACATCATCGCCGCCGGCGGCAACGCGATCGCCTGCGCCGGCTCCGTCACCGAGGAAGGCTTCGCCGACCGCTTCGTCTCCACCGCCGTCGACACCTTCGGCGGCCTCGACATCATCGTCAACAACGCCGGATTCACCTGGGACAACGTCATCCAGAAGATGACCGACGAGCAATGGGACACCATCCTCGACCTACACCTGAAGGCGCCGTTCCAGATCCTGCGCGCGGCGCATCCCTACATCAAGGCCAACCCCACCGACTACCACCGCAAGGTCGTCAACATCTCCTCCAACGCCGGCGTCGTCGGCAACGCCGGCCAGTCCAACTACGCCGCCGCCAAGGCCGGCATCATCGGCCTGACCAAAACCCTTGCCCGGGAGTGGGGCCGTTACAACGTCAACGTCAACGCCGTCGCCTACGGACTGATCAACACCCGCCTGACGAAGGGGTCGGCAGACGGCAACTCCACCATCGACATCGAAGGCCGCGAGATCAAGGTCGGCGTCAACCCGCAGCTGCTCGCCGCGGCCGAGCGCATCATTCCACTGGGACGGGCCGGACGACCGGACGAGGCCGC
>SEEV01000307.1 GCA_004211695.1 Rhodococcus sp. (in: high G+C Gram-positive bacteria)
ACGCAGATGACCACCTCGGTGCGCGTATTCGACGTCACCCGGATCCGGGAGGACTTCCCGATCCTGGCGCGTACGGTCCGCGACGGAAAACCGCTGGTGTACCTCGATTCGGGCGCGACTTCGCAGCGCCCGAACCAGGTGCTCGACGCCGAGAGGGAGTTCCTCACCACCTGTAATGCGGCCGTGCACCGAGGCGCTCACCAGCTCGCGGAAGAGGCCACGGACGCGTACGAGAACGCGCGTGCGACGATCGCCGCATTCGTCGGTGCCGACAGTGACGAACTAGTGTTCACCAAGAACGCGACGGAGTCGCTGAACCTCGTCACCCACGTGCTCGGTGACGAACGCTTCGAGCGGCATCTCGGTCCCGGCGACGAGATCGTCATCACCGAACTCGAGCATCACGCCAATCTCGTGCCGTGGCAGGAACTCGCGCGCAGCACCGGTGCGACGCTGCGCTGGTACGGCGTCACCGACGAGGGGCGGATCGATCTCGACTCGCTTGAGCTCACCGACGCCGTCAAGGTCGTCGCGTTCACCCACCAGTCCAACGTGACGGGAGCGGTGGCGCCCGTCGAGGAGTTGGTGCGCCGCGCCCGCGCGGTCGGCGCGCTGGTGGTACTCGACGCTTGCCAGTCGGTGCCGCACATGGCGGTGGACTTCCACGCGCTCGGGGTGGACTACGCGGCGTTCTCGGGCCACAAGATGCTCGGTCCGTCGGGTGTGGGCGTCCTCTACGGGCGCCGGGAGCTGCTCAATGCGATGCCGCCGTTCATCACCGGCGGGTCGATGATCGAGACCGTCACGATGGAACGCACCACGTACGCGCCGCCCCCGCAGCGGTTCGAGGCCGGCGTCCCGATGACGTCGCAGGTGGTCGGGCTCGGTGCCGCGGTCCGGTATCTCGAGGAGATCGGGATGGACGCGGTCGCGGCGCACGAACACACCCTGGTCGAGGCCGCACTGACCAAGCTGGGCGCCATCGACGGCGTCCGCATCATCGGTCCCACGACCGCCGAGGACCGCGGCGGGGCCGTGTCGTTCGTCGTCGACGGAATCCACGCCCACGACCTCGGCCAGATCCTCGACGACGAGGGTGTCGCCATCCGCGTCGGTCACCACTGCGCGTGGCCCCTGCACCGCCGATTCGGCATCGCGGCGACGGCGCGGGCGTCGTTCGCGCTGTACAACACGCTCGACGAGGTCGACGCTCTCGCGGCCGCGATTCGCCGTGCACAGGAGTTCTTCGGGGAGGTGCCTGCATGAGAATGGAACAGATGTACCAGGAAGTGATCCTGGACCACTACAAGCATCCCCATGGCCGCGGCCTGCGCGAGCCGTTCGGCGCCGAAGTTCATCACGTCAATCCCACCTGCGGTGACGAAGTGACGTTGCGCGTGCAGCTCGCCGACGACGGCACGGTGGTGGATGTGTCGTACGACGGCCAGGGGTGTTCCATCAGCCAGGCGTCCACCTCGGTGCTCACCGACCAGGTGGTGGGCATGCCGGTCGAGCAGGCACTGCAGACCGTTGCCGCGTTCAACGAGATGGTCAGCAGCCGCGGTACCGTCGAGGGGGACGAGGACGTCCTCGGCGACGGCATCGCCTTCGTCGGCGTCTCGAAATACCCGGCCCGCGTGAAATGCGCGCTGCTGGGATGGATGGCATTCAAGGACGCGGTTGTTCAAATAGTGGACGACCGGGTCGTGGACGAACGGGATTCGGCCGTTCCGACAGCAGACGGCGAACCAGCTCGAATCGGAGGACAGGCATCATGAGCGAGACGCAGACGCCGGAGGCGGATCCCACCGCAGTACCGCAGCAGACGACGGCCGACCAGGGCGAAACCGCCCCTGCCGCGCCGGGTGCGGTTCCCGACACGGAACGCCTCGAGGTTCTCGAGGAGGCGATGCGCGACGTCGTCGACCCCGAACTCGGCATCAACGTCGTCGACCTCGGGCTCGTGTACGGCATCACCGAAGAAGAGGACGTCGTCACCCTCGACATGACCCTCACGTCCGCGGCCTGCCCGCTGACCGACGTCATCGAGGACCAGTCCCGCGGCGCGCTCGTGCGCAGCGGACTGTGCAACGAACTGAAGATCAACTGGGTGTGGCTCCCGCCGTGGGGCCCCGACAAGATCACCGAGGACGGTCGCGAGCAGTTGCGCGCCCTCGGGTTCACGGTCTGACGACCCACCACTGCTGACGCGGAGGGGCTCGGCGAGAATCATCTCGCCGAGCCCTTTCGCGCTGTGCCGATCCCGGGCCCGGGAGTCGTTGCGTGCCATCCGGTGTAGGCGACGTCACCGGCCGCCGCGGTGGCCGGCCCGAACGCGATGACGATCAACGCCGTGCCTACTCGGAGCGGGGCATGACACCTACACTGCTGTGATGGCGGCGAAACCGCGGCACGCGCGCGTCGAAGATGTCCACGAACTGGCCCTGAGGATGCCCTACGCCAAGGTCGAATACGGGCCTCGTGGCAACCCCATCTACCAGGTGGGCGGTAAATCGTTCGTGTTCTTCCGAACCCCGCGCCCCGACGCCGTCGACCCTCGTACCGGAGAGCGATACACGGACGTGATCGTGTTCTGGGTACCGTCCGAGTCCGACAAGCGAGCAATGGTTCAGGACCCGGCGTCGCCGTTCTTCACCACCCCGCATTTCGATGGACACCCGTCGATACTGTTGCGGGCCAGCATGGTTGGTGATCTCACGCTGCAAGAATTGGATGAGGTGGTCCAGGATGCGTGGCTCACCCGCGCCTCGCCCACCCGGGCCGCCGCGTGGCTCGACGGACAGCGTCGCACGTAGCACGTGGCCGGTCCGAATCAGGTCCACCCGGAACCGTCGACGAGCCGCCAGATGTGATGCCGGTCAATACTGTCCCCCTAAGTGGGCTGGGTCACATTCCCTGGGGTTCGTAGCGTTCAACCAGCGCTGATGTGCGCGTTCAAGCGAACCCAACGTCCCATGCGGGCGGAACGGAGCAGTGATGAGCGGAGACCTGAACGAGGTCGCTACCGGAGTCAATCTCTTCACTACAGGTGAAGTGCGGGGAGTAGCCCGGTGGTTCCACGACACGACCGATGTGCTGTCGATCGACGACGACGATCTGGAGGAGACGATCGCATTCGTCAACAAGGGCGGTATGACTTTCCTGTCACCGATCCTGCCGGATCTGCGAGCAATTGTGTGCAGCGCGGGTAGCCGTGAATCGCACCTGGCGATCCTGTGCCGGGAATCCGACGTCCCCTGTGTGCTTGCGGCCGAGATGACTGGCGAGGTTTCCGATGGCGACACCGTCGTGCTGGACCTCTCCGACAGCGAGACCGCGCGCGTGGCCGTCACTGCAGGGGCGGTGACGGCATGACGGCGCAGCTGACGACTCCGTTAAACCTTGAGGCCCTCTACACCGACCCGGCCTATGAACCCACAGTCGAGGAGTGGAACTGGCTGGTACAGAACGCCGGTGCGGCCTACAAGTCCGAACTGTCGGCGCGGACGGTGTTCGAGTCGGAGCTGTTCGGCATGAACACCTACATCTTGATGTCGATGATGGAGGACTACCTCCGTGTGCCGGAGCGCATCCGCACCATTCGGCAACACGCCACGCCCACCGAACTGGTGCGCAAGGCGCTGCCGATCGGCAACAAGCGCAGCTTCATCAACCTCGCGGCGACACCGCTGCACTATCTCACCGGCCGCGAACTGTTCGTCGACCTCGGTGAGAACAGCTTGTCGGACGGTCTCGAGGATCAGTTGGAGGTGCTTCGTTTCTGGCGTGAGGCCACCATTGCGATGCGCACCGACAACGTCCTGTTCAATATGGACGCCGAGCCTGCCAACAGCTCGCACGTCATCGACGACGCACTGCTGTCCGAGATTCGCGCGAACCTGGTCACGGCCGACGACGCCGTCAAGACCGGGATCCGCAAATTCGGTGCACGGCTGACCGCGTACGCCTTCCTCGAGAATTGCGACGCACGGACAGCGGTGTGCGACACCGGCCCCTACGAACTCGAGGACGGCACCTTCCTGGCGCTGCGAGAGACGTGCGCCGACGGCGACGGCGACTTCCCGTGGGTCGACGGGATCCGCGAGACCCTGCCTTACCATCATTTCGTCATCGCGTACCGGTTGCCTGCCAGCGTGAAGATGGACAACAACGTCTGGGGTACCGCGTGGTTCACGCCCAGCGACTACCAGGCCGACATCATCGAAACTCGGGTGTTCTGCACCGACAACGGCACACTGCAGCCGCTGGGTGCCGAAGAGGTCGAGGAGGCCACCAAGGCGATTCGGAAGGCACACCGCGCGTTGTATCAGCGGTTGGCCGAGACCGACCCCGAGGAGCGCAATCTCTACGCAACCGAGATGTATGCGTGGAAGCTCAAGGCCTGGGCTCGGCTCGCAGGCTGCTACGACGAGATCGATTGGGCCATCACGCCGCGGATCGCCGAATCCTTCGAGAAGTTCAGTGATCCGGACCTCGCGCTGCAACTCATCGGCGGCGTGTTCGTGCCGCAGGATCGAGACAGCTGTTTCCGTCCGTTGGGAGGTTGACCAGTGTCTCTTCTCGGTAAGGGCCTCCCGTCGTATCACTTTGCATCGGTTACGGGTACCGTGCCTTATTTCCGATCGCCCGACGATGTGATCGCTTCCCTCGACAGCGACCTCGAATCGACGATTGCGCTGGTTGCCTCGGGTGGAACCACGTTCCTGTCGCCAATTCTGGGGCGACTCGGCGGCATCGTCTGCCTCGACGGAACACTTCGATCCCACCTGGCGATCGTCTCACGCGAGTTCGAGGTCCCGTGCCTCGTCGGCACCGAGGTAACGGCCGACATCGTGGATGGCACTGCAGTCGGCCTGAGCGTCGAGGACGGAGTGGGTGTGGTCGTCCAGGCGGCTGCGCACGACCACGCACCGCCCGCGGCAATTGTGAGCGAGGACTGGTGGGGATACATCCGTCGCGTCGGGGACGAGATCGCGGTCAAGGACTTCGACCTCGAGGTGTCTGCGGAGGCGCTGGATCAGCTTGTGGCGGAGAAGTTGACCGACGAGCGGCTCAACGACTTGGTGCAGCACATGGGTAGGGCGTTCAAGCCCGAGATCACCCGCCGTTCCGGTTTCACCTCCGAGCTGTTTCCCATGCTGCCCTATATGTCTCTGTCGGTGATCGAGGACTTCCACAGTTACGCCGATCGTGTACGGGTGATCGACGAGGCCGTGCCCGCCGAGGAACTGGGGCGGCGTTTGCGTCAGGGCCCCAACAGGATCAGCCCCCTGTGGATCTGGATGATCGGTTACCACTATCTGTGCGGGCGTCAGTGCCTGATCCAGATGGGCACACTGGCCCCAGATGAGCGACTCGAGGATGTCCGCACGGTCGTCGACTTCTGGCGAAGGCTTTCCCTCGCTCCCCGCGGGGACGGAACGCTCGATTACAAAGATGCCGGTTTCACCAACTGCTACCTGGCGACGGATGTCGTCGACGAGTTGGTCAGCGGAGCAACGAAGCTGGATCCGGGTACGGCAAAGGCCCTGAAGAGGCTCAATGCCACCGTCTCCGGGTACTCCTTCCTGTACTTCTGCGATTCACGGGTCGGCATCTGCGACTCCGGCCCGTATCGGCGTCCTTCCGGTAGCCGGCAGACGATTGTGCGTGACTATCTGTCGCTCGCACCCAGTTCCTGGGCCTACCCGTGGGCGGAGGATCTCGATCCGCCCTATCTCGGATTGACCATGGCTCTCACCTTCGACCGTTCGGCGTTCACCGAGTTCGAGATCAACGACTGGGGCACTACCTTCACAGAACCCGATCAACTACTGGGGGCGGTCACCGAAGCCGCAGTCCATGGGTATCGAACGGATGGCACTCGCGAGCTGATTGCACCCGCGGAGTGGTCGAACATCGCGGCCGAGATCAGCCGGTGCCACATGAAGCTGTACCAACGGTTCGCTGCCATGGACCGGACTGAGCGAATCATGGCTGCCACCACCATGTACGCCTCGGGGTTGCGCCCGTTCGCCGCCGTTGCCGGCGTCACTGATCGAATCGACTGGTCGATGTCGCCGGACACGCTTGCCCTGTATCCGGATCCACTGGGAAACGACGATCAGGCCGCCGCGATCTTCGGCAGCGCACTCGTCGTCAACGATCTACCCGGATCGTTCTCCCCGCTGCACTAGCCCTCGCGAAAGGAGGCGCCGACGTGCGCCAATCAATGCAGAAACTCGTTCCCGCGGACGAGCTGTTGTGCCATCAGACTCCCGAGACGTTTGCGACGATCAGCCAAGCTGACACCTCGTGGACGGAGAAGCTGTGGGCCTCGCTCTTCGCCCGCGACGGCTCGATCCAGGTGGACGTGGGCATCGGCAAGTACCACAACCGCAACGTCATCGACATGTTCGCCGGAATCTCCAGGGGTAAGGAACAACTCACCGTCCGTGCGAGCCGGCAACTCGATGCGGACCCGGAACGGGTCGGGGTCGGACCTCTCGATTACGAGGTCATCGAACCGTTGCGCAAGATCCGATTCGTTCTGCAGGAGAACGACATTGTCCCGATCCGCTTCGACCTCACCGTTACCGGTGTACTTCCGCCTTTCCTGGAACAGAAGGACTCCCAGCGCGAGACACAAGGGTTCCGCGTGCAGTCCGATCTGCTCCGATACCACCAGGCATCCACCGTCAGCGGTGAGGTATGGGTGGACGGCAAGCGGATCGAGGTGCGTGACGAGGAATGGTTCGGCTTCCGCGACCACTCCTGGGGAATCCGGATGGATGTCGGCGAACCCGCACCGGACGTCTTCAAGCCCCAGCGACTCGACGGGAACTTCATCCTCACCTGGAGTCCGATGTGGCTGCAGCGGCCCGACGGAACCAGCTACGAGATTCACCACTACCTGCAGTGGGTCGATGGTGCCGTGACCTACTTCTCAGGCTTCGAGAATCTCCCTGACGGTACCCAGCGGCCCCTGCACGGGTTGAAGGACGAACTCAAGTACGACCCGGTCAATCGGCGTCTACTCGGCGGCAAGTTGACGTTCGATGCCGGCTGGGGCGACACGCGCACCATCGAGATCGAACCGGTCAGTGACACCGGATTCCATCTGGGCACGGGACTGTACTTCGGGTTCAAGGGGCAGCGGCACGGGCAGTGGCACGGCCCGACGCACGTGGATGGCGAGCGTTACGACGATGTGTCCCGAGCTGACACAGCGCGTGAGGTACATCAGTTGCGGGACTGCGTGATCCGCTGCCGCGAGGGCGATGCTGTGGGTTACGGCATCTTCGAGTCGATGGTGATCGGTGAACATCCCCGCTACGGGCTGACGAAGGAGACATCCTTCCTCTGACCGGAGCATGACGGGGCCGCGGACGAATTGTCCGCGGCCCCTTTCTCATATCCGCTGAGACCGGGCCAGCAGCGCCAGCTCCATCCGCGACTGGCACCCCGTGGACGTGAGAATTCGAGTGACGTACTTCTTCACGCTGTCCTCGGCGAGGGACAGGATTTCGGCGATCCGTGCATTCGACAGTCCGTCCGCGACGAGTTGGACAACCTGCCGCTGCCGCTCGGACAGCCTCGTCAGAGCGGCCTGCGGCCTCGACGCCGGTAGCCCGCGAGCCATCGCCGACAATTGCTTGCTGAGCACTCGTAGTGTGGCGGCCTCGGAGGCGCCGATCTTGCCGGGTTCCGGGTCGAACATTCCCAGCAGGGCGGTATGCCCCGAGCTCAACTCCAGGCGCAGCGCCGCAGCGGTCTGCATGCGCCACGTGGACAACAGGAAGTATCTGACGTAAGCCTCAGCCGCCGCGGGCACCTGGCCCATCGATTGCAGTTCGTCGAGCGAGGACAGCCCGCTGGAGACGAGCTGGCGCATCGCAGCCGGGCTACCGAAGATGTCGTAGCGGGCCCACCGGTCCTGATATTCCGGCAGCATCTTGGCGGTCTTACCCACCGTCAGGGGTGCCAGGTCCTCGAACACGGTGTGGAATGTCGCGCCGGCGAAGAAGGAGACGTGCCTCAGCGCGAAGTGCTCGCTGATCGCCTCGACGGCCCGTTCCTTGAAGTCGGGTGTTGCCCGTCATTGAAGGTGCCGATGATGCCGTCACTGTGGTTGTCGATGATCGGGGTGTGAGAAAGGCCCCGCCTTGTGGTGTGGGCGGGGCCTTGGTCGGCAATGTGACGGC
>SEEV01000791.1 GCA_004211695.1 Rhodococcus sp. (in: high G+C Gram-positive bacteria)
AAGACGAGAGGGAAGTGAAAAGAAGAGATGACAGAGAATTCCGCAGTAGAGGTCGATGAGGGCGTGTTCGAATCCACCGCCGTGATCGACAACGGGTCCTTCGGAACCCGCACCATTCGATTCGAGACCGGTCGCCTCGCCCAGCAGGCCGCCGGCGCCGTCGTCGCCTACCTGGACGACGAGACCATGCTGCTGTCCGCGACGAGCGCCAGCAAGCACCCCAAGGAGCACTTCGACTTCTTCCCCCTCACGGTGGACGTCGAGGAGCGCATGTACGCAGCGGGCCGCATCCCCGGCTCCTTCTTCCGTCGTGAGGGCCGTCCCTCCACGGACGCCATCCTGACCTGCCGCCTGATCGACCGTCCGCTGCGCCCGTCGTTCGTCGACGGCCTGCGCAACGAGATCCAGGTCGTCGTCACGGTGATGAGCCTGAACCCGCAGGACCTGTACGACGTGGTCGCGATCAACGCCGCGTCCGCCTCCACGCAGATCGCCGGACTGCCGTTCTCCGGCCCCGTCGGCGGTGTGCGTGTCGCGCTCATCACGTCGGACGAGAACAAGGCCGGCCAGTGGGTTGCCTTCCCCACCGTCGAGCAGCTCGAGAACGCCGTCTTCGACATGGTCGTCGCCGGCCGCATCGTTTCCGGTTCCGGTGACGACGCCGACGTCGCGATCATGATGGTCGAGGCCGAGGCCACCGACAACGTGATCTCCCTGATCGACGGTGGCGCACAGGCTCCCACCGAGTCGATCGTGGCCGAGGGCCTCGAAGCCGCCAAGCCGTTCATCGCCCGCCTCTGCACCGCGCAGCAGCAGCTGGCGGCCAAGGCGTCGAAGCCGACCGGTGAGTTCCCAGTCTTCCCGGCGTACCAGGACGACGTGTTCGCCGCCGTCGAGGCCGCCGCAGCCGAGAAGCTGAGCGCAGCCCTGACGATCGCGGGCAAGCAGGAGCGCGACGACAAGACCGACGAGGTCAAGGTCGAGGTCCTCGAGCAGGTCGCCCCGAACTTCGAGGGTCGCGAGAAGGAGATCGGCGCGGCGTTCCGCTCGCTGACGAAGAAGCTGGTGCGTCAGCGCATCCTGCGCGACCAGTTCCGCATCGACGGCCGTGGCATCACGGACATCCGTTCGCTGTCGGCCGAGGTCGCCATCGTTCCGCGTGCACACGGTTCCGCCCTGTTCGAGCGCGGCGAGACCCAGATCCTGGGTGTCACCACCCTCGACATGGTCAAGATGGCGCAGCAGGTCGACTCGCTCGGACCCGAGACGACCAAGCGGTACATGCACCACTACAACTTCCCGCCGTACTCCACCGGTGAGACGGGACGCGTCGGTTCGCCGAAGCGTCGCGAGATCGGTCACGGCGCGCTGGCCGAGCGGGCACTCATGCCCGTGCTGCCCAGCGTCGAGGAGTTCCCGTACGCCATCCGTCAGGTCTCGGAGGCCCTCAGCTCCAACGGTTCCACCTCGATGGGTTCCGTGTGCGCGTCGACGCTCGCACTGCTCAACGCCGGTGTGCCGCTGAAGGCTCCGGTCGCCGGTATCGCCATGGGCCTCGTGTCCGACCAGGTCGACGGGGAGACCCGTTACGTGGCACTGACCGACATCCTCGGCGCCGAAGACGCCTTCGGCGACATGGACTTCAAGGTCGCGGGCACGAAGGACTTCGTCACGGCCCTGCAGCTCGACACGAAGCTCGACGGCATCCCGTCCAAGGTCCTCGCCGGCGCGCTGTCGCAGGCCAA
>SEEV01000792.1 GCA_004211695.1 Rhodococcus sp. (in: high G+C Gram-positive bacteria)
CTGGTGTGCGCGGTACACCTGGTCTACGCCCCGCTGGATGTTCGCCGCGACGATGGGCACCAAATCCGGCGCACACCCGATGTCTATGCGCACCGCAACCTCGACCACATCAACCTCGACCCTCGTGCATCACCGCACGCTCACCTCGAGAGTATATGAGACGCAAGACGACTCAGCGAATTGCCTATTCGTTGCCGATGACTGCGGTGCATACCATCGCGGCTGGGATCTGTGGGCCGGAGGCTGATTCAGCCGATCGGGCGCTCCCATTCCGGTTCCTTGCTCGGGTCGAGAGCGTCCCGATCGACCCGGCGAGGGTGCATCGCACTGTTCGGAGTGGGTGCCGCGCTGGAGTCCGACCACTGCGACGAACACTTCACATCGATCGGCACCGCGCCGCCAAGGAATGCAACCGATCGATCGGTAGGGGCGTCAGCTATTGCCGCGGCCTGAGGGTTCATCGGATTTACTCCTGTACAACCAGAGTCATCCGCACCTTCGCCGAAGTGAACCGCTCGTAGACGCCAGGCGTGTCGGTGTCGTGCCACTCGGCTACGCCCGACGTGCGTGGTCCGCGACACAAGACCGAGCACCCCATCAACGGACTCACCCACGACACCCGATTTTACCTTGGTAAGGACTAGGTAAAGGCCGGTGGTCTCTAGATGTCCATTCATGGAAGCTGGAGTGACAGACCCAGACCAGGCGGGCGTCAGCAGTGTGACTCGAGACCTCGCCCCCGCGCCGACCTCACCTGTCCCGCTGTACGGGCCGATGTAGCGAAAGGACTCTCATGCCGACCAACACCTCCGCAGCACCCGGACGAGGGCCTTCGCCGCAGGCCGCGGACGCGCAATTGCTGTCCGCCGCGGCCGCGGTCCTGGCCGAGCAACGCGCCTGCAGCCATGACGCCGGCTTCGATGCTCTCCTCGATGTGGCCCGCCGGAGCCACGTCAGCGTCACCACCGCAGCTGTACGTGTCCTGTCCCGGCCGTCTGCGGATCGCGGTGGCGGTGAGAAGCAGCATCTCCGTGCCACAGCGCATCTGCCGCGCCGCGACGGCGGCGGTGGTGGTGGTGTCAATGGATAGGATTCCGCCATTGCCGATCCCGAAGGATCCGTTCCCGGCGGCGGTCACCGTTGATTCCGGTGAGTGGCGGGTGCGTGCCGCGTGCCGCGGCGCCGAACTGTCGGTGTTCTTCTCACCGGACGGCGAACGGCGCGGCGCTCGCGATCGGCGTGAAGCGCGGGCCCGGCAGATTTGTCAGGTCTGCCCCGTGCTGGTGCGGTGCCGCGATCGCGCGCTGACCGCGGGTGAATCCTACGGAGTGTGGGGTGGCATGACCGAGTCGGACCGACGAAAGCACACCCACCGTGCCCGCCGAGGTGAGCGTCGACCGCTCGCGTCTTTCCCTGAGCGAGACCTGTTGGCGCTGCATCGGGAGTACGCCGGGCCGCATTCACCGTGTCGTTGGACATTGCGTACACCGGTGGGGCGTCGAGGGATCGCCCCACCGCCGGGTGACACCCACGCCGACCTGGACCGGGGCGGATTCGTACCGTCGGACGCTTCGGCGAGGCAAGGAAGCACGGGGGCATGCGCTTCACGTACCGTCGATAGAGCCGAACGGGTACCGTAGGTTGCACCTGATCGTGCGGATTCCGGTGTCCCGTCGAGTGCAGACGTGTTCGTCGAAATCCAGATCCGCAGACCCTTGCGATGAGTTTCTGGGCGAGTTTCGT
>SEEV01000308.1 GCA_004211695.1 Rhodococcus sp. (in: high G+C Gram-positive bacteria)
CCTGCCCAGCGGCGACTTCGCAGGCACCCCCGAGGACGCCCTCGACTGCGCCTGCGGGCTCTACCTCGCCGACCCGACCGCCTGGCAACAACCCCCGACGAATTAACGAATCAGACCACCTAGTCATAAGTCTCGAAACAGTCAACTTGGTGCGGAGGTAGTCCCACGCAATGTGTGTGTTGTAGCGGCGTGGCGGCGGAGATCCCCGTGGAAGGTGCCGCGAGGGGGTTTCGCGAGGACGCGGACGCTTGGTGGTCGAGATCGCCCGCAGTGTGCGGGGCGTAGAACTCGCGGACGCGAACAGCACGACAGGGCGCTGAATTCCTATCGAGGGCTTCAGAAGTGTGCCGGTTGCGACGCGCGGGCCGCGCATTTCTCGCCGGAGGTGATCGGCGAGGGACCGGCGTAGCTTCTTCGACTCTGGTGGTGGTGTAGCAGTCGGGTCGTGCCCGCCCTCGCCGAGCACGCGGCGCTGAGTAGACCAAGTTGTGGCAGCAGTGGCCGGGTGTGAAGTAACCGCTTCGGCGGCGACTTCGGCAATCGACCGGCTCGACTTGACGATGAGGCCGAGGGCGACACGGCACGGTGGTGAAAGACACGGGCGTCCGCGGCGCTGGCGCAGCACGCTCGACCCGCATCTCCGGGGGGACTCTTTCCGGCTAGCGTTGTCGCGGCGTGCAGGTCGTCGGACACTTCCAGCGCGGCCGGGCAAACCTCGCGCAGCGTGGTCTGCTGGGTGGCGCACACCCGGATCAACTTCCGGGTCGGCGTGCGAGGGTCGGTACATGCGCCCCGGGCCGTCCGGAGCTTGGCATCACCGTCGTCGAAGTTCGCGCCTGTGGCGTGGCGCCTGAGCGGTAACGCGACCACGACCGGCTTTTCGCGGTGGCCCCCTACCAGTTTTGTGTATTGCGCCGATTCCGGATGGCCTTCCGGGTTCGGGCACGGCGAGAGCCGTTCGCCCGCATCATCTATCAGTTGCACCTCGGGATGGTCATCGGCCCAGTCGTGTTCGACAAAGTTCGTCGATCGCTCATCCGGCTTCTGTCTCGGATGAATCCTGTTCGTGTCCAGAGGCTCCCCAGGCGGAAGCTAACGAATCGATGCCCGCGCGGCCCGACACCCCACCAGCGCGGAACGGCCGGACGCACTCCTCTCGGCAACCCACGTTCCCTGTGAGTGTGGCTCTGACCCAGTCCTCTTATCGTCTAAACCTCGAAGGCGACGCCCACCCCGCGGCGTGAATGGTGCTCATCCGCCGGAGGCAGTGGTTGGCTTTTCCGCACGATCCGCTACCAGGCAAGCACGCTCATCAAGCCTCGAACTGCAGGGACCGGCGCCTCATTTGGTACACGGGCGCGACGGCGGGGCTCAATCCGTCGCACGGATGGCATCGCACAGACATGGCTGCGATGGATCGCGAAGCCGTCGATGCCGAAGAGCCTGTCCTCGCCGGGCTTCGACGCTATTGCGACTGCCGCCGGAAGATGCTGCCAGATGAGAGATCGGCACGATACTGCGTCACCGTCCCCAACTGGGATTGAGCTGGCGCCGGCGTTCCCGGCTCGTGCAAACCAGTTCCTTTGGAACAAAGTTGAAGATTCTGGTAGGCAGAACAGAAAGTCTCGACAGAGACGTGCATCACATTTACTCTTGCCCTACCGAGCTCACGACGGACCGCCACAGGCCGGAGCGCGAGACATAACAAGGACCGCGATCTGCCGTCGGAGAGGGACCTGGATGAATGACCACTGCAGGCTTGCGAGCGCCGTGTCGCGCATTGCCGCACCATGGTCGGACGACGCTGATCTGGGAGGTTTCAGGCAACCGGACACTGCGCGCCCAGGCGACTCGGTGCTCGTCCTCTACGGCACGGCGTAAGGCTGCCGACGACGAGCGCACGCCCATCGTCACCGCTGGATCAGGACTACATCGGTCTTCTCTCGTAGGGGTATGCGTCCATCCGTAGGCGGTAGATCTTCAAGAGGCAGGTTCTGGGGACAGGCGATTGCCGCTGACTCGGGCGGGACCCATGCCGCCTCGGCCGGAGTTAGTGGCTACGCCGACTTCAAGTGCGCCCCTTGACCGTCCACGCTGGGTAGGCGGAGACCCGCAACCAGCGTATTCGAAACAATACTGGAGGTTCGTTATGTGGATCGACGCCCTAGGGGTGGCGGCATTGGTCGTCACCTTCGTGCTAGGCACGGTCACGAAAGTCAACATGGGCGCGCTTGCGTTTGTTGCGGCCTTCGCGCTTGGCTTGATTGTTGTCGGTGAGAGCCTCCCCGACGTGCTGTTGGGATTCCCGACCAGCTTTTTTCTGCTGATCTTCGGCGTAACCTACCTCTTTTCGGTGGCGGGTTCGAACGGCACGACGGACTGGATGGTCAGAGGCCTGGCCCGCGCTGTACGGGGTCGGGCGGTGGTGGTGCCCTGGACCCTGTTCGTCGTCGGCGCCGCCGTGGTCTCCCTTGGAGGCCCGGGGCAGGCTGTAGCGGGAATCGTCGCGCCAATCGGCCTCGGTCTCGCGGCTCGCTTCGGAATCAGCCCGATACTGCCAGCGATCATGATCGTGGCGGGGATCTGCGCTGGGGCGTTCTCGCCGATTTCGATCCTCGGTATCGTTGCCAACGAGCAGGCCGTGCGAAGCGGGCTCCCCTCAATGCCCATCGGCCTATACCTAGTCACGATCTCGTTCGGGATCGGTGTCGCGGCAGTCGCATTCGTCCTGTTCGGCGGGCTCCAGCTAAGGCGATCTCCGCTCAGAACGGATGAGAGCTCCTCGAAGAGTGGCTATTCGACCGAAGGTTTCGGTCCCCCCAGTCGCACGGAGGATAACGCCACAGCAGTTCGAATCGACACCGGCGGGTCGGATGCTACCGCCAAATCGGTGATCCCGGACTCTGAGTTCGGGTCGACCAAGGTCGCCGACCAACCGGCGCCAGGGCCTGCGCCTGCGCCTGCGCCTGCAGGAGGTTTGGTGACCCACGTGGCGACGCTCACTGTCGTCCTCACCGTCGCTGTCGGCGCACTGGCGTTCGGCGCCGACATCGGTGTCCTCGCGATTTGCGGGGCGGTGTTGTTGCATTTGATTGCGCCCGGACCAAACCCGACTAAACAAATCAATTGGGATGTGCTACTGCTGATTTGCGGTGTCCTCACCCTCATCGAAGTTCTCAAGCGCGCAGGAACAGTGGACCGGCTTGGCGAGGCAGTTGGAACCATCGGATCTCCTGCCATTGGTGTGCTTGTGGTGTGCGCTGTTGCCGCCCTGATCTCCGCCTTTGCATCCAGCACGGCGACCCTTGGGATCCTCGTCCCGATCGCTGCAACCCTTGTACCGGTCGGCGGTCTTGCCCCGTTGGCCGTTGTGTCAGCGGTGGGTCTCTCGGCGACACTCGTCGACGCGAGCCCGCTTTCGTCCGCAGGTGCGCTCGTGGTGGCCGGTGCGCCGGCGCAAATGCAGCGCAAACTGTTCCGGGCTCTGCTTGTTTGGGCCATGGCGATGGTCGTCGCTGTTCCGGTGGCGACCTTTGCCTTCCTTATCCTGCCCTCAAGCTGACCCTCGATCACTGATCCCGTGCATGACGAGTTGCACGACCCTCCTGGCTGTGTCCTCATCGAGTGATGGATAGCGAGTCAGGAGGGCCTGGTGCAGTGGTGCGAGAAGGACTGCCGCTGTGAGATCCGCGTCGATACCGGCGCTCAATCCGCCTTCGCGGACGGCCGCGTGCAGCAGGGCGCTGAGGCCGTCTCTGCGGGCCGCGAAGTACCGTCTTTCGACTGTCGCGGCGAGCGCTGGTCTGTGCTGAGCGTCTGCAAGTACGCCTGCAAGTACTGGGCCGGCAGGACCGCCGAGGTACCGCGCTTCGGCTTCGAGATAGTGCCGCACCCGATCGAGGACTGGTCCGCCGCGGACGGCGTCCGGCTCGCCGAAAGCCTCGAAGATCGTGTCGAGGGCTACGTCTGCGCGGTTGTCCCACCACCGGTACACGGTCTTCTTGCTGATGCCCGAGGCTGCGACGAGCGCGTCGACCGTTAGTGCTGCGTAGCCCCCTGCCTCGATCAGTTCGCGTGCAGCACCGATGACCTGCCGCCGAACGCGTTCGCGAGGGCGTCGGGTGGGGGTGTCCGGTTCGGTGAGCGGTTCTGTCATGGCTTCAGTCTGCCTGGTGCAGGGGCCGCGGCAGAAACAAATAAGTAGACGACACGGATCGTTTACTTATACGCTGGGGTAGGCGAGACAAGCTCGCCTCGATCGCTGAGAAGGAGATATCGGTGCCCGCACACGAGACGAGCGCGGTGGACAGCGCCACGAGCAGATGCCCGAGAGACCGCAGCCCGGTCGCGGCCATCGAGTTCGACCCCTACGACAGCGACCTCACCGAGCCCACCGTCTGGAACAAATACGACGAGCTCCGGTCCGCCGGTCCGGCAGCGCACTCACCGGCTCGTGGAGGCTTCTACCTCCTTGGCCGCTTCGCTGAAGTCCGAGCCGCGCTCCGCGACCCCGAATCCTTTTCATCAGCGTCAGGGCACCGGATTCCGACCGACGGAAGCCAGAAGTCCATTCCGATTGACTTCGACCCGCCGACACATACCGACTATCGACAAATCATGACGCACGCCGTGTCACCCGATCGTGTACGCCAGATGAGACCGTTCGTACAAGATCTCATCACTGACCTCGTGGGAGAGTTCCGCAAAACCGGCGGAGGCGACTTCGTACGCGCTGTCGCTCTCCCGCTTCCGTTGCAGGTGCTTACTGAACTGGTCGGATTCTCGGTCGGAACGGTTTCGCGATTCCGTGAGCTGACAGAGGCGATGTGGAGCCGCATCGCCCACGTGGACTATTCCGAAGCGCGCGGGCAAATCTACCTCCTGATGCAGGCGGAACTGGAACATCACCGTCGTGAGCGCAAAGACGACTTCGTAACGTGGCTCCTTGACGCGACCGCCAATGACCGTGAGATCACAGATGACGAGCGGATTCGTATCCTTTCCACCTTCGCCGTCGCCGGGCATGAGACGACGATGAATGCGTCAAGCACACTTGTCTGGTTACTCGTATCCCGCCCGGGATTACAGGACCGGCTGCGCGCCGACCCCGCGCTGGCTCCACGCTGTGTCGAGGAGATGTTGCGCTATCGCACCCCTGCACAGAATTTCGCCAGACGCACAACCTGCCCGGTGGATATCAAAGGAATGCAGATCCCCGAGGGAGAAGCGGTCCTGTTGTCCTACGCCGCCGCCAACCGCGACCCAGAGAGGTTTCCGAATCCCGACCAATTCGACCCAGACCGCGACAGTCGTGGGCACCTTGCTTTCGGCTGGGGTATCCACCAATGCATGGGTGCTGCGCTGGCCCGCTCGGAACTGACAATTCTCCTCGAAACACTCTGCGAGCACCCTCCTCTGAGACTCACCGATGACGTGAGATGGAGCAGCCTGCAGGGCGGCAACCACTTCGGCCCGACACAACTTCCTCTGACCTTCGACGAATAGGAGTAACTGCGGTGAACTACCACATCGACATCGACACTCAAGCCTGCAACGGCTACGGCAATTGCGTCGTGTCCGCTCCCGAAGTATTCGACCTCGACCCAGAGACCAACATCGCGACCGTGCGTGACGGGCATCCGGACGACAACGACACCGAGGCTCTACTCGAGGCGGAAGCCGACTGCCCGGTCCGAGCGATCCGACTGAGCCGAACATGACCCGCAGCACCACTGTCGTCGTCGGCGCGTCCGTCGCCGGTGTCCGGGTCGCGCAGACGCTACGCAGGCGTGGACACGACGGTCCAGTGATACTGCTCGAGCGTGAACCTGGGAACCCTTACGACAAGCCTGCGCTTTCCAAAACCGTGCTCGTGCAAGATGAGCTGCCCTCCGCTCTCGGCACGGCCACCGAGTTGGCGGAGGAGAACATCGACTTCCGGGCCGGCACGGCGGTTGACGGTCTCGATCTAGTCGCCCGACAGATCCTTATCCACGGCGAGGAGCCGGTGCCGTTTGCGCAGCTTGTGATCACGACCGGCTCCCGACCACGTCGGCTGTCGCAGTTCGATGGGCTCCGCGGTGTCCACTATCTACGGACTCGAACTGACGCTGCCGCGTTGCGCGCGGCGTTCATCCGTGGAGGCCGGGTCGTAGTCATCGGCGGTGGGTTCATTGGCGGCGAGGTTGCAGCGAGTGCCCGCAGCCTTGGTCTGCCGGTGACGATCGTCGAGGCCGCACCTCGGCTATTGGCCCGGCTCATGCCAACCGAGGTCTCCGAGGTCGTTGCCGGACTGCATCGTGACCACGGTGTGAAGGTAATCTGCGGTCGAACTGTCACAGGATATAGAGGCGGCTCTGATATCGAGGCCATCGAACTCGACGACGGAACTGTCTTGCCCACCGGGATCGTAGTAATCGGGATCGGCACTGTGCCGGACACAGCTTGGCTGGAAGGTTCAGGCCTGCGCATCGACAACGGCATATTGTGCGGTCCAAACCTCGCCGCAGAGGCGACAGACGGGGTCTTCGTCGCCGGTGACGTCGCACGCTGGCACGACCCAACAACCGGTTTCTACGACCGCGCTGAACACTGGACGAGTGCTCGTGATCAAGCAGCGGTCGTCGCGCACAACCTCATTGCCGACGGGCCGCCGAAACACTTCGCCACAGACGGATACGTATGGAGCGATCAGTTCGGTGTGAGTATTCAGCACGTCGGGCGCACCGGCCCAGGCCTGCGGACAGAACGTCGACCGACCAAGGTTGGGCGCGGCCAGCTGTTCGTACACCTGTCTGGTGGCCATGTGGTTGGTGCGACGACTTTCGATGCCCCGAGTGACTTGCTCGCTGTGCGCCGCGACCTCGCTTCCCGTTGACCGAGCGTCGAGATTGAGATGCAGAACAAGCCCGCGTACGGAATCGACTCGGTTGACCACGCCCTGCAGCTAGCTGCGATCCTGCAACAGGAAGGCGCCCTGAGGGTAACCGACGCGGCCGAGCGGCTGGGCGTCGCACGGTCCACTGCACATCGCCTACTGGCGATGCTCGTCTACCGCGGTTTCGCCGAACAGAATGTCGACCGCCACTATCTAGCAGGGCCGATTCTGCGGCTGCCGGCCGCGGCAGAACCAGTCGCGGAGCTGCGTCGGGTGGCGCTCCCGCATCTACAGGCGCTATCGGCATGGACTACTGAGACGGTCAACCTCGTCGTAGTCGTCGAGGAGATGGCAAGGTTTGTCGCGACTGTGGAAGGCACCCAGGTACTGCGGGTCGGGAACAGGGAAGGACGGATGCTTCCCGCGCACCTCGCATCTGGTGGACGAGCTGTGCTCGCGACACGCTCGGAGGAGGAAGTCCATGCTCTGTACTCGGTGCGTGACTCGACCGTCCTTGACCTCGATGCCTTACTGAAAGACCTGCGTCGCGTCCGGCGGCAGGGCTTTGCGATCAATGATCAAGGCACGGAGATCGGTGTCACTGCCATCGGTCAGGCAGTCCGTGGGCCAACCAGTGAGGTGAAGACGGCGGTCTCGATCGCGATGCCGACCGCTCGCTACCGCCGGGACCGACTCGTCGAGTGGGTGCAACGTCTTGCGGCCACGGTGAAAAGAATCGAGCAGGGGATTGAATCCACGACGCTGCCTTGAGGTCGGTACTCGGCGCACGAGGGCAAGTAATTGCATTGGTTACCTGGATGATCCAATCGCCGGTGCTCGATGTACTGGCAGTTTCGTATCCGATCGAGTCCCAGTCTGGTACTGGGGTGAAGCAGTGGGGTCGATGTCGTCGTGCATCTGGACCGTCGAACAAGCCATCACACATGCGGTTCCGGCGCCGATGATCTCCGCCGCACTGCTCGCGCGGTTCTCCTCGATCTCGGTCCCATCGACCGGGGCCCGGCAACCTCGGAGACACCGACGACCGTCGGCCGAAACAGACCAAACTGTGTTGATGCGTCATGTAACGAGGAGTGCGGGTGAATCGTGGTTCACCTCGTGGTGCAACATGACGGGAAACGCTCAAGTCGATAATGGTGGTGAGGAACTTGATGGATCCCGTAGTCACACAGCCCGAACTCCGCGGTGCCGGTGTCACGCTCGCTGCCGACCGGTGGGATCCACCCTCACCGGGTGCCGGCGGATCAGGCGTCGACAGGAAAGGCGTGGTGCTGTTGCTGCACGGCGGTGGG
>SEEV01000793.1 GCA_004211695.1 Rhodococcus sp. (in: high G+C Gram-positive bacteria)
GTCAATTCGGTTGCAGTGGAACGTTTATGGTGTTCGTAGTATCCGGAGGTCGACACACCCAGCAGGCGCGTCATACGGGTAATCTCGGTGTCGGCGCACTCCATGGCCATCAGCTCGAAGCGCTCTACTTCTGATGTTGTGCCGCAAAGTACGCAAGGATATGCAGGTGATCCTCCGTCGATCGTTCTCCGCTGCAATCCGCCGAGAGCGGATGGGGAAAGGTAGGTCCACATGCCCCGATTCATCCCGCAACTGTCCCGCCGCCCACTGGGTGAAACCGGTATCGAGGTCCGGCTCGGTCATGCCCTCCTCGACGACTATCTCCGTTTCATCGCGGCCCGCTGCCGCCCCAACTCGGTCCTCGCCGCCGGATACGACCTGAAGGTCTTCTTCACCACCGTTCCCAAGGACCCGCTCGACGTCACCACCGTCGATGTGCTCGAATTCATCACTAACCAAAGACTTCCCATTCACGGCGGTAACGTTGTGCGTCTCGACGACGGCGAGAAGGGCCTGTCCGCGCGCACCATTCGCCGCCGACTCGCCACTCTCTCCGGCCTCTACGGCTATCTGGGCGCACGCAACCTGATCGCCGCCAGTCCGGTGCCCACCGGGCTGAGCGTCCGCCAACCCGGTGACCCTCGTCGCCGGCGCAGGTCCACCCCGCTGATCCGAACCCCACGCACACTCCCACGAATCCTCGACTCCTCCACCGCCATCGGCTTTCTCGGCGCACTACGCACCCACCGCGACCGGGCCATGATCTTGGCGATGCTGCTCGGCGGACTGCGTCGCTGCGAAGTTCTCGGACTACGTCTGGCTGATATCGGCCTCGCCGACCAGAAGGTGACGATCACCGAAGGCAAAGGCGGGCACCACCGCATCGTCCCGATAGCCTCCGGGTTTTTCACCGCACTGGCCGCCTACCTCGACACCGAACGCCCCGCCGGTACCGCCACCACCAGCGTGTTCGTTGTTCTCAAAGGGCCACGCCGTGGGCAGCCGCTGTCCGCGGCCGGCGTCGACGAGATCGTCCGCGGTGCCCGTGGCCGCGCCCATATCGATCATCTGACCTGCCACATGCTCCGCCACACCTGCCTGACCCGACTCCGCGAAGCGGGCATGTCCCTCGAAGCAGTGCAGGCCCAGGCCGGGCACCGAAACATCGAATCCACCCGCATCTACCTGCACCTGTCCGACACCTGGCTCTCCGGCCAATACCACCAGGCGATCACCGCTCTCGACCAGTCCCTCAACGCGCCCGGGACCGAGGGCAACGCGTGAGCCCTCTCGACACGGCCGCCGCGCGGGCGCGTCCCAGCGCAACCCACGGCGACGACTCGGCGGTACTCGACGAACCGACCGCGATCACACGGTTCATCACCCATGGCGACTCCCACAACGCGCGCCAGACGAGACGGGCAACCGTCACCGCCTTCACCCGCGCATTCACGGATCTGAGCGGGTGGCAACGCCATTCTCTCACACAACAACTCGCTACCACGGTCGCCGTCCGGGGCCTGGTAGCCTTCCTGCTCCTCGCCACCGCACGCCCAGCCGGAGCCGACTACGTCCGGTCCTGCCGCAGCGACTGGGGCCACCACGCCGCGGCCGTGCACCGCCCCTTCGCCGACACGTTCCACCACACCGCGCTCGCTCTCGGGTTCGGCGACCTCGAAGTCCGGCGCCAGTGGTGCACCCTCGCCAAGATCGCCGCCACCGCAGGAGCGGCACCAAATACA
>SEEV01000794.1 GCA_004211695.1 Rhodococcus sp. (in: high G+C Gram-positive bacteria)
CTGATGGCGTGAAGCGCCATCCGCGTCGTCTGCAGGCTCGACGCACAGTAGCGGGTGACCGTCGTGCCGGGCAGGTGATCCATCCCGGCCAGGACCGCCACCACGCGACCCATGTTGTGTCCGGACCGACCACCGGGCAGACCGCAACCCAGCATCAGATCGTCGATCTCGGTCGGGTCCAGTGCCGGCACTTTCGCCAGCACGGCCCGCACCATCTGCACGGCCAGATCATCGGGTCGCATCTCGCGCAACGACCCTTTGAACGCGCGACCGATCGGAGACCGAGCGGTGGCGACCACAACTGCTTCCGGCATGCTGATGGACCTTTCGAGAGTTTGATGATGGAACGATTGGTTGCGACAAGAGTGGAAATGTGCGATCCGATACCCGCCTGTGCGACCCGTATTGGCCGCACAGGCGGGCATCGGAAGGGTCACGCCCCGACGTTGACGAGCTGTTTGCCGAAGTTTCCGCCGGTGAGCATGGCGATGAACGCCTTGGGTGCGCTGTCCAGGCCTTCCGCGATGTCCTCCTGGTACTTGATCTTTCCCTCTGCAAGCCAGCCGGACAGTTCGGCGATCGCGGTGGGCCAGTAGTCGCGGTGCTCGGCGATCACGAAGGAATAGACCGTGACCCGATGCATCAGCAGGTGGCGTAGACCCTTGAGACCGTACGGCTCGTCGGCGTTGTAGTCACTGATGTTGCCGCACAGCGAGATGCGTGCGTGGTCGTTGATCCTCCCGAGCACTGCGTCGAGTACGGGACCGCCGACGTTCTCGAACAGGACGTCGACATAGTCGGGCGTTGCGGCCTCGAGCTGCTTCTCGAAGTCGGGGGCCTTGTAGTCGATGCAGGCATCGAAGCCGAGCTCCTCGACGACGTACCGGCATTTCTCGGCACCGCCGGCGATACCGACGACGCGGCAGCCCTTGATCTTGGCGATCTGCCCGACGACACCGCCGACCGCACCGGAGGCCGCCGTCACGACGACGGTCTCGCCGGCCGCGGGCTTGGCGAGCTCCAGAAGTCCATAATGCGCTGTGGCTCCGGTCATTCCGAGAACACTGAGCGCGGCGGACACAGGGCCGGCGGTCCGGTCGATGACACGGACCACGTCCTTGGTCACCACACCGTGGGTCTGCCATCCGAGCGAGCACGCCACGACGGTGCCCTGCGGCAGCTCGGGTTCGTTGCTCTCGATCACCTCGGCGATGGTCGCCCCCGGCATGACGTCACCCGGATTCAGGTGCGGCACATAGGAGCGCACCGGGTCCATCATCGGCCGCATGTACGGGTCCAGCGACAGGTACAGAACCCTGACGAGGGCCTGCCCGTCGCCGGGCCGGGGCAGGTCCGTCTCCTCGATGGCGAAGTCGTCCTCGGAGACCATGGCGGCGGGGTGCCGCCGCATCGTGACCTTCGTGTTACGCACGGTCATCTCACGCCCCCATCCCACGCAGCAGCGCCTCGGCGTTGCGGTACATGTAGGCGTCGAGCGCCTCGTCGTCGATGTCGAGTTTGAGGGTCTCGTGCACCGACTCCTCGACGCCGCAGAACGAGTAGGCCGAGGCATAGACGAACCGGTTCGGCAGCCAGTTGATGCCCTGGGTGTAGCCCTGCCCGCCCGGGGCGAACGCGTAGACGTCCGGGGACACGAACACGTTGTGAATGCCCGTCGCCTCGCTCTTGAACGCCAGTGCGATCGCCTCGTTGACGTAGGGGAAGCAGCCGTGGCCCAG
>SEEV01000795.1 GCA_004211695.1 Rhodococcus sp. (in: high G+C Gram-positive bacteria)
GCGTGCGTGGTGAGTGAGCACGAAGACCGGGGCGTGGTAGGGCGGCTCGGATCCCCACCATCCGTCCCACGCCTCGTTCCACTCACCGCGGATCGGCCCGAACATGTTGCGGCCCATGACGTAGGCGCCGCGAGGGCGCATGAGCCATCCGTTGGCTGTCTTGTCGGCTTCGGTCGCGCGCGGGTCACCGATATGCCAGCCGTGCAGCTCGCCGCCGCGCTTGCCCAGCGGATTGTCCCGGCTCTGCTCGGGTCCGGCGACGAAGCCGTCGAGCGAGATCGACATGTGGCAGGTGGTGTCGGACATCAGCATCTCCCAGGAAGCAGTTGCGGGTTGCAAGTGGTGGCGTCACCGTAGCAAGTGGTGGCGGGTCGCAAGTGCTATACACGGGACGGTGAGGCCGAAGGCTGGACAGCCGCGCTCGGGGTGCGCGATCAACGCGGCCGTCGAGGTGATCGGCGCCCGCTGGTCGCTTCTCGTTCTGCGCGACATCATGTTCGGAAACCAGCGGCATTTCCGTGTCCTGCAGGAGCAATCCGAGGAAGGTATCGCCTCCAACATCCTCGCCGATCGGTTGCGGGGCCTCGTCGAGGAGGGCCTGCTTACGCGGGAGGATGCCGGCAGGGGTCGGCGCTCGACCTACAGCCTGACTGAGGCCGCGATCGAGCTGGTCGCGGTGATGGCTGAGCTCGGCAGGTGGGGCGCGCACCACCGTCCGACGACACCGACGCTGCGCGTGCGAGCCGAGCTGCTCGCCGACGGTGGCCGGCGATGTGGGAGGACTTCATGACGGAATTGCGAGCACCTCGGGATGCACGTGCCGTCGCGATCTGGACCAGCTGCGACCGAGCGCCTTGCCTCGGCCTACGCTGCAGCACTCGCTGCCGAGGCAGACCACTGATTTGGCGTCGGACGAAATCGCCGCAGGATCGACGGCAGGCGTGCTGTGCCCGCTGCACCGCAAGGGAACGCTGACCGGCTCGTCCCGGAAGACGGCCCCTGACCGAAACTCGCTGACCAGCACGAACCCGATAGCCCCGTCCGGTGACATTCCCCTTGCCGGGACGCTAAACGGATTGGGTGCACCTCCGTAAGCCGGCGCAGTCCCCACTCCGCTTCATCCAGAAATTTGTCGAGAATCGATCGATATCTCTAGCCCGCTGCGGTTGTGGTCTGCTGAGCTGGGGTCTTGCGATGTGGACGTTGTCTATAACGAAGGCAACCGCCGGAACCGGGCGGCTCCCTTCGCCTGGCTATTGTTATCGAGTTGATGCAGTCACGTTGGAGTTGTTCGCGGATTTGTGCGGCTCGCTCGTGCGTGTTCGAGGGCGAGCGCAAGCTGGTGTCTCAGATTCGCGTTCTCCTCGGTAAGTGCCCGTATGCGGTTGTGTGCGACAGTCAGCCGAGTGTGCAAGGAATCGGTGGTCGCGCGATCCCGGGTTCGGGGCTGGTGGCCGATCCGGCCGGCCCGCGGAGCGGAGCCGGATGATCTCGTCCCGCAGGTCGGGTTGGGTATAGAGCAACGGATTCGAATGTTACTGGGCTTCCCTGATTTTCGAGTTTACGGAGGGCGGCAATTGCTTTCGAAGGGGTCAACTCGTGCCGGCGTTGGGCGGCTTGGTGGATGTGGTGGCGGTTGTCAGCTCGCATAATCGCCTGCGCTCGGCTCACATGCAGGATCGGCCCCGCGCTCGTCGTCGAGTGTGCCGATGATCAGGTCGAGATTGCCGAGGACGGCAGATCAGGCATGAGCAGGGTTGTAAGTGTCTGGTTGGTGATTTCGCAAGCGCGAGTGGATCGTCGCGTTCGGACAGTGCCACGTCGGCGGCGGCCTCGGCGCCGGCGGCCAGCAGCGGCGATGTCATGGTCGAGTTGCAGCGGCATTCGAAGGTCTTTCTTCTAGAGGGGTCTCGGGAAGGGCACCGGTAGTCCGGTCGAGGCGTGACTGTGGTTAGCGGAGGTCGACGTGCACGACGGGATCTGCTCTGTTCCGTCGGCCACCCAGGACGGCAGCAGGTCGGCGATCTGGTCGGCCAGCTGATACGGGTCGATCGGCAGTGGATCGTGGAGCCATTCGGAGAGCACTCTGAGGATTCCGCCCACGAGGAGGGCTGCCGCATGCCGGGAGTCGAGGCCGGTGGGTCTGTTCGGGCCGGCGGCGATCGCCTCCACCGTTTGCCGGACCAAGGGCCTCACGAAGCCCCTCACGCGCCGATCCATCGTCTGACGTCGCGACCAAGGCGGTGAAGAGGGGGCGGTGGTCGGCGATATGGGCGAAGAACTTCGATGGAGCTGAAGTGGGTGTAGAAGGCGCCACGGCTGACTGCGGCAGCCTGGACCAACGTAGCCACGGTAAGGAGGCACCCGGATCGGACAATTTCGCGTTCTGCCTCGGCAAGGAGCAAGACGCGCGTGCGCCGCGCGCGGGGATCCTCAGGGTTTCCCGACCGCATGAATGCTGCGGGCGGTATGCCGGTCAGTGCATGGTCAGTCCATAACGGCTATTTGACACGTGTGCAATAGGCTACGAACGCGGGAAAAGGAGACTCCAACTACTCTCTGCCACCGCGCGAGCGCTATCCAGCGCAGACCTGCGGCGACTCTCGGGTGGACCGGCCTACATAGGAGTAGATCGTGGCACGCGGAGTTGGTTGATTGGACTGGCCGACTACATCGGCCACTCTCGGCATGTCGATTCACGTGAATTCTGGATGAAGTCGGTGCTTCGTGCTACCGCGAATTGGTGAAGACGAAAGGCGGACTGACACTCTGCGTCCTAGTACTACAGGGCTAATGCCTGGATCTTGAGTCGGCGCCTGAAGTGGTGTCTGCGGGCATCGGCTTGGTGCTCGCGTCGGAAGCATGACCAGTGCAGTGCGTGCTCGATCGCGT
>SEEV01000309.1 GCA_004211695.1 Rhodococcus sp. (in: high G+C Gram-positive bacteria)
CGCAGTGGACGAGGCGAGACGGACCCTGAAGCCGGACATCCCCGACTTGGGCTACTACAAGATCCCGCTTCGGGATGAAATCGAGTTCGAGCGCGACCTCGAGCCCGCGTAGGCGAGCCAGCCCCACTCCCCCGCGCTCGATCGAGCCCGAGCGGCCCGATGCGCGCAAGTCGGCAGACGCTCGGATCCGGCCAACCCGCACCGAGCGGAACGGGCTGCGCATCGAAGGCGTGATCAACACTCACTTTCACGCGGACTTCGTCTCCGGGCACCTGGAATTGCTCGAGGCCACCGGTGCGTGGATCGGATTCGGAGAGGGCGTGGAGACCGAGTACCCGATCCGCCGGCTCCGGGACGGCGAACGCATCAGGCTCGGCGAGGTCGACCTCGAGGTCTTGTCCACTCCCGGGCACACGTGGGAGTCGATCAGCCTGCTGGTTCGCGACCGGGCGGACGCGATTCCGTATGCGGTGCTCACCGGAGATTCGCTGTTCATCGGCGACGTCGGCCGCCCCGACCTGGCCAACCTCGGCGACGGCAGCAACACCGACCTGGCGCGGGCGATGTACCGCACCATCCATCAGAGGCTGTTGACCCTGCCCGATTCCGTGACGGTGATGCCCGCCCACGGCGCCGGCTCGGCGTGCGGAAAGAACGTGTCGACCGAGCTGACGTCCACCATCGGCGAGCAACGCCGCACCAACCCGTCCGTGCAACCGATGAGCGAGGACATGTTCGTGGCCCTGATCACCGACGGGCACCGGCGGTGCCCGGGTACTTCGCGGCCGATGTCGCGTTGAACAAGTCCGTGCGCCCCCTGCTCGACCGGCATCGACGCATCCCCGCGGTGACCGCGGCGCAACTGCGCACCGAACTCGGCACCTGCACCAGGGTGCTCGACGCCCGCACCCCGGACGACTTCGCCGCCGGGCATGTGAAGGGCTCGATCAACGTTGGATTCGACGGCCGGTCCGCCGAAACGGGCGGCATGGTCGCCGACATCGGGGAGAAGATCATCCTGATCACCTACCCCGGCCAGGAACAGGACGCGGCCATGCGCCTGGCCCGCATCGGGTCCGACGGAGTAAGTGGGTATTTCACCGTCGACACGGACGGCGACTTCGGCGCCGAACTGGTCGACCTGATCGAAGTGGCGCCCAGGACCACGGTCGGCGAACTCGACCATCTCCTCGCCGTGGATGCGATCACCGTGATCGACATCCGCAATCCCGGCGAGCGGGAGTTCGGGATCATTCCCGGTGCCCTACCGATTCCCCTGGCCCAGCTCCGCTCCCGTCTCGCGGCGTTGCCCACCGATCGCCCGATCGTGGTGCACTGCGCGGGCGGATGGCGGCCCAGCGTCGCCGTCTCACTGCTGCGAGCCCAGGGAATCGAGCAGGTCAGCGACCTGGTCGGAGGCTACAACGAGTGGGCGGCGCGGACGCCCGCTGCGTGATCTGTCGATCTCCCCGATAGAGGCACTGAAAAGACGACCGCTGAGGAGAACTGTCATGTGCTAGCCGACGAACTGCGCGAAGTGTGGAAAGACGACGTGGGGCGGATGCGGCCGGCACGCCGACCACGTCATGCAGTCCGTACCCGCCACCGACCGGTGCACATGCGCCGACGGATCAGCCCCGCAATCGAAATCCGGGATCATCCGCGCACTTTTCGGCCGCTGACCCTGCCCACGGCATCCGGAGCGCGGGGTCGCAGGATTGGTGGTCACCAGTCGACGTCGGCAACCGGGCCGGGATCGCCGTCGACCGCCCGCGCTCCGACACCGCGCACGAAGAACAACGGCAGCGTCGCAGCGACGATCCCCGCGTGGGGTGTCCACTGGCGATGGCCGAGTAGTCTCCTGCATTCCCTCGTGATCTGCGTCGCAGATCGGTCGACAGAGGCCCGCTTTCCGGGAGGGCAACGGCCCGGAGCGGTTTCGTACTGCTGGGCCGCTCGCGATAGTCGATCGTCCCCGTCCCCGTCGCCGCGGCACCGGCAGAACCTGCCCGGCTGACCCGGGAATGTCCAGCCTCCCCGGCAGGTTGTACCGAATACCCACCGGGGTATTTGACATTGGATCGAGGTGTCGACCATGAACCTGACCGACGTGCCACCGCGTACGCATCTGCCGGATCAACGCAGCGGCGGAGGCCGGCGCTGGTCCAGCCCGCAACTGGTCGTGACCCGGGGCCCGGGGCCGACGAAGGGCGTGGCGCTCCCCCTCGACGGTGACCTCACCGCGCTCGGAAGTCACCCCGACGCCGGGATCGTGCTCGGGCATGGCACAGTCTCGCGCCGGCATGCCGAAATTCGCAGAGACGGCGAGCGGTACGTCGTGTGCGACAGTGGATCGCTGAACGGAACCTATGTGAACCGTCAGCCCGTCGACTGCGCGGACCTGGCGGCCGGCGACGAGGTTCGGATCGGCGTGTTCCGCATGCTCTTCCAGCTGCCCGGCGCATTGTAAGGTCCTCGCCCGACGCAACGCGGCGGCGGCAGCAAGGGCGTAGCGGTCGTTCCCGTGGCATCGCGAAATGCCGGCCCGGCCGGTTGTCGCCGGATTCTTCCTCGACTCCGTCGCCGAGTTCGTCGGCAGGCGGACCCGTTGAAGGTGCGCGATCCGATTTCGGTCCCCGATGGGTCGCGGGGCGGCGTCGCTGCCCCGCTCGTCACCACGGGGACCAATGGCCCTGGCGCGGCCGAGGACCCCGGGGCACCCTGGCGAGGGCAGGGGCTGGTGGCTCTTCTGGAGGAAGGGAAGGGGTACGTCGATGACGACGGTGACCGGAGGCATGGATGTCCCGGCGGCATCGGTACCCACATCGCCGCTGCTCGACCGGATCCGTCTGGGGATCATCGGTGAGGGGGAGGTCTTGGACGGACCCTACGGTCCACGCCGGATCACCTACGCCGATTACACCGCGTCCGGGCGGTCTCTCGATTTCCTCGAGGGCTTCATCCGCCGACAGGTGCTCCCGCGCTACGCCAACACCCATACCGAGAGCTCCGGCACCGGTCTGCAGACTTCGCTGCTGCGGGAGGATGCACGACAGCTCATTCACGACTCGGTCGGCGGCACCGAGGAGGATCTTGTGCTCTTCTGCGGGTCCGGGGCGACGACGGCGGTGAACAAGCTGGTGGACATTCTGGGACTCCGCGCCCGGTCCGGTGTGGCCGCGCACCACTTGCAGGGCGGACAGATTTCCGAGCGGCAGCGTCCGGTCGTGTTGGTGGGCCCCTACGAGCACCACTCCAACGAGTTGCCGTGGCGTGAATCCATCGCCGAGGTGGTAGTGATCGACGAAGACGCCGACGGTCATATCGATCAGGTACAACTGGAGGAGCGGCTGATCCACTACGCGGATCGGCCGACACTCATCGGCAGCTTCTCGGCTGCCTCCAACGTCACAGGCGTCCTGTCCGACACCGACCGGATCGCAGAGTTGCTGCACAGGCACGGCGCGTTGTCCTTCTGGGATTACGCGGCTGCCGGGCCCTACGTCCCGATCCGGATGCGGGAGAGCGCTGCCGGCCGCGGCGATCACAAGGATGCGATCTTCCTCTCGCCGCACAAATTCATCGGCGGTCCCCAGACCCCCGGGGTGCTGGTGCTCCGCCGTGAACTGGTGCGCAATGCCGTGCCCACCACACCTGGAGGAGGCACTGTGGCGTTCGTCGACCCGACCGGGCACCGCTACCTCGACGACCCCGTCGCCCGGGAAGAGGGCGGCACGCCGGCAATCGTCGAATCCATCCGTGCTGGGTTGGTCTTCGCGCTCAAGGATGCTGTCGGTACCGACCTCATCGGGCAACGAGAGCGGCGGCTGTGGCGCCACGCTTTCGGCCGGTGGCAGCATCACCCGAACATCGACATCCTCGGCCGCCCTGGGGCGCAGCGCCTGTCGATCGTCTCGTTCCGTGTCCGGTCGGGCGCGCAGCGCTACCTGCACCACAATTACGTCGTTGCCCTGCTCAACGACCTGTTCGGGATTCAGGCCCGCGGCGGATGCTCCTGCGCCGGCCCCTATGGGCACCGCCTCCTGACCATCGATCCACAGCATTCTCGTGCCTACGAAGACGAGATCGAGTTGGGTTGCGAAGGCATCAAACCGGGCTGGACGCGGATTAATTTCAACTATTTCATTTCCGACACCGTGCGGGATTATCTGATCGACGCCGTGGAATTACTGGCCCGGTACGGTCACCGACTCCTCACTGACTACACCTTCAGTCCGGGCACCGGCCTGTGGCACCATCGTGTCGGTTCCCCGCGGCCACCCCTGCGGCTGACGGACCTGTTCTACGACGACGCCGGCATCCTGCGATACCCGGCGGACCGCGACAGCCTCGACGAGACCGCGCTGGCCGATCACCTGCGTGATGCTCGTATCCTCCTCGAATCCCGTCCCGACGAGGTCCCCGACGGACCGACCGGCCTTCCCTCCCACTTCGAAGCTTTGCGCTGGTTTCCGCTGCCTCCCCAGTGCCTGACCTCCAGCGGATGAGATCGGTACCGACAAACAGCACACCCCTACAACGTCCCACCGGAGGTACAGCCATGGACTACGGCAAGGCAATCCAACAGGAACTTCGGGCACCCGCTCGGGCACTGCGCCAAGCGATCCCACAGGTCTACGCCGGTTACGGGCAGCTGCACGAAGCCGCCCTGGCTCCCGGGGCGTTGGACGCCAAGACCAAGGAACTGATCGCCCTGGCGATCGCGGTGAGCAAACAATGCGATGGCTGCATCGCCGCACACGCGCGCGGCGCCGCACAGCAGGGCAGCACACCACAGGAAGCGGCGGAGGCAATCGGTGTCGCAATCCTGATGAACGGTGGTCCCGCCACTGTGTATGGCCCCCGAGCCTTCGCCGCGTTCACCGAGTTCCATGCCGACCAGGCACCTGGCAAGTAGAACACTCCAGCCGGACGATGACCGGAATGAAAGCGCTGTCGCAGTCGTCGTCAATCGGCCGTGGCCGATTTCATCTTGACCGCCCTCTCCCTGGCCGTGCTCGGTGCGGTCAGCCGCTGGGTCCACCCCTCCACCCTGGGTTTCCGACTGCCTCCTCCGTCCCGAATCTTCCCGGACGGTGGTCGATATCGCACAACGCGGCGGCGTCGGCGGTGAGAATGGCCAGTGGCCCTCAACCTCGCCGAACTGTGAATGTCGAAATGCCGTCTGCCGACGCTCTCGGGGCGCCTACTCGATTGGTCTCTCCTTCCGAGTCTTGCGGACAACCCGCATTGTGGTATTTCATAGGCACGAAATGGGAGCGATGTGTGTGTACCTCGTTGAATAGGAATGGCGAAGGGCCGACCGCAGCCAGCCCTGACGCGGACCTGGTCGGCTCGTTCCGACACGCGAAGCGAGTCTTCCGTTCATGAAAATCCTGACGTGTGGAGACCGTGCATTCCTTCTCGAGTTGGCCGGCGTTGACGAGGTTCTCCAATATCACGCGAGCCTGCAGGCGGCGGATATTGCCGGTGTCGTCGACCTGGTCCCCGCTGCGCGCACCATCTTGGTGCAGATCGACCCGGCGGTAACAGAGTTGCGCGTAGTCCTCGGCGCGGTCGAGAAGATGCAGATCGTTCCACGCCACGGCCGCAGCGAGTCCCCGGTGATTGACATACCGATCCGATACGACGGCCCGGATCTGATGGGATTGTCAGCGCGGCTGGGTGTGTCACCGGACGAGTTCATTCGGCGTCACTCCTCCCAGACGTGGACCGTCGCGTTCACCTGCCGCACCCCTGGATTCGGGTACCTCGTAGGTGCCGGTGAACCTTTCGACGTTCCACGACTTCAGGAGCCACGACCGGAAGTTCCCACCGGAGCAGTGGCAATGGCCGGGCGCTTCACCAGCATCTATCCGAGGCCATCCCCAGGTGGATGGCAAGTGATCGGAACAACAGAGGTTCGAATGTGGAACGTGGAACGCACGCCCCCTGCTCTCTTGAGCCCGGGCCACCAGGTCCGATTCATTCAGGCGGACTGATGGGTACCCCCTCGTTCAGTCCGCTCGGAACCGGGCCCGTTGGCGACACTGCAACACCTTGGCCGTCCATGCCTGATACCCATGGGCGTCGGACACTCGGACACCGCAGACCGCAGCAGGTTTCAAGCTGGCGAACCGCTTGGTCGGCACCTCCGGAAGCGACACCGGCATCGAAACCACCTTCGGCGGTCTGTCGGTCGAAGCACTCAGGACGTGACGTGGCCCTGCGACGATGTTGACCGATGACTGTCCCCGATTCCTCGAGCAGCTCGAGGCGGAGGTGGCCCGGGCCCGGTTCCGCGCCTCACGGGTCGTCAGTCGACACCGAGCTCCGCCGGACGGATCGCCTGAAGGCACCTCAGGTGCCATTCGGCACGACCAGGCGCTGCCGATTCTGCGGCGTTGCGCCACTGGTCGCGAGGCCCGGCACGGCTGATACTGAGTCAGCGGATCGGTAGCCGCCTTCGCGAACGGAGCACGCCGCCACGAAGACTCAGTCTTCCCGGTATCCGTGCGGGCGTCAGACGGCTCCCTGGTCGGGCATCTGAGCCTGATATGGGAAAGCGATCATGCCGTCGGTTGCGCGATTGGTGGCGAATACGATCTGTGGCATGACAGCACCCGCGGGTGAGACGGGCCGGGGCGATCCGTCCCTCGTCATCGGGGGGAACTGACCCAACGCACCCTCCGGGCCGACCGGTGGGAGGAGGGATTCGGCCGACTCCTCGACTACGTCGAACACCACGGTCACGCCCGCGTCCCTTATGCCTACACGATCGACGACCACCAACTCGGTTCATGGGTCACCGCGCAACGCCACAAGCACGCACAAGGCACCCTGGACACCGACCGAGAACGCCGACTCCAAGAACTGCCCGGCTGGACATGGAACGCATCGTCGTCGGCCGAGGTAAGGTCCCGCCACTACGATTCGGAAGCCGAACCGCGACTGGGGCTTACCGGTAGCGGGCCCACGACCGGAACTCACTGAGCTGGCGATTTCCGTCTGCCCTGTCCGGTGAGATTCTCGTTGCGGTGCGGTAAACGGACAGGTTAAGCGAAGGCTCAGCCCATCGGCTCATTGACGGAAACGGCCGAGCCGTCCGGCAGAAGGACGGTAAACGGGACATGTATTCATCGCACTCCCGATCACTGAGCGACACCTGTAGTCGGTTTCCAGCCGGTCGGTGACACCGGATTGCCCTCGGTTGGGGACCTGTGACCTGGGCCGAAGAACACCGACTGGCGAGATTTCGGGTGCCTGTCAGCAATTCGGGGGTCGGCGGCCTGCCGTCGTCGACCCGTGCACCCGCGCCGCCGCCGAGCGACTTCACGCAACCGCAACCGCAGCTGCTCCACATCGTCGGCCCCAGCAAGACAGCCCTGCTCGAGAACCTGCCGGAGCCAGATGGTGGCGGCAGCGCAGGCTTGGGAGAGGCATCTGATCGAGACCGGCCTGCCGCCCGGTTCGCAGCCGACGCTTCTGCGCGCTTCAACCGCAAGCGGCCCTTCCTGGACCGCCCCCCTTCCAGCGCTCCGCAGCGCAGCCGCGGCGAGCTCGAGAAGATCCGGGACTCGGCGATCGAGCAGGGCTACGCCATCTCGTCCCGGGGCCGGATTCCCTCAAACGTCGAGCAGGCATTCCGCGACGACCACCAACCACCGACTCCCTCGGCCATATCCACGACAGGTCACCGGTGACCGAGCCGCCGACCCTCCAGGAATACGGGCTCGATCCCACACTCCCCGATCGCGAACAAGTCGAGGCGCGCCTGGAACCGTACGGGGTCAGCACCGCGGTGAACTCGCCTAGGATTGATGCCAATCACCCATGCAAGGGAGAACCGGTGGCTGGTGAGGGTTGGGAATTCTGGGTTGACCGTGGGGGCACATTCACCGACATCGTCGGTCGTCGTCCGGACGGCGCTCTGGTCACACACAAGCTGCTGTCCGAGAACCCGGCACGGTACCCCGACGCCGCCGTCGCCGGCATCCGGGCGTTGCTCGGCCTCACCGCAGACGAGGCGGTCACCGCCGACCAGGTCGAGCAGGTGCGGATGGGCACCACGGTGGCCACCAACGCACTGCTCGAACGCGCCGGAGCGCGCACGGCCCTGGTCATCACGCAGGGATTCGG
>SEEV01000029.1 GCA_004211695.1 Rhodococcus sp. (in: high G+C Gram-positive bacteria)
CGGCAAGTCCACCTTGTTCAACGCGCTGACCAACAACGACGTGCTGGCCGCGAACTACCCGTTCGCGACCATCGAACCCAACGTCGGCCTGGTCGAACTGCCCGATCCGCGGCTGTCCGCGCTGGCCGGGATCTTCGGTTCCGAGCGCATCCTGCCCGCGACGGTGTCGTTCGTCGACATCGCCGGCATCGTGAAGGGCGCCTCCGAGGGCGCCGGCCTGGGCAACAAGTTCCTCGCCAACATCCGCGAGGCCGACGCGATCTGCCAGGTGGTTCGCGTGTTCAACGACGACGACGTCGTGCACGTCGACGGCCGCGTCGACCCGGCATCCGACATCGAGGTGATCGAGACCGAGCTCGTCATCGCCGACATGCAGACGCTGGAGAAGGCTCTGCCGCGTCTGGAAAAGGAAGCGAAGAAGAACAAGGAACTCAAGCCGATCCACGAGGAGGCGCTGAAGGCGCAGGACATCCTCAACGAAGGCAAGACCCTGTTCAGTGCGAAGGACAAGCTGGACTTCTTGCTGCTGCGCGAGCTGAGCCTGCTCACCACCAAGCCGTTCCTGTACGTGTTCAACGCCGACGAGGCCGTGCTCACCGACGAAGCGAAGGTCGCCGAACTGCGCGCCTCCGTCGCTCCCGCCGACTCCGTGTTCCTCGACGCGAAGGTCGAGCAGGAACTGCTCGAGCTGGACGAGGAGGACCGGCAGGAGATGCTCGACTCCATCGGGCAGTCCGAGCCCGGCCTGCACGCACTCGCCCGCACCGGCTTCCACACCCTCGGCCTGCAGACCTACCTCACCGCAGGTCCCAAGGAATCGCGCGCCTGGACCATCCACAAGGGCGACACCGCCCCGCAGGCCGCCGGCGTCATCCACACCGACTTCGAGCGCGGCTTCATCAAGGCCGAAATCGTCTCCTTCGACGACCTCGTCGCCGCCGGATCCATGGCCGCCGCCAAGGCGGCAGGCAGGGTCCGGATGGAGGGCAAGGACTACATCATGGCCGACGGCGACGTGGTGGAGTTCCGCTTCAACGTCTGACGGCGGCTCCCCGCAAGAGGGCTCCGACGACTCCTGCGCCGACGAGGGAGATCAGCCCGGTGGTGACGGCCGCATGGTTCCAGCCGGTCACCATGCCGTCGACGGTGCCGGCCCGGGCGAGGGCGATGATGCTGACGACGGTGACGCCGATGGACGAGCCGAGGTAGCGGGCGGTGTTGTTGGCGCCGCTGCCGAGTCCGCCCTGATCGGCGGGCACGCTGGCGACGGCTTGGCGTCCGAGGCCGGCGTTGAGCAGTCCGCTGGCGACGCCGGCGAGCAGTAGTCCCGGGACCAGACGCAGCAGGGACGAGTCGGGGGAGAGGCCTGTCATCGTGAGCATGGCGACGCCTACGCCGACGAGTCCGATGACCAGTTGCGGTGATCCGGCGAGCCGAGCCGGGAGTTTCCGCGCCAGCAGTGATGCCACGACGCTGGTGCCCGACCACAGTCCGATCACAACGGCGGCGGTCAGTGTGCTGACGTGCATCGTCTTGACCAGGAACGTGCACGCGAACGACATCAGCCCGATGATGCCCGCGCCGGTCGCGAGGGCGGCGAGGGTCGCGGCGAGGAAGTCGTTTCGGCGGAACAGTGCGAGGTCGAGCATCGGGAAGGGCCGGCGCCGTTCGACACCGACGAAGGCGATCGTGAACACTGCCGCACCGACGCCGCAGAGCACGGCGGCGGCGGTGTTGCCCTGCCGGCCCTCGACGAGTGCAACGAGGACGAGGACCATCGCGGCACACAGCGTGACCGCCCCCGGGACGTCGATCCGCTTCGGGACCGCCGAGCGCGACTCCGCCAGTGCGCGGGTCGCGACCTGACCGATCACGAGCGATGCGACGGCGAGGGCCCAGTACAGGCCGCGCCACCATCCGGCGAGATCGAGGAGACCGGCGAGCACGGGACCGACGGCGATACCGGCACCGACGCTGGCGCCCCAGATCCCGCTCGCCGTGGCGCGGGCCGCAGGGGTGGTGAAGGCGTGCGCGACGGCACCGAGGCTGGCGGCGATCAGCGCGGCTCCCGCGACGCCCTGGATCAGTCGCCCGACGATGAACAGGACCGGTTCCTGGCTCACTGCCCCGATGATCGCGCCGAGGGCGAGAAGCCATGCTCCCCAACGAAACACCCGGCGTCGGCCGTAGTCGTCGGCGAGCGCTCCCGCGGTCAGCAGGACCGCGGCGAGGCCCACGCTCATCGAACTGAGAATCCACGTCTGCGCCGCCGGGCCGGCCGACAGTGCCGCGGCGACGGTGGGCATGTTGCCGAGCGGGGCGCAGAACGCGACCAGGGCGACGAACGTCCCGAGTGACGCGACGGACAGGGACGTGCCCGGGCGGGGCGAGCGTGCCCGGATCGGCGAGGCAACCGCGGTTGGTCTGTTCACAAGACTGAACATAGAACTAATTTGGTCTGGTGACAAGACTGAATTGCGCTAGCATGTGGAGGTGGCACTGGGAACTGGGTACTCGCAGCAGAACTGCAACCTCGCTCGCGCCCTCGAAGTGGTGGGTGAGCGGTGGACGATGCTGGTGCTGCGCGACTGCTTCTACGGCGTCCGCCGCTTCAGTGATCTGCTCGCCCATCTCGACATCTCGCGCGCCGTCCTGACCGATCGGCTGACCGCTCTCGTCGACGCCGGTGTACTCGTCCGAGTCGCCGACGGCGGTCATCCCGAGTACGAACTCACCGAGGCTGGACGAGCGCTGTGGCCGAGCATCTATGCGCTCTCGCAGTGGGGTGAGCAGTACGTGTCGCCCGGCAGCTACCCCGGCCGGGTCTTCTCGCACGTGGACTGCGGGACGCAACTCGACCGTTTCGGGCGGTGCCCCGACTGCGGCACGATCCCGGGTCCGGAAGACCTGGTGGTCGCGCCTGGGCCGGGGGAGGCCGTCCGCCCACGGGACGACGCCGTCGCCGTGGCGCTGCGTGAGCCCCGCCGGATGCTCACCCCGCTGCGTCCGCGCAGCGACCGCTGATCGGCGCGAACCTCACGCCGCGACGCGCAGGGGCGCTTCGAACGTCGCCCGTACCTGCAGCCACTGGGCGAGGACCTGGCATCCGGTGAGCCCGCTCGCGTCGAGTGGTTCGGTGGCATACGAAATGTGCCGCCCGCCCCGCGCGTTGACGACGCGCACACCGCGCCAGGCCAGGCGCGGCGGGAGATAGCCGAGCACCTCATTCACGGCGGTCCGTAGGCGCCGCAGGTCGGTGCGCCACTGCCGGGGGCTGACGCGCGTCTTGTCTGCGTTCTGGAAGCTGTTGTGGCGGAGCAATACCCATGTGTGCGCGAGCCACGTCCGCAGGGTGCGGAACGACATCGACCGGGTGAGGTCCGCGATGTCGCGCACATAGCTGTCTTCGCTGGCATTGCAGATCATGTCGTCCGGGTGCGCGATCCACTGGACCGGCACGGAGTCGGGGATCGGCGCTCCGACGCCCGCGACGCCCCGCCCGCTGCACCCCGGCACCGCTCCCGCGGGTTGTTCGGGGTCGGAGACGAGACCGACGGCGGACACGCTGTCGGCGCGAAGGGCTCCCGTGGCGATCTGCCCGAGAACCTCACGGATCACCGTGCATCCTTGGGAGTAGCCGATCAGCATGACCGGTCCGGACGCGTCGTCGATCGCGTCGATCAACCGGCGCACCCCGACCTCGGTGCTCTGCCGGTAGCTGAGCCCGCCCGCGGCGACCGGCCCGTACGACGCCGGATAACCGACCCAACGGGACGCGAAGCGCTCGTCGAGGGCGGCGGTGACCTCGCGGAGCAGTCCGGAGACGTGGCGCCGGTGGTCATCGGGGTGGGACTCTCCGGTGCCACCGACGGCGAGAACGGTCACCTGGGGCATGGCTTCCATCATGCCGATCGAGAGTAAGGATCCGATCGGCCGAGCCTGAGAAGTTCCTGGCAATCGAGTGGGCGAAGGGTGTCAGCCGACCGCCAGCGCGATCAGCGCCACCAGCGGGGGCACGCTCTGTGACAGTGCGCCGACGACACCTTCGCCGCGCCGGCGGCTGAGCGCCATGCGGTCCGAGACGGCCAGCGCGATGCCCGCCAGGAACATGAAGATGCAGGTGTAGACGACGAGGGTGCGGCCCGGAACGTCGTGACCGGCCCACCACAGGATGACGCCGGCGACGGCTCCGGAGGCGAGAAACAGATTGTAGAAACCGACGTTGAATGCCCACAGATGGGCGGCATGCACGTCGCTGCTCGGGATTCGGAAGATGCCCTCGTGCACCGACGGCCGGCGGAACAGGAACGACTCCCACACGAACGCCAGCAGGTGCACTCCCGCCGCGATCAGGGTGGCGATCTGCGCGGCGAGGATCATGACGCACCCGCCCCGGCCGCGAGTGCGACGCCGTAGCGGTCGGCGACCTCGTGCAGCAGTCGGGCCACTTCCTCCGGCACGTGGCCGTGTCCGACGGCGTCGAGTTCGGCGAAGAAGCCACTGTTGGCAGCCCCGGCGACGACGAGGAGGAATTCGGCGGCCTCGGAGAGGACCGTGAACGTATTCGTCGTCCCCGCCTCGATGACGATGGTTTCGCCCGGCGCGAGTTCGTATCCGGTGTCCCCGGCCTGGACGAGAATCCGGCCCCGCAGCATGTAATACGACTTGGACCACGGCTCGGCGTGGAGCGGGCCGGGCGCTCTGCGGGGTGCTTCGACGAGGAACACTTCGTACGCTCCGCCGGCGAGACCGCCGCCGACCAGGACCGTGATGTCGGCGTCCGGCACGGTGAGGCGCCGGCCGTCGCCTGCTCTGACTACGTGAACGTTAGTGGACATACTGCGACGCTATGACCGGCACACGCCGCGGCCCATCCCCGAAATCTGGGATGGTGGTGTACCTGTGACCAGCGCATACTGTGTTCATGCTGGAGGTCCGGGCGGAGAAGCTGCGCCGCGAGGTGCTCGCCCTCGCGGGAGCGGGCGCCGGTGTCACGCAACTCCACGAGCGCGCCATCGAACTGGTCGGTGACACGGTGCGCAGCGACCTGACGTGCTGGGCGATGCTCGACCCGGAGACACTCGCGATCAGTTCGATGACCAGCGGACGCTGTCGGATACCGCAGCAGTACGAACCTCTGCTCGCCGAATCGGAGTACAACGGCGACGATCCGGGGACGTTCGCCGAACTCGCCCGCAGCGGCCGCACCGTCGCCCGGGCCTCGGATCTGCCCGCAGCCGCGGTCGCGCACAGCCTCCGGCGCGGTGCGGTCTGGGGTCCGCTGGGGCTCGGCAACGAGGTCCGCATCGTGTTCCGTGTCGACGGTGTGTGCTGGGGCGCAGCCGGATTCGTGCGGTCCGGGCCGGATTTCACCGACCGCGACCTCGAGTTCCTGACGCTCGTGGCCCCCGGGTTGGCGGCCGCGACGCGGGCCGCATCCGTGCACGCCCCGGCGGTCTCCGGCGACTGCGATCAGGGTCCGGCAGTGGTGCTGACGGATGCCGCGGGTGATCCGGTTGCGCTCACGGCCGCCGCCCGCGGCTGGCAGGACCGATTCGACGAAGTCGCCCCGGGCAGGCTGACGGTGGTGCTGCGGGCCGCGACCTTCGGCGCGCGTTCCAGCAGTTCGGGAATCTTCAAAGCGCGCGTCCGCGACGCGGAGGGCGGCTGGATTCTGGTGCGCGCCACCACCTTGATCGGCGGCGACGAACCGCAGACGGTGGTCACCCTCGAACCCGCCGTCGGCGGCGAGCTCACCGGATTGCTGCTCGCCGCCTATGCGGTGACCGCACGCGAACGGGACGTGTGCGCGGACGTGCTGGCCGGCTATGCGACATCGGAGATCGCAGACCGGCGCGGGATCACGGTGAACACCGTCCAGGACCACCTGAAATCGATCTACGCGAAGGCCGGGGTCCGCAGCCGCGCGGAACTCGCCGCGCGGCTGCGGACCGGTCGCGAGAACTAGCTCACGACCCGGTGGTGCCGGTTGCCAATGACGAACACGCCTCCTGCGCGGCCGCCCACGTCGCGCTGTCGACGCCAGGAGGTGCGGCCGACGCGTCCGGTGCGGCACCCTGCGGCGGGGCGGAACCGTCGCCGCCGTCGGGCGGGGTCATCTCACCGCTCGGTGGCGCCATCCCGGCCGGTCCGCCGCCGGCACCCGCCTGGTCGGGTGGCGCGGGCACGCCGTTCTCCTCCAGGCAGGCCTGGAGTTCGTCGCTCATCGCCGCGGGCGGGGTGCCGCCCTCCACGACCGTGCTGCCGGTGTCGGTCGACGAAGCGCCGGACGAAGACTCGCCCGAACTACACGCGACGACGGAACATGCGAGACCTACCGCCATCGCCGCTCCGCCGAGGCCGCGAACCAATTGTGAACGCATGATCGATGCCGTCCCTTCTGTGAGTGAGTCACCACTACACCGCGGGAAGCTGGGAGAACACTGCGTGCACGCTGGAAGGACACTGTCAGCGTGGTTCGGGTCGCTCCTGGTAGCACTTGAATTCCAGCGCCAGGCGGCCCCGCCCGTGCGTCATCGAGCGCAGGGCGACGGGGTAGTCGGTGATCTCGCTCGTCGGGACGGAGGCGATGACGGTGACCTCGCCGTCGCCCGCCGGTTCGGTGCCCTCGATCTGGCCGCGCCGTCGTCCGAGATCGGCCATCACGTCACCCTGCAGCGCCGAAGGCACCGTGACCTCGACGTGGTCGACGGGCTCGAGGACGAGAGTGCCGACCTTGTCGATGGCGGCGCGGAGGGCGAGTGCCCCCGCCATCCTGAAGCTGAAGTCGTCGGAGTCGACTGAGTGGTGCTTGCCGTCGAGGACGGTGGCCCGCAGGTCGACGAGCGGAAACCCGTGCTGGCCTCCCCGTCCCATCGATTCGGCGATCCCCTTGCCGACCGCCGGAATGAGCGATTTGGGAATCACACCACCACGGGTCTCGTCGACGAAGTCGTAGCCCTCGTCACGGGGGAGCGGCTCGAACCGGACTGTCGCCACCCCGAACTGGCCGTGCCCGCCGCTCTGCTTCTTGTGACGGCCCTCCGTCTCCACCGGACCGAGCAGCGTCTCGCGGTACGCGATCTTGACCGGTTCGGTCTGGAGCGTGATGCCGTACCGGCGCTTCAACCGGGTCAGCGCCACCTGCACGTGCACGTCGCCGGCACCCCGGACCACCGTCTGATGGGTTTCGCTGTCGCGGGACACTTCCAGCGTCGGGTCGTCGCTGACCAGTTCGGCCAGGGCGGTCGCGAGTTTGTCCTCGTCGCCCGCGCTTTCGGCGGCCACTGCGATCCCGTACACGGGACGTCGGTGCGCGATCGGCGGCACCGACAGCGACGAGCCGATCGGCGCGAGCGTGTCACCCGTCGCGACGTCGGTGAGTTTGATCGCCCCGACGATGTCGCCCGCCTCCGCCGTGTCGATCGCGGTGTGCTTGCTGCCGAGGACGCGAAGGAGATTGTGCAGGCGCTCCTTCGCGCCGGTGCGCTGGTTCACGAGGACGTCGTCGGCGTGCACGGTGCCGGAGACGACCTTCATCAACGCCACTTGCCCGACGTATTCGTCGGTCTGCGTCTTGAAGACGTACGCGAGCGGATCGCCGGACGGATCGCACCGTACCTCGGCGACCCCGTTACCGTGCACCTTGGCGACCCCGTTACCGTGAACCTTGGCGACCCCGTCACCGCGCACCTCTATGCCCGGCACCTCCGACGGGGCCGGCGCGATCCGGCACACGAAGTCGAGCAACCGGTCGACGGCGATGGCATCGACGGCGGACCCGCACAGCACCGGCCACAGCGCGCCCGCGGCGAAACCGGCGCGGAGGGCGTGCTCGAGTTCGGCGACGGAGATGTCCTCCCCGTCGAGATACTTCGAGAGCAGGTCGTCCTCGATCTCGACGACGTCCTCCACGAGGTGCTCGTGCTGTTCGTGCTCGCGGTCCGCGATGTCGGCGGGCAGTTCCGCGCTCGTGTTCGCAGACCCGCTGTCGTAGAGGATGACGTGTTCGGTGAGCAGATCCGCGACCCCCGTGAACGCCGACGCCTCGCCGACCGGCAGGTCGACCGGCTCGACCCCGGACCCGAAATGGTCGCGGATCCCGGACAGGACGACGTCGAACGAGGCCCGCTCCTTGTCCATCTTGTTCACGAACAGGATGCGCGGGATGGAACGCTCGCCGGCCGCCTGCCACAGCAACTCGTCGTTCACCTGCAGACCGCTGACTCCGTCGATCACGAACACGGCGACGTCGGCGACGCGGAGTGCGGTCGTCGCGTCGCCGACGAAATCGGCGTAACCCGGCGGGTCGAGGAGATTGATCCGGTAATCGCCCCACGAGAACGAGGCCAGGCCGAGCGCCAGCGACTGCGTGCGGTCGTGCTCTTCCGGCTGGGTGTCGAGCACGGTGTTGCCGCTCTCGACGCGGCCGGGCCGCGTGACGACACCGGCGCGGTACAGCATTGCCTCCGCGAGTGTCGTTTTCCCATTGCCCTGATGTCCCACCAGGGCGATATTGCGGATCAGATCGGTCTCGGTCGTCACGGCTTCCCCCACCACAGCACTGTCGTATGGGTCGTCCCCGACGATACCGCGCGCGCGACCGGCGGTGAGGCGTTATCTTCTCTGCGCAGACCCCCGAGACCCGAATGGAGACCGACATGGCAGCGGACGAGTTCCTCGTCGAACGTTCCACCGTCATCGATGCGAGCCCCGAGGTCGTTCAGCCATTGCTCGACAACTTCCGGCAGTGGCAGTCGTGGTCGCCGTGGGAAGGCGTCGATCCGAACCTGAAGCGCACGTACACCGGCCCGGAGTCGGGTGTCGGCGCCGCCTACGCCTGGGAGGGCAACCGCAAGGCGGGCGCGGGATCGATGGTGATCACCGAGTCGGTGCCGGGCTCGAAGGTCGTGCTGGACCTGAAGTTCCTCAAACCGTTCAAGGCGGACAACGTCACGACCTTCCTCCTCGAGCCGAACAGCGCCGGGACCACCGTCCGCTGGCAGATGACCGGTAAGACCAACCGGTTCTTCAAGATCCTCGGCGCAGTGTTTCCGATGGACAAGATGGTGGGCAAGGACTTCGAGAAGGGACTCGCGCAGCTGAAGGCGAAGGCCGAGGAGCGTTAGCGGTCCTGCCCGGTCGCCAACTCGAGATCGGTCATGGTCCTGAATCGCGGTGTGCCGTCGCCGCCGTCGGTGGCCTGTTCCATCACGAGGCGTGCACCCCGCCCCTTCAGGTGGAGGGTCGCCACCTGATCGCCGAAGAACGGTCCGGCGAGCTTGGACCAGTCGATCGGGACCGGCGGCACCCGCGACACCCGGCCGAGGATGAAACGCACCGTCCGCTCGGTGGCGCGACGCCACGAGATCCGGAAGGCCACTTTCATCGCGGCCGGAACGTAGTTGTGCAGGGGAGAGCACGTCAGCTGATAGACGAGTGACTGCACCGGCTCGGAGTAGTGCGCCTGCGCGGCGTACGCGTGGTGGACGTCGCCGGACAGCACCGAGATGGTGGAGGGCGCCCGCCCGCCGGGGCCGGATTTGCGTCCACGGCCGACCTCCGCGAAGAGGCGGGTGAGGCGGTCGAACGAGTCGCGAAACGCCGCCCAGTGCTCCAGGTCTGCCCCCCGCCGGATCTTCTCGGCCCAGGCCGCCACGCGTGGGCCGCGGGATCCGCCGGCGAGGCGTTCGTCCCAGGACTCCAGGTCGTGAAGGGCGCGAGGCAGCAACCACGGCAGGGACGTTCCGACGAGCAGATGGTCGTAGTCGCCCTCGGTCTGACGCTCGATCCACGACAATTCGGGGTCGGACACCATCGCACGGCGACCGCCGGCGAGGACCCGACCGCACCGCGAGTCGATGACGAGGAGCCTCGCGACCCCGAGGTCCCGGCGATACGACCATTGCGCGCCCTTGGCCCCGTCCGCTTCCTCGTCGGCGGCGGACGCGAACTCGCGGAGCATCGGCTCGACATCGCCGCCGTGCTTCCGAACCCGTTGATACAGTTTGTTTTCGGCCAGGTCGCTCGGCGCCAGATTCCCGAGGTGCTGATAGACCCAGTACGAGGACAGTGCGCCGACGATGCGCTCCTCCCACCACGAGGTGGCCTCGAGTTCGTCGCGCCAGGATTCGGAGGTGTTCCAGTCGTCCCGCACGTCGTGGTCGTCGAAGATCATCGACGTGGGCACCGTGGACATCAACCAGCGCACCTGAGGGTCCGACCACGACTCGGCGTAGAGCCAGGTGTACTCCTCGAAATTACGCACCTGCGGTCCCGGTGGCTCCTTCACGTCGTGGATCTCGGCGACGCGGGCCTCCGTCTCCGGGGAGAGTTCGTCGGCGTACACCTGATCGCCGAGCAGCAGCAGGGCGTCCGGCCACTGCTCGGGCGGCTGTTCGGCCATCCGCACCGCGTACGCGTCCAGGGCGTCGGCGCCGAGATGCCGGTTGTCCTCCGTCGTGGACATCGTCGCGAACCGGCACGACCCGAACACCAGCACGAGCGTGTCCTCGTCCTCGTCGAGAGTGCGGATCCGGGACGGAACGGCATTCGGCAACGGCCACACTGGGCGGCCGTCGAGGGTCACCTCGTACGGAGTGCTCGATCCGGGCTCGAGACCGTCCACCACGACGAGGGCATAGTGGTGGCCCGACACGTTCCACGTACGTTCCTCGTGGCCGAGAACCCTGACGGTGCACGCCTCGGACGTCTCGACCCACAGCGTCGCATCGCGCGTGCCGACATGTCTCAGCAGCGGCCCCAGAATCAGCTCCGCCACGACGTCACCCTGCCGGAATATTCACGCGTGACAGATACATACGATCAGCCTACGGATACCCGCTCGAGGGCGAGGAGGCTTCTGCGCGAGGAATGACAATCAAATCTGCGACCTGGGTATCGTGATCGGCATGGCGCTGATATTGCGACTCACGGACGAGCAGGAGTGTGCGCTCACGCTCCTCGCCGAGGCGCAGGGTGTCGGCAAGCGCGAGGCTGCGGTCCGCGCGATCATCGAAGCTGCGGCACCGCATATCCATGATGAACGCGTGCGAGCGCTCGCACGGCACGGCCGCGACCGGTATGCAACCTTGCTGGACCGCCTTGCGAGGTGACGGCGTGCTTGACGGTGTCCGAGTGCCCTCGCTCCCGAAGATGCTTGTCGGACAGTATGTGTCGGCGGGTGTCGGTAGTCTCCCGCGCATGGCTGAACCAGTGAAGGGTCCCGCGTCCTATTTCCCGTCGATCGAGGAGAAGTACGGTCGGCCGATCAGTGAGTGGCAGACGCTCATCCGTTCGTCCGAGTTGACCAAGCACATGGAGTTGGTGAGCTGGCTGAAGTCGGAGCACGGCCTCGGCCACGGTCATGCCAACGCGCTGGTGGCGCACACGCTGAAGGAAGACTCCGCCGGCTGACGGCGGGCGTCACCGGATGCCGCCCATCGGTCGGGGAGTCGTCTCGGCAAGCGTGGTTCCGGTGAGTGTCTCGGCGACGGTCCAGAGTGATGCCGCCAGATCGACCCCGCGTGACGTGCGGGGCGGTTCGACCTTCTTCGTGGGTCCGACGAGTCCGAGCTTTCCGCCCGGTCCGTAGTACCCGCCCTGCACGGCGTCGGGGCTCGCGGCCGCGAACAGCAGGGGCTCCGCGCCCTGCGTCACGTCCTGGGAGGGGAGCAGGGTGCGATCGCCCAGAAGACGGCGGCGTGGCTTCTCGCGACCGAGGTTGGCGCCGGACGTCTGCAGGTTGGTGCGGGTGTAGCCGGGGTGCGCGTAGGTGCTGAGCAGATTCCATCCCTGCTCGGTGGCGACGGTGGCGAGGTGCTGCGCCATCAGCATGTCCGCGAGTTTCGACTGCGCGTAGGCCCGGAAGGGGCTGTAGTTCCCGGTCGACTGCAGGTCCTTGAAGTTGATGCGCCCGAAATTGGCGGTGCCGCTCGACATGGTGGCGACACGGGGAGCGTCGGCGTTCAGCAGCACCGGCAGAAGAAGGTTGGTCAGTGCGAACGGTCCGAGGAAGTTGCTTCCGAATTGCAACTCGAATCCGTCGGCCGTCTCGAACCGCTTCGGGGGTGCCATCACGCCGGCGTTGTTGATCAGGGTGTCGATCGGCCGCCCATCCGCAATGAGGCCGTCGACGAAGGAGTGGATCGAGGACAGGTCGGCGAGGTCGACGCGCCGGACCTCGAGTTCGGCGCCGGGCACCTCCCGCAGGATCTCGGTGCGCGCCGCCTCGCCCTTCTCGGGGGTACGGACGGCCATCACGACGTGTGCGCCTGCCGCGGCGAGGCGTTTCGTCGCTTCCTTGCCGGTTCCGCTGTTGGCGCCGGTGACGACGACACTGCGGCCGGACTGGTCGGGAACTTTGTACATTGTCGGCTCCTGCGAGTAGTAATAGACCGGTGGTCTGTTCCACTTCCGAGGTTAACAGACCGACGGTCTATTGCAAGGGTGAGGAGAGAACTCGCATGTCAGAGGCACCGAAGGCGTTTCGACGCGCGCACAGCGACGAACAACGCGCGCAGCGACGGGAAGCCATCCTCGACGTCGCACGCGCCATGCTCGACGAGATGCGCGTCGCCTCGCTCAGCCTCAACGAGCTGTCCCGCCGGGTCGGGCTGGCGAAGTCCAACGTGCTGCGCTACTTCGAATCGCGAGAGGCCGTGCTGCTGGAACTGCTCGACCGTGAGACACGGGAGTGGCTCGGCGACCTGGAGGCGGCGCTCGGGAACCCACCGGCCGACACTGCGGCGGGCCCGGAACTGGTTGCCGCCACGATCGCGACGACCGTCGCCGCGCGTCCCGCGTTCTGCGATCTCTGCGGTTCTGCCGCCGGGGTGCTCGAACACAACGTCTCCGCCGACGTCGCGGCGGACTACAAACACGCGGCGATCGCGAACAGTGTGCGGTTGGCGGAACTCGTCGGACCCTTCGTCGGCGGACTGTCCGCGTCGGGCGCGCCGCTGTTCGTCGGGATGGTGAACGTCCTCGTCGGCGGGGTGTGGGCGGCGTCGCAACCCTCGCCCGGAATGGCGGCGGCCTACGCCGCCGACCCGGAACTGGCCGCGATGAGACTGAACTTCGAGACCGCGGTCCGGGAGATGATCGCGACCGTTCTCGCCGGCCTCGCGCACCGGGATCCGGACCTGTCGCCGCAATGAATCCGGTCTGTGGCCGCGGGCTATCATTCCGACGACGAATCTGGTGTCGAGGGTTCTGCTGTCGAAGGGAATCGAAATGAGCACGAATATCGAACAACTGGAGTTCCAGGCGGAGACCCGCCAGCTCCTGGACCTCATGATCCACTCGGTGTACTCCAACAAGGACTCGTTCCTGCGGGAGCTCATCTCCAACGCCTCGGACGCGCTGGACAAGTTGCGGCTCGAAGCGTTCCGCAACAAGGACCTCGACGTCGACACGTCGGATCTGCACATCGAGATCGAGGTCGACGCGGACAACCGCACCCTCACCGTCCGTGACAACGGCATCGGCATGTCGCACGAGGAGGTCGTCGACCTGATCGGCACGCTGGCGAAGTCCGGCACCGCGGATCTGCGCCGCAAACTGCGCGAAGCGAAGGACGCCGCCGCGTCCGAGGAACTGATCGGACAGTTCGGAATCGGCTTCTACTCGACGTTCATGGTCGCCGACAAGGTGACCCTGCTGACGCGGAAGGCCGGCGAGAGCGGGGCCACGCGCTGGGAGTCGAGTGGCGAGGCGACGTACACGATCGAAGCGGTCGAGGACGCGCCGCAGGGCAGTTCCGTCACGCTGCACCTCAAGCCCGAGGACGCCGAAGATCACCTCCACGACTACACGTCGGAACGGAAGATCAAGGAACTCGTCAAGCGCTACTCCGACTTCATCGCGTGGCCGATCCGGATGGACGTCGAACGCAGGGTCCCCGCGGAGGGCGAGGGCGAGGACGAGGTCACGACGACGTCCGAGACGATCAACTCAATGAAGGCCCTGTGGGCGCGGTCGAAGGACGACGTCTCCGAGGACGAGTACAAGGAGTTCTACAAGCACATCGCCCACGCCTGGGACGAACCGCTCGAGGTCATCCCGATGAAGGCGGAGGGCACGTTCGAGTTCCAGGCCCTGCTGTTCATCCCCTCCCATGCGCCGTTCGACCTGTTCATGCGGGACGGCAAGACGGGTGTGCAGCTCTACGTCAAGCGCGTCTTCATCATGGACGACTGCGACCAGCTGATGCCGGAGTACCTCCGCTTCGTCAAGGGCGTGGTCGACGCGCAGGACCTCTCCCTCAACGTGTCGCGGGAGATCCTCCAGCAGGACCGGCAGATCCGTGCCATCCGGCGCAGGCTCACCAAGAAGGTCCTCACCACGATCAAGGACCTGAAGGCGGAGCGGCCCGACGACTACCGCACGTTCTGGGCGGAGTTCGGCCGCGCTGTCAAGGAAGGCCTGATGTCGGACACCGACAATCGGGATGCGCTGCTGGGTATCTCGTCGTTCGCGTCGACGCACAGCGAGGAGGAACCGACCTCGCTCGAAGAGTATGTGGCACGGATGAAGGACGGCCAGGAGCAGATCTTCTACGCGACCGGCGACTCCCGGCAGCTGCTGGAGAGCTCGCCGCACATGGAGGCCTTCCGCGCGAAGGGCTTCGAGGTACTGCTGCTGACCGACCCGGTCGACGAGATGTGGGTCGGTGCCGTTCCGGAGTTCGATGGGAAGTCGTTCCAGTCGATTGCCAAGGGCGAGGTCGACCTCGACAGCGAGGAAGACAAGAAGGCGCACGAGTCGGAGCGGGAGGAGCAGGAGAAGGACTTCGCAGGCCTGCTCTCCTGGATGGCCGACGCGTTGAGCGAGCAGGTCAAGGAGGTTCGGCTCTCGACCCGGCTGACCACGTCACCGGCCTGCATCGTCGGCGACGCCTTCAGCATGTCGCCGGCGCTCGAGCGGATGTATCGCGCGTCGGGGCAGCCCGTCCCCACCACGAAGCGGATCCTCGAGCTGAACCCGACCCACCCGCTCGTCTCCGGGTTGCGGCAAGCGCACGGCGAACGCGACGAGGATCCGGCGCTGGGGGAGACCGCGGAACTTCTCTACGGCATGGCGTTGCTGGCCGAGGGCGGCGAACTCGACGACCCCGCCCGGTTCACCACGATGCTCGCCAACCGCCTCGCCAGGACGGTGTAGAACCCTTGCTGGTACTGGTCACGGGGGGAACGGGTTTCATCGGGGCGTGGAGCGCCAAGGCGGCGGCGGACGCCGGCCACCGGGTGCGGTTCCTCGTGCGGGATCCGGCTCGTCTCGTGACCAGTGCGGCGGCCCTCGGACTCGACACGTCCGATCACGTCGTCGGTGACATCACCGACGCCGAATCGGTGCGGCGTGCGCTGGACGGCTGCGACGCCGTCATCCACGCCGCGGCCGTCGTCGCGGTCGACCCGCGACGGGCCGACGAGATGCTTCAGACCAACCTCGCGGGCGCGCAGAACGTGCTGGGAACCGCGGTCGAGATGGGCCTCGATCCGATCGTGTACGTCTCGAGCATCGCCGCCCTGTTCCAGCCGGGGGTCGGGGTGCTCACCCCGGAACTGCCGGTATGCGGACCTCCCGACGCCTACGGACGGAGCAAGGCGCGTGTGGAGCAGTACGCGCGCGACCTGCAGGCCGGCGGCGCGCCCATCGCCATCACGTACCCGGGCATGGTCGTCGGCCCACCCGCGGGAAACCAGTTCGGGGAGGCCGCCCAGGGTGTCGAGGCCGCTGTGCGTCTGCGCATTCTTCCCGGCCGGAGCGCCGCGTGGACGATGGTCGACGTCCGGGAGGTGGCGAGCGCGCATGCCGCCCTGCTGGAGCCGGGGGGCCGCGGCCGGCGGTACATGCTCGGCGGTCCGCGGGTTCCGATCGCCGGGGTCGCCGACATGCTGGGCGTGATCACCGGCAAACGGATGGGTGTGCTTCCGGTCCCGGACAGCGCGTTGCGTCTGGTGGGCAGGCTGGTGGACGTGGTCGATCGGTTCGTCCCGTTCGACTCGCCCATCTCGGAGGCCGCGATGGAGTACTACACACGGATGCCGGATACGGACGACGGGCCGAGCGAGAGCGAACTGGGTGTGAAGTACCGCGATGCCGCGGAGACGCTGGCCGACACCGTTGCCGGGCTGACGCAGGCCGGCCGGTTGTGAGTTTCACGCGGGCGGAACTGGAGTCGTTCCGGGACGCCGAGGTCCCGGATCTCATCGGACCGGGATGCCGGCTGCTGTTCGTCGGGATCAACCCGGGACTGTGGACGGCCGCGACCGGTGCGCATTTCGCGCGGCCGGGCAACCGTTTCTATCCGGCTCTGCTGGCCGCCGGAATCATCGAGCGTGCGATCGATCCGACGGCCGGCATGTCGGACGAGGATCGTGATCACCTGATCGAGCGGGGTGTCGGCATCACCAACCTGGCCCCGCGCGCCACTGCGAAGGCCGACGAGCTGACCGGCGAGGAACTGGCCGTCGGCGCCGAGCGCCTGCGCGTCGTGGTCCGCGACACCGCTCCGCGGGTAGTTGCCGTCGCCGGGATCACGGCCTACCGCACGGCTTTCGGGGAGCGTGCGGCGAAGAAGGGGAGGCAACCGACCGATCTCGAGGGCGCGGAGTTGTGGCTGGTGCCCAATCCCAGTGGGCTCAACGCCCACGAGACCGTCGCCACCCTGGCCGCCTCGTACCGGGAGGCGGCGACCCGCGCGGGCATCGTTTCCGGCTGATCGAACAGGTCGCTAGGCTGCGAAGATGACCGTCGTCTACAACCTCCTCTTCGTCTGCCATCTGCTCGGTATGGCCGCCCTCGTCGGCGGATACTTCGCCGTGCTCGGGGCGCCGCGGATCTCCGAGGTGATCGTGTGGGGAGCGCGGCTCCAATTCGCGACCGGACTGATCCTGGTCGGGCTCGGTGAGGCCGCACTCGACAAGGACTACAACCACGTGAAGATCGGCGTGAAACTCGTGCTCTCGCTCGTGGTGGTCGTGCTGGCGGAGATCGTCCGCGGCAGGCAGAAGAGAGGTCAGGAGAACCCGAACCTCGTCCATGTGGTGGGTGGACTGGGCGTCGTCACCGTGCTGGTGGCCGCTCTCTGGACGTGATCGCCCCGAGTTTCACTTCTTGGGTGGGGCAAGGATTTTCATCGCCAGCCGCTGCGCGGACTCGGGCATCCGGTCTTTCATGGACATCGCGAACTCGCCGGCTTTCGTGCGCACGGAGGTGCCCCGGCCGAATCGCCGGTTGAAGGCGGACCCTTCCGTCGGCTGATCGAAGTGGAGAGGCGGAGCGCCGTCCGCGGCACCGAGGGCGCGCCCGATCACCATCCGCTGAATCTCGCTGGTGCCCTCGAAGATGGTGTACAGCTTGGCGTCCCGGTACCACTTCTCGACGGGGTGGTCGCTGATGTAGCCCCAGCCGCCCATCGTCTGCAGTGCGCGTTCGGTGGTCTTCACCGCGACCTCGGACGCCGCGAGTTTCGCCATCGAGCCCTCGCCGTGCCGGAATTCGACGCCGGTCGCCGCCATCCACGACGCCCGCCACGTGAGCAGTCGTGCGGCGTCGATCTGGGTCGCGAGGTCCGCCAGGGGAAAGGCGATACCCTGGTTGTCGATGATGGGACCGCCGAACGCCTCTCGGCGATTCGCGTATTCGGTGGCGTACTCGAGTGCGGCGCGGGCGATCCCCAGCGCCTGAGCCGCCACCATCGGACGTGTCTGTTCGAACGTGCCGAGCGTCGCCGATTTCCGTCGTGGGGCGCCCGTGGCCACCTCCTCCTGCACCTCGCGGGCCTTCCGCATGCGGTTCTGCAGCTTGTCGTCGCCGCCGAGCAGATGGTCGGCCGGGACCCGCACCTGATGGAACTTCAGTTCCGCCGTGTGCGACGCGCGGCAGCCCAGTTTGTCGAGCTTGCGCACGAGTTCGATTCCCGGACTTCCGCCGGGCACCACGAACAGCGCCTGCCCGCGATGGCCCAGGTCCGGGTCGACGGTGGCGTTCACGACGTGCACGTCGGCGATACCCCCGTTGCCGATCCACATCTTGTGCCCCTCGATCACCCACTCGTCGCCGTCGCGGGTCGCGGTGGTCCGCAGATTCCGGACGTCGCTGCCGCCCTCCGGTTCCGAGATGCACAGCGCGGCGAGTTTCAGGTTGCCGGGCTCGCCGAAGCATTCGGGTGCCCAGCGCAGCATCTGCTCCGGCGTCGCGGCCTGCCCGATCGACGACAACGCCAGCGCGGGCATCACGACGGCGAGCCCGATTCCGGCGCAACCCCAGAACAGCTCCTCCATGAACAGGGGGAGGGACAGACCGGTCGGGTCGCCGATGAGGTCGCGGTAGAACAGCGGACTGTAGAAGCCCTCCTCCGCGGCCTTCTCGAGAACGTCCCAGGGAAACTCCTGCGCGCGGTCGTGCTCGGCCGCCACCGGGCGGACCACAGTCTCCGCGAACGTGTGCGTCCGCTCGACGAGATCCCGCTGAGCCGGAGTGAGTGCGAGGCTGAAAGTCATGGCAGTCCCTCGGTTGCCGCGTTGCTGTGCACCAACGTAACACTCACAGGCTGCCGCGGCTCCCGATCGTCCGATCCTGACATGTGAGATGGATATCCCATTATCTGGTCGAGGTTGCTAGCGTCGGAGGTATGAACGGCGAGGAGACGGTCTACACCCACGGCCACGACGAATCGGTACTGCGCAATCACCGATGGCGGACTGCGGAGAACTCCGCCGCGTATCTGTCCCCGTACCTGCGCGAAGGCATGACCCTGCTCGACGTCGGATGCGGGCCGGGCACCATCACCGCCGACCTCGCGGGCCTCGTCGCCCCCGGAGTCGTCACCGCCGTCGAGATGAACGATGAGGCGCTGTCCCTGGCCAGGAACGAATTCGCGAAGCGTGGCATCGCGAACGTCGAGACCGTCGTGTCGGACGTGCACGCCCTCGACGTTCCCGACGACAGCTTCGACGTGGTGCACGCACATCAGGTGCTGCAACATGTCGGGGATCCCGTGCAGGCGCTGCGCGAGATGAAGCGGGTGTGCAGGCCCGGTGGACTCGTGGCCGCCCGCGACGCCGACTACGGCACCTTCACCTGGTTTCCGGCGACGCCGGAACTCGACGAGTGGTTGGCGCTCTACAAGGACATCGCCCGGGCGAACGGCGGAGAACCGGATGCGGGCAGGCGCCTGCGGGCGTGGGCACACGAAGCGGGTCTCGACGACGTGGTGAACACCGCGAGCACGTGGTGTTTCTCCTCCGACGAGGATCGGGAGTGGTGGGGTGGGTCCTGGGCCGACCGCACGCTCCGGTCCACCTACGCGGACCGGGCGCTCGAACTGGGACTCGCCACCCAGGGCGACCTCGAACGCATCGCGGCGGGGTGGCGTGCATGGGCGCAGGAGGACGACGGCTGGTTCGCGCTCCTGCACAGCGAGATCCTCTGCCGGGTGTAGGACCGCACAAACGCCTCGCGAGGAGCGCCCGTGGATGGGACACTCGGCCCATGGCGACGTTGCGGGTGGGTCGACTGTGCTTGCTGGGACTGATGGTGGCTCTGAGTGGGATGGTGCGCGCTCCGGTCGCCTCCGCGGCCCCCGAAGGAGCGGTCTTCTCGGGTGCCGCCGATCAGGTGGTCACGGTCCACGTTCCGTCTGCGGGAGCGGTGGCCGGCACACTGACCGCCTGGGAACGCGGTGCAGACGGCGCGTGGCAAGTGTTCGCGGGTCCCGTCGCGGCCGACGTCGGCGCGGAAGGAATCGGTGCGGCCAACGAATTCTCGACCCGCACGCCAGCCGGTGTCTTCCCGCTGACGCAGGCCTTCGGCCGGCAGCCCGCACCGGCGACGGCGATGCCCTACTTCCGATCGGACCGGCGCGACTGGTGGGATTCGAATCCGCTGTCCCCGACCTACAACACGCACATCCGTCAGGACGCGAGCCCCGGCGGTAACAGCGAGAACCTCTACGAAGCGGGGCCGCTGTACGACTACGCGGTGGCGATCGGCCACAACGCCGCCCGGATTCCCGGGGCGGGTTCGGCGATGTTCCTGCACGTCACCGACGGCACCACCACCGAGGGCTGCGTCGCGACCGACCGCGACACGCTGGTCACTCTCCTCGGCCGGCTCGACCCGGCGAAGAACCCCGTCATCGAGATCGCGGTAGGCGCGTAGCGCCCGTGAGTGGTTGACGAGTCCAGAGACTCCTCAACCACTCACGGGCGGCGAAGCCGCCTACAGGCCGGGACGCTTCCCAATGGTGAGGGTGGGTGTGGAGACACCGGCGAAGAAGTCCTCGCCCTTGTCGTCGACCACGATGAACGCGGGGAAGTCCTCGACCTCGATCTTCCAGACCGCTTCCATGCCGAGTTCTTCGTACTCGACGATCTCGACCTTCTTGATGCAGTCGAGGGCGAGACGCGCCGCGGGACCGCCGATGGACCCGAGGTAGAAGCCGCCGTACGACTTGCAGGCGTCGGTGACCTGCTTGGAGCGGTTGCCCTTCGCAAGCATCACCATGGATCCGCCCGCAGCCTGGAACTGCTCCACGTAGGAATCCATGCGACCGGCGGTTGTGGGCCCGAAGGAACCGGACGCCATGCCGTCGGGGGTCTTGGCCGGACCGGCGTAGTACACCGGGTGGTCCTTGAGGTACTGCGGCATCTCCTCGCCGGCGTCGAGCCGTTCCTTGATCTTGGCGTGGGCGATGTCGCGTGCGACGACGAGCGGGCCGGTGAGCGACAGCCGCGTCTTCACCGGGTGCTTCGACAGCTCGGCGAGGATCTCGGGCATCGGCTTGGTGAGGTCGATCTTCACGGCCGCACCCTTGCCGGTGCCGGAGACGCCGTCGGTCTCGGCGTCGAGTTGGGCGTCGGTGACCTCGGGCAGGTATTTGCCGGGGTTGAACTCGAGCTGCTCGAGGAAGACGCCCTCGGGGGTGATCTTCGCCTTGGCCTGGCGGTCTGCCGAGCAGGACACCGCGAGGGCGACGGGGAGGGAGGCGCCGTGGCGGGGGAGTCGGATCACGCGGACGTCGTGGCAGAAGTACTTGCCGCCGAATTGTGCGCCGATGCCGATCTGACGGGTCAGCTCCAGCACCTTCTCCTCGAGATCCAGGTCGCGGAACCCGCGGCCGGTGATCGCGCCCTCGTTGGGGAGCTCGTCCAGGTAGTGCGCCGACGCGTACTTCGCCGTCTTGAGCGCGAACTCCGCCGACGTGCCGCCGACGACGATCGCGAGGTGGTACGGCGGGCAGGCCGCGGTGCCGAGGGCGCGAATCTTCTCCTCGAGGAACCGCATCATGCCGTCGGGGTTCAGGATCGCCTTGGTCTCCTGGAACAGGTACGACTTGTTGGCGCTGCCGCCGCCCTTGGCCATGTACAGGAACTTGTAGGCGTTCTCGTGGCCGGCCGCCGTGTCGGCGTACAGCTCGATCTGGGCTGGAAGGTTGCTGCCGGTGTTCTTCTCTTCCCACATCGTGATCGGCGCATTCTGCGAGTACCGCAGGTTGAGCCGCGTGTAGGCGTCGTAGACACCCCGAGCGATGGCCTTCTCGTCGTCGCCGGGGGTGAGGACGTGCTGTCCGCGCTTGCCCATCACGATCGCGGTGCCGGTGTCCTGGCACATCGGCAGTACGCCGGCCGCGGAGATGTTGGCGTTCTTGAGCAGATCCAGTGCCACGAACTTGTCGTTGTTCGACGCTTCCGGATCGTCCAGGATGCTCGCGAGCTGCGTCAGATGATCGCTGCGCAGGTAATGCGAGATGTCGTGGAGCGCGGTCTCGGTGAGCAGACGCAGCGCCTCGGGCTCGACGGACAGGAAGGTGCGGCCGTCGGGTCCTTCGACAGTCGACACCCCCTCGGTGGTCAGCAGCCGATATTCGGTGGGGTCCTCACCGATCGGCAGCAAGTCCTCGTAGAGGAAGTCGGCCATTGTATCTCCTGGACAGCGGGTTATGTGAAGTTCGTACCCAGGCTAGACGCGGGTACGTGAGGCGGCGGAGGCCGGGGGCCGTGTTGTGGCGGCTGTCACAGGGTTTTCACAGACAAATCCGTACACTTGACTGGATGCGCGAACACGAACGAGATCGGTGGGCCGAATGACCCTGGAAGCCGAGTACGCCGGACCCGTCGACCTCGAGAAGGACGGTGCACGTGCCAGGCGGCCCGTGCTGCACGCCTACCTCGACATCGCGATCGTGGTGGTCGTCCTCGCGGCGACAAACCTGATCGCCCATTTCACCACCGCATGGGCCAGCATCGCGACCGTTCCCATCGCGGCTGTCGTGCTGCTCGTGCTCACGCGTCGCCGCGGCCTCGGGTGGGCCGAACTGGGACTCTCGCCCAGGCACTGGCGAAAGGGCTCGCTGTACGCGCTGGCGGCGATGGGCCTCGTGATCGCCGTCGTGGCGATCGGTGCGGCCCTGCCGATCACCCGCCCCTTCTTCATGGCCGACCGCTACGCGACCCTCTCCGGCGCGCTCATCGCGTCGATGATCGTCATCCCGTTGCAGACTGTCATCCCCGAAGAGCTCGCGTTCCGCGGCGTGCTGCACGGCACCCTCGACCGGGTATACGGCGCACGCGGTGTCTTCGCTGCGGGATCGCTGATGTTCGGTCTCTGGCACATCGCGTCCTCGCTGGGGCTGACGTCGGGGAACAAGGGGCTGTCCAGCTTCCTGGGTGGCGGCGTGCTCGGGCAGGTGCTCGGCATCGCCGCGGCGGTGGTCGCCACCGCGGCCGCAGGCGTCGTGTTCACGTGGCTGCGCCGCCGCAGCGGGAGTCTGATCGCGCCCATCGCGCTGCACTGGTCGCTGAACGGTGCGGGTGCGCTCGCCGCCGCCGTCGTGTGGCACACAACCATGGCCTGAGCGCGGATCAGCCGGCTTCCGGCGTACCGAGCCACTCGAGCAGCTTTTCGTACACCGACTCGTGGTTGAGCATCGTGAAATGGTTCGCGGGCGCGAGGTGCATGCCGTCCTCGTCGCGGAAACCGATCCTCCGTGTCCTGTTGCGACCCGAGGCGCTCGGCACCAGCACCATGCCGTCGCCGAGCAGGCGGCCCAGCGGGTGCTTCGGGCTGCGCGTGATGGTCGCGGAGACGAAGCAGTACGTCACCCCGTCGAGGAGCGGAACCTCACTGCACGCCGCGGCGCGGAGGGCGTCCGGATCGCGATCGCGCCAGTCCTCGTCGACGAGGGACCCCTGATTCAGGTCCCGGATCCCCGCGCTTCTGCGACGTAGCAGTCCGGAGATGGCCCGCGTCTCGGGCAACGCCGCCAGGCCTGAGCTCGCGTAGTGCACTGCCTGCTCCAGAGGGGCGCCGAGATGCGGTGAGCCGAGACTCACCACCTGCCGCACCCGTCCGACCCACGGGCGGTCGTCGAGGAACGCGACCCGGCAGGCGCTGCGGGCGACGAGACCGCCCATGGAATGCCCGACGAGTGCGATCGACTCCACCTCGACCGGCCAGTGCTCGGTGACCGCGTCCAGAAGTTCGGACAGGCTCCTGCCGTTGTCCGAGATGTGGCGGCCGGAGTTGTAGCGGATCTGCAGCGCCGTGTACCCGAGGTCCGTCCCGAGCCGGTCACCGTAGGTGGGACGGCCGCCCAGTTCCCAGGCGGTCTCGGTCTCGACGAGCCCGTGCAGGAAGACGACGATGCGGCCGCCCGCGTGCGGGAATGCGTCGGCGAGCGTGGCCGCATCCTGCGTGAGCGCGACACCGTTCACTCGTATCGCCATGGGTTCGGCGAGCGGTGACCCCTGGGATTCCAGAACGTCGCCGATCAGACCCTGGATCGCGGCGATGGCCTGAGCGCCGCGGCGCGTCTGCGAGGGTGCGACGTTCTCGGACGACGGGAGGTCGAGCAACTGCCCCGCGAGGGAACCGCCGAGGCGCGCGGTGTCGGCGACCAGTGCGTACACGGCCCCGGAGATCTCGTCGTGGAGCGCCTTGGCGGGGAGAGCATGGGACCCGACACCGAGCCGTATCCCGGCGAAGACGCGGTCGGAGATCGCGCGGTGAATGCTGCCGATGCCGGCGGCGGCGCCCCCGATTTCCTCGAGCGCCAGCTGGGCGAGCGCCCGCACTTCCGAGCGGCGTCTGATCTGCGGGTCCGTCACGAAATTTGAGTGTACGCATGTGCACTGAGATGTGCGCGCGATACGTCGATGTCCAGGACTCCTGACATGTAGTCCGTGCCCGGTGGTCGATCAGCGGTCTGACATGCGGATTCCCTGATTCGAAAGCTTGCCATTCCGCTCGCTGTGCTCGATAATAGATAGAGCTATTTCATGCGAATCGGGGGTGGTGGATCATGACCGTGATGACCTCACAACCGCCGCTGCCCCTGATGCCGGACGGCGCTCGCCCGGTCGGGACGGCCGCGGCGATCATCGAAGACGCCGACGGCGGCCGGGTCTTCGTGCACGGCAATCTGTCCTACGCCTGGGATGCCGGGGACACCGCCGCCCGCCGGTTCGCGGCCGCGTCGCTGACGCGGATCAAGGCAGCCACCCAACTCGAGATCGCCCACGCGTTCGCGGTGAAACCCGCCAGCGTGCGGCGCTGGGAAGCCCAGCTCACCGACGCGGGCATCGCCGGGTTGCTCGGGGAACGCAAAGGCCCCAAACGCAAGTCGAAACTCACCGACGACACCGTCGCCACCATCCGCCGCCTCCGTGACAGTGGAGCGTCGTACCGCACCATCGCCACCGACATCGGCGTGTCCATGGGCAGCATCCGCAACGCCCTCACCGACACCGACACCGACACCGACACCGAGGAAGGTCGCCCCACAACGACTTCCGATGCTGCGGCAGAACCCGAGCCCGAGTCGGAGCCGGAGGCCGAGCCGGCGCCGGAGGCCGAGCCGGCGCTGGAGGCCGAGCTCGGGGTTGGGGAGTTGCCGGTGCTGGCGGATCCGGTCGACCGCGGCGGCGAGCGGGCGTTGGCGGCGTTCGGGATGATCGCCTATGCCCCGCCGGTGTTCACCCCGTGTGCCCGTGCCCCGCTGGCCGGGTTGTTCCTCGCGCTGCCGGCGCTGGCCGCAACCGGGCTGCTGGACTGTGCGCACGCCAGCTACGGTGAGTTCCCGAACGGCTTCTACTCACTGGACACGATGCTGTGCGAGGGCGTGGTCCGCGCCCTGCTGGGTGAGGCCCGCGCGGAGGGCGCCACCCGGGTCGACCCGGTCGCGTTGGGTCGGGTCCTGGGGTTGGACCGGGCCCCGGAGGTGAAGACGATCCGCCGCAAGATCGGGCTGCTCGCCGCCGCGGGCCGGGCCGGCGACTGGATCGCCGCGATGGCGAAAACCCACGTGCGGGCGCGGCCCGAGCAGTCGGCGGTGCTGTATGTCGACGGGCACGTGCGGGCCTACCAGGGCACTCGCAGGATCGCGAAAACTCATGTGCCCCGGTTGAAGTTCCCGGCCCCGGCCACCGTGGAAACGTGGGTATGCGACGCCGCCGGGGATCCGCTGCTGGTGGTGCTGGCCGAGCCCGCCGCCTCCCTCGCCTCGGAGCTGCGCCGGTTGATCCCGCAGCTGCGGGCCGTGGTGGGTGACGACCGGCGGGTGCTGGTCGGGTTCGACCGGGGCGGCTGGTCACCGGCGTTGTTCGCCGACCTCGATGCGGCCGGGTTCGACACCCTGACCTGGCGCAAAGGTGCCACCACCGACATCGACGAGGCCCTGTTCGCCGAACACACCCACACCGACTCTCGCGGCCGCCGCCACCGCTGGGAACTCGCCGACACCCGGGTCGAGCTGCCCATCGCCGACGGGCCACGCCAGGGTGAGGTGTTCGGGATGCGGCAGATCAGCCTGTTCGACCCCGCCCGGACCCGGCAGATGCACATCCTGACCACCCGCACCGACCTGCCGCCCGCGGAGGTCCGTTACCGGATGGGATCACGCTGGCGGCAGGAAAACTACTTTCGCTACGCCCGCATGCGTTTCGATTTCGATTCCCACGACACCTACCGGACCGGCGACGACGACGGAACCCGGATGGTCCCGAACCCGGCGAAGAAGCTCGCCTACCGCGACGTCGAGAAGGCCCGACGGACACTGCAACACGCCGAAACAGTCAGAGACAGTGAACTATTGAAGGTGTCGTCGCCGCCGCCCGGCACCTCGGTGGTGTTGACCACCGAACTGGTCAACGCGATCAACGCCGATGTCCACACCGCCGACAAGACACTGGACGCGGCGCTCGCGGCCCACCAGGCGATCCCCGCCCGGTTACCGCTTGCGCAGGTCAACCCCGGTCAACAAGTCCTCGACACCGAGACGAAACTGATCCACCACGCCATCCGGATGGCCGCGTTCAACACTGCACAATCCCTCGCCCGCGCCATCACCACGGGCACCGGCTACTCCCGCGCCGACGACGAAGCCCACACCCTGATCCGCACCGCCCTCGCCGGCTCCGGCGACATCATCCCCGACGGCGGCACCCTGCACATCCGCCTCGACCCGCTCCCCGCACCCCGGCACACCGCCGCCATCGACGAACTCTGCCAAACACTCAACGACACGAACACCGTCTACCCCGGCACCACCCTCACCCTGCGCTACAGCACCAAACCCCACCAGCGACCGCACATCAATTCCTGAACCCATGTCCGGAGTCCTGATGTCGAGAACGTGTGCTGCGACCGATTATTTCAGCAATTAATTACCGATGAACGGGGAGTTCGCTCCCCGGCGAATGCGCGTATTGGTCGATCGACCAAATAAGGAAAGTGCAGGTGAGGCGACAGTGAACATGTTCATTTCATTCGTTATCGAATTGTGATAGTGATGCGGTGAGGCTGCCGACCGGAGTGGGGGCGGGGTGCGGACACGAACGCGACGGGGCTCGCGCGCCTGAGCGTGCGAACCCCGTCGCGGGTGTTCAAGTCCTGTACCAGCGGAAATGCTAGCCAAGCGTGGCTGCGGCCGCGGTTGCGGCGTCTGCGCCACCGCCCAACGCGTCGGCGGAACCCGAGAAGAAGTCCAGGGCGCCGGCGAGGTCGGAGAAGGCGGAGAAGAATTCGGACAGGAAGGCGAGATCCATGCTTTTAACTCCTTGCTCGGTTGTGGGCATTTATGTTGGCGCTGAGCGGGCGCCGGATACATTCCTACCGTTATTGAAATGAGATCGCAATCGGAGCGATTAACCGAAATGAAACGCGGGACGAATTTTCGGGTTCCACCCAGGTGAGAAGCCCGTGTCCGAATTCGGGTCGGACGCCCCGGATCTCACGATGCGGGACAGTCGGAGGTGCCCGAATCCCACCCCCGGGCGGTGCCCGAATCCTGCCTTCGGCGGGGCGCGGCGGGGCTATCCTCGTCCCACGACGTGTAGCGCTTTCCGGACATACCGACGTATAGGGGAATCCATGATTCGCAAGACGATCGCCACCAGCGTCGCTGTCGCGGCCATCGCGGTGCTCGGTGTGGCCAGCTGCTCCGACGACAGCAACGAGGCTCCGATCGCGACCACGACGACCTCCTCCGCGTCCGACCGGGTGGAAGGCGCGATCAGCAGTGTCCAAGCCACGGCGTCGTCCGCTGTGAACACTGCCCGTGAGGCCACGCAGAACGCGATCAACTCGGCCATCTCGGCGGTCCCGATCGGATTCGAGTCGGGAACCGCCGAGCTCAACGCGATCTCCGACGTCACCGTCAGCGCGGTGGCCGCAGCGCTGAACGCCAGCGACAACAACATCCGGATCGAGGCGTACGCCACCAACTCGGACGAGTCCGCCGCCGAACTGCTGGCCGATCAGCGCGCCCAGGCCGTCGCGAACGCACTCGAGGCCAAGGGCGTCGACAAGAGCCGTATCTCTGTCGAAGGAACGGCGAACCCGCCCGAAGGCGTGAACGCCGATCAGGTGGAGATCACCGTCGAGGACAGCTGACCGGCACGGTCAGTGCAGGACCGCCCGGTGCTCGTTCGTGAACGGGACGTGCTCGGCGGTTCTGCCGTCGCGGAGCTTGAGCACCCACTCGGGATCGGACAGCAGCGCGCGACCCACCGCGACGAGATCGAATTCGCCGTTCTCGTACTGCCGGAGCAGGCGGTCGATACCGGCTGTGTTCGAGGCGCCGTCGGACGTGAAGGCCGTCGTGAACACCTCGTCGAGACCCACCGAGCCGACGGTGATGGTCGGGAGTCCGGTGAGCTTCTTCGTCCACCCGGCCAGACCCAGTTCGCCGTCGTCGCCGGCGAGTTCTGCGAACGCCGGTTCCCAGTGCCTGCGGGTGGACGGGTGCAGTACGTCGACGCCGGCGGCAACGAGGGGTGCGAGCACGGCCGCCAGCTCGTCGGGGGTCTGGGCGATGCGCGAGTCGTAGTGGTTCGATTTCCACTGGGAGAAGCGGTAGACGATGGCGAAGTCCTCGCCGACGGCCTCGCGGATCGCGGCGACCACTTCGGCGGGGAACCGGGTGCGGGCCAGGGCGGATCCGCCATAGCCGTCGGTGCGGACGTTGGTGCGGTCCCACAGGAACTGGTCGAGCAGGTAGCCGTGTGCCCCGTGTAGTTCGACGCCGTCGAAGCCCACGTCGCGTGCGTTGACGGCGGCCGCGACCCACGCCTCGCGGAGCGCGTCGAGATCAGACTCGGTGAAGGCGCGTCCCAGCCGGGTTCCGTCGAGGGCAATCCCGGACGGGCTGGCGGTGGTCACGTCGGGATTGAGACGTGGTTGCAGGCCGCGTTCGACGCCGAGATGCCACAGCTGCGGGATGATCTGCCCGCCCTCGTCGTGGACGGCGTCCACGACCGACTTCCAGCCGGCGAGACTGTCCTGTCCGTACAGAAGGGGTACGCGGGTGTGTGATCCGGCGGCCGGGTCGGGGATGTACGTGCCCTCGGTGATGACGAGACCTACCCCACCCGCCGCGCGCCGGCGGTAGTACGCCGCCACGTCGTCGCCGGGCACGCCGTCGGGCGAGAAAGCCCTGGTCATGGGTGCCATCGCGAAGCGATTGCGGAGCTGGAGGGATTTGACGGCGAATGGCTCGAAGAGGCCGTCCACGGGCAGCGGTGTCTCGGTCATGCCTGTCTGCAACTCCTCCCGGTTCCGCACTATTCCTGCATATGACCTGCTGTGTAGTTGTAATCTGAAGTCACAGTCGACACTCGCTGCCGGCGCGTGGGCCCTCGCCCGACGCCCGGTCTGACGGGAGGGTGCACTGATGGGCACGAACGACGGAAAACCTGCCGATCTGGTGCTGTTCGGTGACGTGGTCACCATGAACGACGCCGGGCCACGCGCTCGGGCGGTCGCGGTGCGCGACGGGCGGATCGCAGCCGTCGGCAACGACGCCGCGGTGTTTCCGCTGATCGGACCGGCCACGATCACCGTCGACGTGCACCGCGCATGCATTCTCCCGGGCTTCATCGAGGCGCACGGTCACCCGCTGAACTCCGCGGTGCTGCTCGGCGAACCGGTCGTGGACATCAGGCCGGTCACCGTCGCCGATCCGGGGGACGTGGTCGATGCCGTCCGCCGAGCCGTCGACGAACACCCCGACGGCGCCGTCCTCAACGGCTGGGACCCCCTGCTCCAGAAGGGGCTGCCCGAACCGACCCGCGAATGGCTCAATTCCGTCGCCCCCGACACGTCCCTGGTGATCCTGCACAACACCGGTCACGTCGCCTACTTCAACGACGTCGCCGCGCGGGAGTCCGGACTGACGAAGGACACGCCGGACCCCGAGGGCGGCAGCTTCGGCCGCGACAAGTCGGGGGAACTCGACGGTTCGGCGTTCGAGGCCCCGGCCGTGATGGCGGTGGCCGCCACGATCCTCGCCGGTGCCACCGAGCGGTTGCCCGAACTCCTCGCCGCCGAGTGCGCGCGGATGAACGCCGCCGGCATCACGACGGCCAGCGAGATGGCGTTCGACCCACGGTTCCGGGATGCCCTCACCGCGATTGCCCGATCCGGGGCGCTCACCACCCGACTGCGTCTGTACGAGATGTCGAACCCGGAGCGCGCCTCCGAAGTGTCGCCGGGGGTCGGCAACGACCTGCTGCGTCAGGTGGGCATCAAGATCTGGTCGGACGGCTCGCCGTGGGTGGGCAACGCGGCCACCAGTTTTCCGTACCTCGACACGGACGTCACCCGGTCGCTCGGTCTCGCCGGCACCCGCGGCAAGGCCAACTACACGGAGGACGAGGTCCTCGAGATCAGCAGGCCGTACTTCGAGAAGGGTTGGCAGATCTCCTGTCACGCGAACGGTGACGACGCCGTCACCATGGTGCTCGACGCGTGGGAGCGGATGCTCGCCGACACCCCGCGGGAGGATCACCGCCTCCGGCTCGAGCACGTCGGTGCGATGACGCCGGACCAGTTCCGTCGAGCGACCGAACTCGGTGTCACGTGCAGCATGTTCGTCGACCACCTCTACTACTGGGGCGACGTGCTCGTCGACGACCTGTTCGGCGAGCGCGGAGCGAAGTGGGCGTCGGCCGCGTCCGCGATCGCAGCGGGGCAGCGGATCTCGTTCCACAACGACGGGCCGGTCACCCCGACCAACCCGCTGCGCAACATCGCCGACGCCGTCACCCGCCGCACGCGGTCGGGACGCGTGCTCGCACCCGAGGAGCGGATCTCCGTCCCGGACGCCCTGCGCGCCGAGACGATCAACTCGGCGTGGCACCTGCAGAGCGAGGACGCCATCGGGGCGATCGTCCCCGGCATGCACGCCGATCTCGTCGTGCTGTCGGCGAATCCGCTTCTGGTGGACCCCGACGACATCGCGGACCTGGAAGTGCTCGCCACGATCCTGGAGGGTCGGACGGTCTTCGGAAAGCTGGAGTGATCCGGGTGACGCCCGGGTCCCGGGCCCTGCGGTCGATCGGGACGTCGGCGGGAACCTGGGTCCGCACCTCGGGCTACACCCGCAAATGGCTGGTTCTCGGTGTCGTGATCGGGATCGTCGCCGGACTCGGAGCGGTCGTGTTCTACGTCGCGCTGTCGGAGGCGACGCAACTGCTGATCGTCGGCATCGGTGGCTACCACCCGCCGACCGCGGCGGGCGACGGCGGGGCGGTCGGCAGCCGCGAGTTCACGCGACCGTGGGCGATCCCACTGGTGGTGTGTCTCGGTGGTCTGGTGTCGGGGATCATCGTGTTCACCCTGGCGCCCGAGGCCGAGGGGCACGGCACCGATGCGGCGATCGAAGCCGTTCACCGAGACCCGCGCATGATTCGCGTCCGCGTCGTCCTCGTGAAGTTGGTCGCGTCCGCGATCACCATCGGGTCCGGCGGTTCGGGCGGCCGCGAGGGACCGACCGCGCAGATCTCGGCGGGTTTCGGATCGCTTCTCGCCCGCAGGCTCGACCTGTCGCCCCGGGACGGCAGAATCGCCGTGGCGATCGGGATCGGCTCCGGCATCGGCGCGATTTTCGGCGCCCCGCTCGGCGGCGCGGTGCTGTGCTGCACCATTCCGTACAAGGAGGACTTCGACTTCGAGATCCTCGTGCCGGCGTTGGTCACGTCGATCGTCAGCTACACCGTCTTCGGCAGCTTCCTCGGATTCGGTCCGCTGTTCGGATACGCCGCGCAGGACTACGTCTTCGACACTCCGGTCCAGTTGGTGTGGTTCGCGCTCATCGGTGTGCTGGCCGGCCTGATCGGCCTGCTATACAGCGGGACGTTCTACACGGCCGTCGATCTTACCCACCGGCTGCCCGGCAGCCGGATCGTCAAACCCGCGGTCGGCGGGCTGCTCGTCGGACTGATGGCGCTCGTGTTGCCGGAGGTGCTGGGCAGCGGATACGGCTGGATCCAGCAGTCGATGGCCCGCGGCGCCCTCACTGACATCCCACTCTGGGTGGTGCTATTGCTGCCGTTCGCGAAGATCCTCGCGACGTCGCTGTCGATCGGCTCGGGTGGGTCCGGCGGCATCTTCGGACCGGGGATGGTGATCGGGGCGTTCACCGGCGCCGCGGTGTGGCGCGTGCTGGAACCGATCGCTCCGGCCGTCCCCGACAACCCGGCGCCCTTCGTCATCGTCGGAATGATGGCCTGTTTCGGCAGCATCGCCCGCGCTCCGCTCGCGGTCATGCTGATGGTCGCGGAGATGACGGGAAGCATCGGCGTCCTCGTGCCGGGGATGATCGCGGTCGGGCTCGCCTATCTCATCGTGCGCCGATCTGGGAAGACCATCTACCGCGCGCAGCTCGAGAACCGTGCGGCGGCGCGGCTCGCCCACGGTTCCCCGGGATGATCGGATCGGGGTCCGTGTGCGGACGGCCCGGTCGATTCCGGCATGCTTGTGGCCATGACTGTTCACGTTCCTCAGTACGTCGACCTCCTCTGGCCAGCGCTTCAGGCTGCCATTGCTCTCGGTGGTTCGGCGTCCAACGAGGAGCTCGACAG
>SEEV01000796.1 GCA_004211695.1 Rhodococcus sp. (in: high G+C Gram-positive bacteria)
ATTCACGACGAACAGTCGCCGAGACACGCCAACAATTCTGACTACATTCGCAGAGCTCCGAACCTGAGAACGGGCAGATCAGAGGCGAACCCGGCACTCAGACTCGCCGTAACTTCGGGCTAGCGCTACCGCAAGGGACTCCTGTTGGGTCGCGGTTGCGCAGTTCACCTCTCGATCAGGGCGGCGCCGACGTCGGGGACGTCACGGGGAGTGAGGGGTTCGAGGGGGTGGCCGACGGCGATAGCGCCGAGCGGTTCCCAGTCGCCCGGCAGGTCGAGGGCATCGCGGGTGACGTCGGCGGCGAAAATCGTCGACCCGATCCAACAACTCCCGATACCCTTCGTTGCCAAAGAGACCAGCAGGCCTTGGACCGCCGCGCCTACGGCGACCGTGAACATGGTCGACTCCGCTGCCTGTCTGCGCTGGTCGGGGTAGGAGTGGGCGCCGTCCGGGACGCAGAACGGAATGATCAGCTCGGGCGCCTGGAAGAGGATGCCGCCCTTGGCTACTCGCTTCTCGATGGTGTCCGGTCCGTGCCCGTCGGCGGCGAGGTCGGCGCGCCAGCGGTTCCGCAACACGGTGAGGAGAGCGTCCCGAACCTCCCTCGTCCGCACCCAGACGAACCGGACGGGTCGTGTGTGGTGCGGCGCCGGGGCGGTGAGCGCCTCTGCGATCGACGCGCGGACGGCGCCGGGGTCGACCGGGTCGGCGGAGAACCGGCGGATGGAGCGGCGCAGCAGCAGCGCCTCGGAACGTCCCACCTCGAGGGACTCGGCGGTGCCGAGCCAGAACAGGTCCTCCGTCCCGGGCCGGACGATATCCTGCGCGGTCGAGCCGTCGTCGTTCGGCCGGAGTCCTCGGATCACGGCGAAGGGGACGCTGCCCAGCTTGCCTTGCACGAGATCGCCCGCCGCGGCGATCTCGTCGGCCATCGCAACCTCGGTGACGAACAGGTCATTGCCCTGGGAGTCCCGCGAACCGGCGTACCCGTGCAGGACGGACAGTCCGGCCGCGCCAATGGCGGCGTCGATCTGGCCGTTGCGCCACGCCCGTCCCATGGTGTCGGTGACCACCACCGCGACGGTGACACCGAGAGCGGCCTTCACCGCGCCGCGCAGGGTTCGGGCGCTGGCGTCCGGATCCTCGGGCAGTAGAGCGAGTTCGGCGCCGTCGACGTTCGATCCGTCGACTCCGGACGCCGCTTGCACGATCCCGAGCCGGTTCTCGGTGATGAGGATGGGGCCCCTGCGTGCTACGACCCGGACGGCTTCCTGTTCGACGAGGAGGCGCCGAGCGGCCTCACGGGCATCGGGATCGGTGGGAGAGGATACGATCCGGCCCTCCACCTTGGACACCACCTTGCTGGTGACCACGAGGACGTCGTCGTCCCGCAGCCACGGCGCGGCAGCGACGATCGCGGCAGCCAGGTCGTCGCCGGGCCGGAACTCGGGCAGCCCCGCGATGGGCCGGATTTCGATCGCGCCGCCGGGCGCATGATCGGCCGGTCTTTCCGATTCGGTCATAGCAGGGCTCCCATCAGGTCGAGTGCGGCGCGGACCATGTCCGCAGTCGTGTCGGGGTCGGTCATGATCAGCGGGACACTACGCACCTCGACGCCGGGCACGTCCGCGGTGTCGGTGTCGTGGACCAGCCAGCCGTCGAGGATCCCGGTCCCGGACCGCGCGCCGTACCACCGGCCGATCGCCTCCGCCGACGTCTCCAC
>SEEV01000797.1 GCA_004211695.1 Rhodococcus sp. (in: high G+C Gram-positive bacteria)
CCGCAGCCATCCCTGCCCAGAACGTTTGAAAGATCTCCGGAACCATCCGATGAGAATATTTCACCATGTGCAACACCCTTTGATCAGTGGTGTTGCGATCACCGCACGAACCCAAGGTTTCCCTTTCGGTTTCGCGCGGGCGTCGGGGTCGCGGAACTTTCGTTTGTCTCGAAGAACACCGCTCCACGTAGGTGCGGATCTTCGAACCTTGGCCGCGCCGAGCGTCCTTGTTGTCAGGTCGAAGGGGTCGTCGGGGGCAGATTCCACTCGTGGGCGTGGACGAGAGGAACCGAGCCGGTCTCCCGCAGACACGCGATGGCGGTGATCATGTCGTCGTCGCGGAGGCAGTGGTCGTTGCTGATCCCGGCGCGCTCGAGCATCGGCGCGGCGACCTGCCAGGTGTCGAGGTACAGCCGCCACAGCTGGTCGAGGGCGAAGCAGGCGAGGTGCTCACGAAACGCGGCTTGTCGGTGACCAGCTTTCCGGTCGGTTCTATCCAGCCGCGGCGCATGATCTCGCCCGCGGAGAAGTGCACTGCCCGCCCCGACGCCGCGGACAGGTAGTCATACAGGTCGCGTTGCCCGGCCCGGTCGGCGACCCACATCCCCGGCGGCAGCAGGCCGCCCGGCCATCCGTACTGCTTCTTCAGCCTTCTCAGCACGGCTCTGGTTTCCTCGCTCCCGGCTACGGCCCAGTCGAGGAAAGGTTTGGGTACCACAGCCGGGCCATCTCCTTGTCCCCGATGTAGTTGCGCTGGGCGAGCAGTGCCCGTAGGGAGTCGAAGTTGCTCATCGACGCGAACAACTCCTGGGACCGGCCGCGGTCGAGCGAGGCGAAGAAGCGGAGATACATCACGTCGTCGAGGGCGGCGCGCACAAACGCCACGGCCAGATGGCCCAAGTCGTGGCGGCTGAGCAGGACCGCAGCCCGGATGCTGTCCTGCTGGCGGCGAAGGGAACTGTTGACGGCCAGCAGCCGGTAGTCCTGCGCGACGTCGGCCCATGCCGGGGTCGGTGACGGTCAGCACGTGGTCGGCGCAGTCCGCGAAGCGTTCGACCGCCTCGATCCGCACGGGAAGGGGCGTCCACCGATGAATCGGTCCCGTCTCGTCATTTTCGGGCATGGCGCTCATCCCGTCCGCCGCTCCGTTGCCTGCCCCATGGTGGTCGCCCATTGCCGGGCTTCGAGCGGGCATTCCGGCTCGACGAACCCGTGCGCGGTACAGAGCAGCTCAGGCGGGACGCACATTCTGGGCCTGCCGCCCCTTCTGTCCCCGGCCGATCTCGAACTCGACCCGGGCGTCGGCGCCGCCGGAGGCACCGCCCGCAAAGGGAGCCGCCGGCAAGGCGAAGGCAAAGCCGGCGCCGTCCACTGGCAAGGCCGGCGGCACCTCCCCATAGCGGTGCACCCCGCTCACCATCGGCAGTGCTCTCCCTCTCTGCGGCGATCGGCCCTCGCTGGGGCAGAGGAGAATGGCCTGACCCTCGAAGGGGTTGGCATCAAGCTTCGGATATCTCGTCCGGGGCTCCGGCTCCTCCTGGGCGGGGGAGACACCCGCCCGAGCCCGCAGTTGTGTCAACAACGGGACCGCAGGCAGCGGCCAGTTCGATGGGAGCAACGGTGTTCGAGAGGTTTACCGACCAAGCACGGCGCTCCGTCGTCCTGGCATCCGAAGCGGCCCGGGCCCACCACCACGACTATCTCGGAACCGAGCACATCCTGC
>SEEV01000798.1 GCA_004211695.1 Rhodococcus sp. (in: high G+C Gram-positive bacteria)
CCTCGAGTCGATGAAGATGGAGATACCGATCGAAGCAGAGGAATCCGGCAAAATCGACCGAATCGCAGTGAAAGAAGGCGATTCGGTCGACGACGGTCAACTTCTCGCGCGAATCGCGTGATACCCGGTATTCGCGTTCGCTACACAGAAGGAGCACAATGTTCGACACCGTCCTGGTAGCCAACAGGGGTGAGATCGCAGTCCGGATAATGCGCACGCTTCGGCGAATGGGCCTCCGGACGGTGGCCGTGCATTCCGACGTCGAAGCAGACGCATTGCACGTGCAGGCCGCCGACCACGCCGTCTCGATCGGCCCGGGCCCGGTCCGTGAAAGTTACCTGAGAGGCGACCGCATCATCGAGGCCGCGCTCACATCCAATGCTCAGGCCATCCACCCGGGCTACGGATTGCTCTCGGAGAACGCCGAGTTCGCCAGAGCCGTGGAGAAGGCCGGACTTACCTTCATCGGACCGTCAGCCGAATCCATCGACATGATGGGCTCAAAGATCGCCGCACGGGAACTGATGCGTGCAGCGGGAGTCCCGATCGTACCGGGAACAACCGAAGAGATCTCCGACCTCGAGCGCGCTCATCAGGTCGCCGACGCGATCGGATACCCAATCGCGGTGAAGGCCTCCGGCGGCGGCGGTGGAAAGGGATTCCGGGTAGCACTGTCCAGAGGCGAGTTGGAAAAGGCGTTCACCGGCGCCCGTGGCGAGGGCGAACGCTTCTTCGGGAACCCCGCGGTGTACCTCGAACGCTATATGCAGAATCCACGCCACGTGGAAGTGCAGATTCTCGCGGACACCAACGGCAACGTCATCCATCTGTTCGAACGTGACTGCTCGGTGCAGCGACGCCATCAGAAACTCGTCGAAGAGTCCCCCGCCCCCGCGATTTCAGCGGTCCTGCGGACTCGGATCGGCGACATCGCAATCGAGGCGGCGAAAGCGGTTCGATACGCCTCGGCCGGAACCGTCGAGGGTCTGCTCGTCGGAGACGAATTCTACTTCCTCGAAATGAACACCCGGATCCAAGTCGAGCACTGTGTAACCGAGATGGTCACCGGCATCGACCTTGTCGAGGAACAAGTGAGGATCGCGGCAGGTGACATGCTCCGCCACACCCAAGACGATCTGACCCAAAGCGGACACTCGATCGAGTGCCGGATCAACGCCGAGGACGCCTCCCGCAACTTTGCCCCAGCCCCCGGAACCATCACCAGCTACAGTGAGCCATCCGGCGACCACATCCGGGTCGACAGCGGCGTCGGTGAGGGAAGCACCGTCCATCAGTTCTACGATCCGTTGATGGCGAAAGTGGTGGTCTGGGGCGAAACACGGGAGATCGCCACCGAACGCATGCTCTCCGCACTCGCCGAATATGACATCACAGGTGTGAGAACTCTGATTCCATTCCACCGCAAGCTTCTCGCTTCCCCCCAGTGGCATGCGGGTGAGACATGCAGCGATATTCTCGCAGACCGGAATTGGCTGCGAGAGCTGCGCGACCAATGACCCCCACCGACCTGGACCACGTAGGGTTCGCCGTCAACGACGCCAGCCGCACCCTACGTGATCTCTATCAGCGAGGCGTCCTCCTCCCCGTTGCAGGCGAAGAGGACGAGGGATTTCGCTACGTCATCGGAGGACGCCAGATCCGCGACCGCGGCATCCGCATCGAACTGCTCGACCCCAACCTCAGTCGCGACAGCTTCCTGGC
>SEEV01000310.1 GCA_004211695.1 Rhodococcus sp. (in: high G+C Gram-positive bacteria)
GTCGTGGCGTGGGTGGCCACCACCCTGATCTTCAAGTTCGCCGCATTCTTTCTCGGGATCATCACCGGCGCCGTCATCGGGGCCAAGCTCAGTCGTGTCCTGCAACCCGACGACGCGAACTGGCTCCTCAGCGGAATCGTGATCGTCGCACTCGCCGTCGCCTGCGGTTTCATCGCGGACCGGTATCGGGCACGGGCATTGTTGTGGCTCACGGCGCTCGGAGGCGCCAGCATGGTGTTGACCGGACTCGGTCTGGCCATCAGCCCGCTGAGGTTCCTCGAGGATCCGAACGAGGGCGCCCAGCAGTTCTTCGCCACGGTGATCTGGGTCGTCGTGGCAGCGGCGGGCTGGTTTACTCAGCGCAGGCTGTTTCCGGAAAAACTCCGGATCGACGACGATCGTCGTGCGAAGCGTTAGTCGCGTTCGGGCGCCTTCACCACGGTCAGCGCGGCGAGTCCGATCGCGAGGACGATCACCAGGCCGAGGATCCCGGCGCGATCTGCCGCGAACCACCAGGCGAACAATCCGAAGAGGGTCGGCGACAGGAACGACACCGCGCGACCGGTGGTCGCGTACAGGCCGAACATCTGCCCTTCCCGGCCGGGCGGGGTGATCCGGGCCAGGAACGTGCGCGCGGAGGACTGCGCGGGACCGACGAACAGGCACAGCAGGAGTCCGAAGATCCAGAACATGGCCGGCCCCGACACGGCAGTCAGGACGACACCGACAACGATCATCGCGATCAGGGACGTCATGATCACGGTCTTCGGGCCGATCCGGTCGTCGAACCGGCCTGCGGTGAGCGCGCCGAGTGCGGAGACGACGTTGGCCGCGACGCCGAACAGCAGCACGTCACCCGCGCCGATGCCGTAGACGTTGACGGCCAGGACGGCGCCGAACGTGAACACTCCGGCGAGCCCGTCCCGGAACAGCGCGCTCGCCACCAGGAAGTAGACGGTGCGCCGGTCGGCGGACCAGAGGTCGCGCAGGTCCCGCCACAGCACCCGGTACGACTCGACGAAACCGGCCTTGTCCGCCCCCGGGTCCGCGTTCGTGCGGGGCAGTTCGGGAACTTTCAGCAGCACGGGAATCGCGAAGACCGCGAACCACACGGCGGCGAGCAGTGCCACCATCCGGATGTTCGTGCCGCCGTCGGTGGTGAGCCCGAGAAACCCGCGTTTGTCGCCCTCGCCGGCGATGAATCCGAAGTAGCACACCAGCAACAGCACGATTCCGCCGAAGTAGCCCATCGCCCAGCCGAACCCGGACACCCGGCCGATGTTCGACGGCGTCGACACCTGCCTGAGCATCGCGTTGTACGGGACGCCGGCCAGTTCGAAGATCACCGAGCCCGCCGCCAGTAGCACCAGCCCGAGCCACAGGTACTGGTACGAGTCGCGGACGAAGAACATCGCCGCCATGCAGCCGACCGTCGCGAAGGTGAGGACGCCGAGCGCCCATTTGCGTCGCCCCGCGGCGTCGAATCGTTGACCGGTGACGGGTGCGAGCACCGCGATGAGGAATCCGGCGATGCCGAGCGACCATCCCAGCCACGTGCTCGCGGAGATCGATCCCGGCAGGTCCTCGCCCACGGCGTCCGTCAGGTAGACGGAGAAGACGAACGTGAGGATGACGGCGTTGAATGCGGCCGAACCCCAGTCCCACAACCCCCACGCGACAACCTGTCTGCGCGTTGCTGCCTCGCCGATCCCGGCCGGCGGACGAACGTCGGTGCTCATGTCCGCGAGCCTATGCGGCGGAGGGGGCATTCGCGTGGGTCTGAGGCCACACAGTCTCCTTTCGGACGAAGCAGATAGTGTGCACTCAGTTGCATACGCACCTCGTTGCATACATACTTTTGTCCGTGGCACTCGAACATGCGCTCCTCGTCTCCCTGACCGAACACTCCGGCTCGGGCTACGAACTGGCGCGCCGGTTCGACAAGTCCATCGGCTTCTTCCAGAGCGCCACCCACCAGCAGATCTACCGGGTCCTCAAGCGGATGGACGAGTCCGGATGGGTCGACGCCGAAGTAGTCGCGCAGGACGGCAGACCCGACAAGAAGGTGTACCGGGTCAGCGCGGCCGGAAGCGCGGAACTCGCGCGATGGATCGCCGAACCGACGGAGCCCAACCACCTGCGCAACGAACTGGCAGTGAAGATCCGCGCGGCTCGGCACGGTGACATCGCCGCACTCACGGCCGAGGTCGCTCGCCACCGCGACGGCCACGCCGCCCGGCTCGAGGTCTACCGCATGATCGAAAAACGTGACTTTCCGGCACCGGACCAGCTCTCCGGGGCAGCCCTCCACCAGTACCTCGTCCTGCGCGGCGGAATCCGCGTCGAAGAAGGATTCGCCGACTGGTGTCAAGAAGTACTCGACGCGCTCTCACAGTAAGGACACGCCGCCAATGACTCAGTTCCCCCAGCTCCTCGCACCCCTCGACCTCGGCTTCACGACGCTGAAGAACCGGGTGATCATGGGCTCCATCCACACCGGGCTCGAGGATCGCGCCAAGGACGTTCCCCGTCTGGCCGAGTACTTCGCCGAACGGGCTCGCGGGGGTGTCGCGCTGATCGTCACCGGCGGATACGCACCCAACCGGACGGGCTGGCTGTTGCCGTTCGGCGCCAAGCTCACCAACCGCGTCGAGGCCCGCCGACATCGCGCGATCACCAAGGCGGTGCACGACGAGGGCGGCAAGATCGCCCTGCAGATCCTGCACGCCGGCCGCTACAGCTACCAGCCGTTCAGCGTCTCCGCCTCGTCCATCAAGGCACCGATCAATCCATTCCGTCCGCGCAGACTGACCAGCCGGGGCGTGCGCTGGCAGATCCGCAACTTCGTGCGCTGCGCGCAGTTGGCGCAGCAGGCGAACTACGACGGCGTCGAGATCATGGGCGGCGAAGGCTACTTCATCAACCAATTCCTGTGCGAGCGCACCAACAAGCGCACCGACAAGTGGGGCGGCACCCCCGAGAACCGCCGGCGGATGGCAGTCGAGATCGTCCGCCGCACTCGCGCCGCAGTCGGCCCGCACTTCATCATCATCTTCCGGCTGTCGATGGCCGACCTCGTCGAGGGCGGTCAGACGTGGGACGAGATCGTCGCGCTGGCACAGGAAGTGGAAGCCGCGGGCGCGACCATCATCAACACCGACATCGGCTGGCACGAATCCCGTGTTCCCACGATCGTGACGTCGGTGCCGCGGGCCGCATTCGCCGACGTCACCGGCAAGCTCGAGAAGCACGTGAGCATCCCGGTCGCCGCATCCAACCGGATCAACATGCCGGAGGTCGCCGAGGAGATCCTGACCCGCGGTGACGCGCAGCTGATCTCGATGGCGCGCCCGATGCTCGCCGACCCCGACTGGGTCCGGAAGGCCGAGGCGGGCACCCCCGACGAGATCAACACGTGCATCGCCTGCAACCAGGCCTGCCTCGACCACGCCTTCGTGCGCAAGCACGTGTCGTGCCTGCTGAATCCGCGTGCGGGCCGGGAGACGGAACTGACGCTCTCCCCCACCCGCGCCGCGAAGCGCGTCGCGGTCGTCGGTGCCGGCCCCGCGGGACTGTCCGCGGCGCTCGGCCTCGCGCAGCGCGGCCACACCGTGACGCTGTTCGAAGCGGATTCGGAGATCGGCGGCCAGTTCGGCATCGCCCGCAAGATTCCCGGCAAGGAGGAGTTCGCGGAGACGATCCGGTACTACAACCGCCAACTCCCGCTCGCCGGCGTCGACGTCCGGCTCGACACCCGCGTCGCCGCGACCGAACTCGTCGGCGAGTACGACGAGGTGATCGTCGCGACCGGTGTGACGCCGCGCTTTCCGTCCATTCCCGGGATCGACCACCCGAAGGTGCTCACGTACCCGGAGGTCGTCCGCGGCGGCAAACCCGTCGGACAGTCGGTCGCCGTGATCGGTGCCGGCGGGATCGGCGTCGACGTCAGCGAATTCCTCACCCACGAGCACTCCCCGACCCTCGATCTGAAGGAGTGGAAGCAGGAGTGGGGAGTCACCGAGCCCGAGGCCGCGGCGGGCGCCCTCACCACCCCCGTTCCCGCGCCGTCGCCGCGCGAGGTGTACCTGCTGCAGCGCAAGAGCGGCCGCATCGGTGCCGGGCTCGCGAAGACCACCGGCTGGGTGCACCGGGCCGCGCTGAAGAACAAGGGCGTGCAGGAACTGTCCGGGGTCAACTACGAGCGCATCGACGACGACGGCCTGCATATCACGTTCGGCGCCAAACGCGAGAAGCCGCGCACCCTCGCCGTCGACAACGTCGTGATCTGCGCAGGACAGGAATCGGTGCGTGACCTCGTCGACGAACTGACCGTCGCCGGCGTCACCACCCACGTCATCGGCGGCGCCGACGTCGCGGCCGAACTCGACGCCAAGCGTGCCATCGAGCAGGGCACCCGGCTCGCGGCTCGGATCTGACGCACTACGCTGCTGACCGTGAGCCTGCCGAACCCCACCCCCAGTGCCCGCGCCGTCGTCACCGGCGCCTCGTCCGGAATCGGCGAGGCGCTGGCCACCGATCTGGCGTCCCGGGGACACTCCCTGATCCTCGTCGCGCGACGTGGCGAGGTGATGGAGTCACTCGCCGGGACCCTTCGTGCCGAGCACGGCGTCGAGGTGGACGTGCACGCGTGCGATCTGTCGGATCGCGACGCGCGGTCCACGCTCGTCACCGAACTGGCCGACCGTGAGATCAGTGTCCTCTGCAACAACGCCGGCATCGCCACGTTCGGCCCGGTCGCCGAGCTCGATCCTGCCTACGAGCGGGCCCAGGTGGAACTCAACGCCGTTGCGGTGCACGACCTCACCCTCGCGGTGCTGCCCGGCATGGTGGAGCGCGGGTCCGGGGCCATCCTGATGGTCGGCTCGGCGGCCGGCAACATGCCCATCCCCCACAACGCCACCTACGCGGCCAGCAAGGCGTTCGTCAACACCTTCTCCGAATCGCTGCGCGGCGAACTCAAGGGGACAGGGGTGAACGTCACCCTCCTCGCACCCGGCCCCGTCCGTACCGAGGAACCCGATCCGGCGGACGCATCGATCGTGGACAAGCTGGTGCCCGACTTCCTGTGGATCTCCAGCGAATACACCGCCAAGGTGTCTCTCGACGGTCTGGCGGACAACAAGATGCGCGTCGTGCCCGGCATCATCAGCAAGGCGATGTCCGTTGCCGGGCAGTACAGTCCGCGCGCGGTGGTCGCGCCGATCGTCGGGACGTTCTACAAGAAGCTGGGCAGCTAGTCACCCGCGCGGCGGCTTTCACCGTCTCCGGCGTTTGCCCGTCCCGAAGATGCTGCGTGAGATCTCGCGGCCTGCTGCCGACGCGGCCGAGCGGAGGAAACTCTTCACCGCGGAGTTCCCGAGAATCTGCTCGGCCATGTTCGGACCCTCCGGTTGCGGTGGCGGGGGCGGCGGCAGGTCAGGCAGCGGTGGCAGGTCGAGGTCCTGATCCGTGGTCGGCGCTCCGGCCACCTTCGCCGTCAGCTTCTCGTACGCCGATTCCCGGTCGATGGTCTGTCCGTACTTGGCCGACAGCGAACTCGACGCGGCCGCGGCCGTGATGGCGTCGTTGCCGATGGTGTCCATCAGCGAGCGCGGTGGCCGAATCCTCGTCCACGCCAACGGCGTCGGCGCACCCCGCTCGGACAGGACGGTCACGATCGCCTCGCCGATTCCCAGTGAGGTGAGCGCATTCTCGAGGTCATAGTTCTCGGTTTTCGGGTACGTCCGTACCGTTTTGGTGAGCGCTTTCTGATCGTCGGGCGTGAATGCCCGCAGCGCGTGCTGGATTCGGGCACCAAGCTGCGACAGCACCGCGTTCGGAACGTCCGTCGGTAACTGGGTGCAGAAGAAGACGCCGACGCCCTTGGAGCGAATCAGTTTGACCGTCTGCTCGACCTGCTGCAGAAACGCCTTCGACGCGTCCGCGAACAACAGGTGGGCCTCGTCGAAGATGAAGACGAGTTTGGGTTTGTCGAGATCGCCTTGCTCCGGCAAGGTCTGGAACAGGTCTGCCAGCACCCACATCAGGAAGGTGGAGAACAGCGCCGGGCGCGCCGCCTGAGCGCCCAACTCGAACAACGTGATCACACCCTTGCCGTCGATCACCCGGAGCAGGTCCTCGGTCTCGAGTTCGGGCTCCCCGAAGAACGTGTCGCCGCCGTCGGCTTCGAGATTGACGAGGGCCCTGAGGATCACACCGGCGGTGGCCGGGGACACACCACCGATGCCCTTCAGGTCGGCCTTGCCCTCGTCGCTGGTGAGATGCGCGATGACCGATCTCAGATCCTTCAGGTCGAGCAGGGCCAGACCCCGGGTGTCGGCCCAGTGGAAGATCAGCCCCAGCGTGGACTCCTGAGTCTCGTTGAGCCCGAGGATCTTGGCGAGCAGGATCGGCCCGAACGCGGTGATGGTCGCACGGACGGGGATGCCGAGGCCTTCCGTCCCCAGTGACAGGAACTCGACCGGGGATCCCGCGGGTCGCCACTCGTCGTCGCCCGTCTCGGACGCTCGGGCCGTGATCTTGTCACCGGTCTCGCCCGGCTGCGACAACCCCGACAGATCACCCTTCACGTCGGCCATGACGACGGGAACCCCTGCCGCCGACAACTGCTCGGCGATCCCCTGCAGCGTCTTGGTCTTTCCCGTCCCGGTGGCACCGGCCACGAGACCGTGCCGGTTGATCGTCGCGAGTGGAATGCGTACCCGGGCCGACGGATCCACCCTGCCGTCGAGAACGACGGTGCCCAGCTCCAGCGCCGCACCCTCCGACGAGTATCCGTCCGCGATACCCGCGGCGGCACCGGCGGTGACGGCAGCACCTGCGGGAGCGCGCTTCTCCGCCGCCTCCGCGTCGCGGGCGCCTCCTGCTCCGCCGCCTCTGCCGCGGCCGCTGCCTCCGCCGCGATCCGGGCGGCTTCGGCCGCGGCCGCCCTGGCTGCGGCCGCCTTCTCTGCCGGGGTCGAGGTCGCGCCGCCATCCTGCGATTGCCGGGTCATCCAAGCCCTCCTCGGATCACACACATCGGGAGAAAGTGTCCACCGCAGACCTTATCCCGTCGGCCACGTGACTACTGTGTTCCTGGTGCAGGACAAACTTGTGTGGATCGACTGTGAAATGACCGGCCTCCGGCTCGGTACCGACAAGCTGATCGAGATCGCGGCTCTGGTCACGGACAGCGAGCTCAACGTGCTCGGTGAGGGTGTCGACATCGTCATCCACGCCGACGACGAGGCGCTCGCGGCAATGCCCGACGTGGTGACCAAGATGCACGAGAACTCGGGGCTGACCGACGAGGTCCGGAAGTCCACGGTCACCCTCGCCGAGGCCGAGCAGCAGGTACTCGCCTACATCCGCGAACACGTGCCGGTCGCCGGGACGGCGCCGCTCGCCGGGAACTCGATCGCGACCGACCGTGGTTTCATCGCTCGCGACATGCCCGACCTCGACACCTACCTGCACTATCGGATGATCGACGTCAGCTCCATCAAGGAACTGTGCCGGCGCTGGTACCCGCGGATCTACTTCGGTCAGCCCGAAAAGGGCCTCGCCCACCGCGCGCTGGCCGACATCAAGGAGTCGATCCGCGAGCTGAAGTACTATCGGAAGACGGCGTTCGCGCCCGAGCCCGGACCGTCTACCAGCGACATCGCCGCCGTTGTCGACGAACTCGGGCCCGCCTGACATACCGATTGGCGTTTTGCGCATCGAACGCGCTAATATCTTCCTCGCCGAAGTTACTGCCCCCGGGCGGTGACAGAAGCACAATGGTGGGTGTAGTTCAGCTGGTAGAGCACCAGGTTGTGATCCTGGGTGTCGCGGGTTCGAGTCCCGTCACTCACCCCACACGGAAAGCCCCCGGCCTCGGCCGGGGGCTTTCCTCTTTGCGATTGGTCTGACGCCTGCGTTCAGGCGTTGGCGTTGCCGGCCTTCCAGACATCCCACGGGATGTTCCAGTCGCCGAGACCGTCCGTGCCCGACAGCGTGCCGCCCAGCGTGTTCTTGACGATCACGATGTCGCCGCGCTTCGTGTTGTCGTACACCCACTTCGCGTTGGACGGGCTGAGGTTCAGGCAGCCGTGGCT
>SEEV01000799.1 GCA_004211695.1 Rhodococcus sp. (in: high G+C Gram-positive bacteria)
ACGTCACATCCTCCGGCTCGACCGTCGGCTGGTGCCACTCGTCGAACAGGGACCGGAACAGGCGCATGGTCAGGTCCGGCGTCGCCGCCATGATCTGGGACCAATCGGCGTAGAGGTCGCGCAGCACGTCCCGGCCCTCGGCATCGGCGGACGTCACACTGAGCTGTTCGGAGATGTTGGTGGTCATGGTTGCCTTCGTCTCGGTGTCGGACCAGGTGAGATGCCTCGTCCGCTTTGTTACCCATCTGCCGCGGCCGTCCCGATGTGATCGCCGCCACGGCGCTTGGGTCAACGGTAGGACTTGGTCCCACCCCAATCGTGTTCCGATGTGAAACACTTGCGCGTCTCGGGGATTTCGCCATGCTCCCGCGCCCCGGAGTCCCCGCGGGTGCCGGGGTCATCCTCACCGAACGCACCGGCGATGCAGACAACGGCGGCCAAGTCCGGAAGCGACCGCTGAACGACGTGATCACGCATCACTGGCGCGACGTGATCCGGGTCGCCGGAGCATCACTGATGGCGTCGATGCAAACCTTGTTCGCTGTGTTCAGTCTGTCGTATGCCACCTCGGTCGGGGTGGATCGGGGCGCAATGCTCGCCATCATCTCCGGGGCAATAGCGTTGTCGATTTTCGGCATCCCGGCGGCCGGCTACCTCTCCGACGTGATCGGCCGGAAGCGAACGATGCTGATCGGCGCTGTCGGCTGCGCGCTCACCATTTTCGTGTACCTGTGGGCGATTTCGACAACGAATATCCTTGCCTGTTGGCCTGGCATTGGCCCAGCAACGTCGCCGAGTTGGCCCAGCTCCTCACCGCCCTGCCCCAGCCGGTTCGCAGCGGCCTGATTCAGACCAAGGACCTGCCGGCCGACATGCACCAGACGTCCTGGTCCTCGCTGAGTCGCTACGAGCAGGCCGAGCGCGAGACCATCAAGGGCGCCCTGCGCGAAGCCGACGGCAACAAGGCGCGCGCCGCCAAGATTCTGGGCATCGGCCGCACCACCCTGTACCGCAAGATGCGGGCTCTGAAAATCGATGCCGAGGAACGGATGATCGCCCCCGGTCGATGACCTCGAGGCCCGTCGGCCACCACGGTGGACACTCCTGCGGTACGTCTGCGTGGACTGACCGCACGCTTCATGGGCTGCAGCACCGTGGCGCACCCCAAGTTCCAGCGACTGGACCTGGGGCAGCCCGACTCGGGAGGGCGGGGCGTTCGCGAGTGCTGTGGCGGTGTCGAGTTTCTACGACTGGGCGATCGCCGCTGCGCTCGTCTCCTGAGAAGGCAAACTATTGCCCGCCATGGTGGTTGATCCGTGAGGTCCGACGGGTGCCGCCCTTCCATCGTGGAAGAGCGGCACCCGTTGTGCCCGAGGTCTAGAAGCTGGTGCCGCCGACGGCGACAAGTTTCTCGAGGAGCGGTGCCGGCGTCCAGGTTTCGCCGTGGATCTTCTCGAGGTCGCGGATCTTGCCGAGGGTGACGTCGAGGCCGAGGGTGGTCGCGTACTGCATCGGACCCCCGCGGTAGGCGGGGAATCCGTAGCCGTCGACGTAGACGACGTCGATATCGGAGGCGCGTTGGGCGATTCCTTCACCGAGCAGTGTGGCGCCTTCGTTGACGAGGGCGAGGATGCAACGCTCGACGATCTCCTCGTCGGTGATCGTGCGGCGCTCGATCCCGTCCTCGGCGGCGCAGGCGCGGATGATCTCGTCGACGGCCG
>SEEV01000800.1 GCA_004211695.1 Rhodococcus sp. (in: high G+C Gram-positive bacteria)
CAGGCTCTGGTGCACGAGATGCCGCACACGTTGGCCCTGTTGCGGTCGGGTCGGTTGAACGAATGGCGTGCCACGTTGCTGGTGCGGGAAACCGCGTGCTTGTCGGCTGAGGATCGGGGATCGTGGACCGCCGGTTGTGCTCGGACCCGGCCACTCTCGATGGCGTCGGCGACCAGGGTTTGGTCGCGCGGGCGAAGGCTCTTGCTGCGGAACTCGATGCCGCGGCTGTGGTCCGCAGGCACCGCAAGGCGGTGTCGGAGCGGCGGGTTACGACGCGGCCGGCCCCGGATTCGATGGCGTACCTCAGCGTGCTGATGCCGGTGGAACAGGCGGTGTGCTTGCAGGCGACGCTGGGCCGGGATGCGGACAGTCTCATCGCCACGGGAAACAGTGGTGGGCGCACCCGGAATCAGGTGATGGTGGATTTGTTGTTCGAGCGTGGCACCGGACAAATGGTGGCTTCTGGTGTGCCGGTGGCGGTGAAGCTGGTGCTGTCGGACGAAACACTGCTGACTGGTGGGAACGAGCCTGCGCAGTTGCAGTTGCAGGGGTTGGGGGCGGTGCCGGCGGGGATCGCCCGACAACTGGTCGCGGACTCCCTCGATGCACACACCGAGACGACGTTGCAGCGGCTGTACGCCTGCCCGCAGTCGGGGGCGCTGACGGCGATGGAGTCGCAGTCCCGCACGTTCCCGAAGGGGCTGGCGAAGCTGATCGACCTCCGCGACCGGACGTGCCGGACGCCGTGGTGTGACGCCCCGATCCGGCATCACGATCACATCCGCTCACACGACAAGTCGGGTCCGACGTCGGTGCGCAATGGGTCCGGGCTGTGCGAGGCCTGCAACTATGCGAAGGAAGCGCCGAGGTGGACGGCTCGTCCGATGCAGAGACCGGGCCGCCGGCACCTATTAGATCTCGGCACCCCGACCGGGCACCACTACCGGTCCATCGCGCCTCCGCTACCGACCCCGGCACGCCATTCGGCGGTCGAGGCGGTCCTGCTCGCACATTTGCGTGCATCTTGATCATTCGGTTTCAGGATTCGTCGTAGGGTCGTGTGCATGGCCAGCTGGAATGAGTTCGCCGAAGCCGCTCCTCGGATTGCCGCTATCTTCTCGCGCAGGCACGCGGCGACTGGGAACCTGTGCATGCTCGGCACGCTTCGCTCCGACGGATTTCCGCGGATCAGCCCGGTCGAGCCGAGATTCTTCGAGAACCAGTTGTGGATCGCCGGAATGCCGAACACAACGAAGTTCCGGGATCTTGCCCGCGATCCGCGCTTCTGCCTGCACACGGCGACCGTCGACACGGAGGTGAAGGAGGGCGACGCGAAATTGTGGGGAGTCGTCGACGACGTCCAGGACAAGGCCCTGCATCAGCGGTTCGCGCAGGCACTGTTCGACGAGACCGGGTTCGACATCCGGGGGCAGGAGTTCGATCACTGTTACCGAGCCGACCTGATCGGCGGCTCGGCAGTGGAGGTCGGTGACGGCCACATGGACATCACGATCTGGAAGCCGGGCGAATCGGAGCACGTCGTGCGGAAACACTGACTCCTCAATAACACTGACTCATCCATCCGGCCACGGCACCACCGTTAGCCTTAATTTTTCGTGCGGCAGCGCGGATCAGGGTGTGTAGATAAGCGAAAGTGCCTGTCCTGCACGGCATAATGGGACTTCTCTACGGTTCCACAATGCTGACGGGAAGGCACTTC
>SEEV01000801.1 GCA_004211695.1 Rhodococcus sp. (in: high G+C Gram-positive bacteria)
ATTCCGGTCATCGCGAGTCCGAGGGCGAACCCGCGCGACTTGACGAACCACAGGCTTACCGTTCGCGTGAATCCGACCGGGCCGGATGCGCTGGCGAGGAAGCCGAGCGCGAACATGACTGCGAGGAAGGCGGGAACGGTGTCGACTATCGTCGCGAGGGCCAGATAGCCGGACGCGAAGGACAGTTGCCCGAAGACAATGACCCGTCTCGTTCCAAAGCGGTCGATCGCGCGCCCGTGCACACGGTTCCCGCTGCGACCTGTTGCGCCCCGACTCTGGTGGAGGCTTTCATCACACGGAAGGATGAAAGTCATGGTTGCTCCGAAGAAGTACCCGGACGAGTTGCGAGAACGGGCGACGAGGATGGCGATCGAGGCGCGGCAGGACCCGGCCGCCAGTCATGGCGCGATCAAGCGGATCGCCGACCAGTTGGGTGTGCATCCTGAAGCGCTGCGGACCTGGGTGCGCCAAGCCGAGATCGACGGCGGACATCGGCCCGGGGTGCGCACCGATGAGGCCGCACGGATCACCGAACTCGAACGGGAGAACCGCGAGCTCCGCAGGGCGAACGCGATTTTGAAGAGCGCGTCGGCTTTCTTCGCGGCCGAGATCGACCGTCCACACCGATGATCGTGGACTACATCGACACTCATAAGACCGAGTATGGAATTGAGCCGATCATCGAGGTCCTCCGTCGGGCGGGCATCGGATGCTCAGTCTCGGGGTACTACGCGGCGAAGAAGCGGCCGCCATCGCGCCGGACGGTCCGCGACGTCGAGCTAACCGAACGGATCGTGCGCACTCATCGCGACAACTACGGGGTCTACGGCGCCCGGAAGGTGCACGCGACCTTGCAGCGGGAGGGCGTGCCGGTCGCTCGGTGCACCGTCGAACGGTTGATGCGCGCCGCCGGTCTGCGCGGGATCTCCCGTCGATCGGGGCCTCGCACCACCCGGCCGGCACCGCCGCAGCACCATCCCGGCGACCTGGTGGGCCGTCGCTTCCGCGCCGATCGACCGAACAGGTTGTGGGTCGCCGACATTACGCACTGCCGAACCTTCTCCGGGTTCGTCTATGCGGCGTTCGTGCTCGATGTGTTCTCCCGGAGGGTCGTCGGCTGGCAATTGTCGATCTCCCTGCGCACCGATCTGGCGTTGGATGCGTTGGAGATGGGGATCTGGTCCCGTACCCGTGATGACCAGGATCTTTCGGCGCTGGTTCATCATTCGGACCGCGGCGTGCAATATCTGGCCGTCCGCTACAGCGAGCGCTTGGCCGCCGCAGGAGCGGTGGCGTCGGTCGGATCGAAAGGCGACTCGTATGACAACGCGATGGCCGAGGCGCTGAACTCACTGTTCAAGGCCGAACTGGTGTGGAACAAGGGACCGTGGCGTGGCATCGACGATCTCGAGGTCGCGGTCGCCGAGTACATCGACTGGTACAACCATCGCCGGCTTCACGGTGAGGTTGGCATGGTCCCACCCGCCGAGTTCGAACGATCACACGAGCAGCTCGTTATGCTCGAAACCAACGATTTCAGTCTCCACTGAAGTCGGGGCGCAACAACCCCCGCACTGACCACCAGCAAGCCGAGACCGTAAGAGGTCTTGCTCAGTCCGATGGCGTGTTCGAGGTCGGCCGTGAACAAACCGATCGTGTACAACAGCAATCCGGAGATACCGACCGCCGACCCGAAAGCGGCGATGACGATACTTGGCC
>SEEV01000802.1 GCA_004211695.1 Rhodococcus sp. (in: high G+C Gram-positive bacteria)
ACGAGAGCCTCCGCGTCCAGAAGCTCCCGATCCACCCGCTCCACACCCTGCATGAACCTATTTTCCCAGTTCAGGCCGATGAACTCGGGAGGCGCGCCGATAATTCAGCAGCCTCCTAGGGCCGTTGCAGCGACGCGGAGATGCTGCCGATAGTCGACGCCCGAGCCGACTCTTCAAGCAGCGCAACGCTTCCCTGTGACCCTTACCCGCGCGGCGTTGGCGTTGGCGGTACGCGCGGCCGGGTGCAGTTCAGTTGCCGGTCACCGGCGCGGGAGAGACGATGGCGAACGACGTCCCCGGAGGACGCTTCGATCGGGGCGGCACCGGCGTAGCTGGCGAACGCGGCGGCCGGGCGGAACCGGTGGATCGAACCGACCCGGGTGAGAATTTTGCACTTTGGTCGCCGATCTCGCGGTCGATTCCGAGGACGGACACCGTGAACCCGATGCCGCCGGTACCGGTGAGACCAGGAAGTCACCTCCACCAGCGGCATCAGCCGCACACGCCGTACATGGGCCTGCGCGGACCCGTGGTCTTCGCGCGCGTCCACCACCGGCACGCCGGACGCCCACGCCGGGCGCAGGCCGCGGCATCGTTTTCCTGGTCGTGGCCACTGCTCGATTGATGCCGGCGGGGGTATGTCGTCCGAAAACTGCCATATACCCCCGGGGGTACTTGCATACCCTATGGGGTATCTGGCAGTCTTGTTGACAAGGAGAAAGATCCCGCCAACCTCGGAGGAAACGACGATGATTCTCGAGCAGTACTACATCGAGTGCCTGTCCCACGCCTCGTACCTGATCGGAGACGAATCCACTGGCCGAGCCGTCGTGGTCGACCCGCGCCGCGACATCACCGAGTATCTCGACGACGCCCGCACGCACGGGCTGACCATCGACGGGGTGATCAACACCCACTTCCACGCCGACTTCGTCTCCGGGCACCTCGAATTGGTCGAGGCCACCGGCGCCTGGATCGGCTTCGGCGAAGCCGCCGAGACCGACTACCCGATCCGTCGCCTCGCGCACGGCGAGCACATTTCCCTCGGGCGAGTCGACCTCGAGATCCTCTCCACCCCCGGCCACACCTGGGAATCGATCAGTGTCCTGGTCCGGGAGACCCCGGACGCCACCCCGACCGCGGTCCTGACCGGGGACTCGCTGTTCATCGGCGATGTCGGTCGGCCCGACCTGGTCAACCTCGGCGACGGCTCCACCACGGACCTGGCCCGCGCGATGTACCACACGGTCCACGAAAAGCTACTGACCCTGCCCGACGGCGTAACGGTGATGCCCGCGCACGGCGCCGGCTCCTCCTGTGGCAAAAACCTGTCCGCGGAGCTGACCTCGACCATCGGCGAACAACGGCGCACCAACCCGTCGGCGCAGCCGATGAGCGAGGACGCATTCGTCACGTTGATCACCGACGGTCAGCCCGCGGTACCGGAGTACTTCTCCGTGGACGCGGTCCTGAACAAGTCCACCCACCCGGCACTCGACCAGCACCGCCAAATCCCGGAACTGTCCGCCGACCGGGTGCGCGCCGAACTCGCCGCCGGCACCCGGGTGCTCGATGCCCGCACCGTCGACGACTTCGCAGCCGGACACCTGCGCGGTTCGGTCAACGTCGGCTTCGACGGCCGGTTCGCCGAAACCGGCGGCATGGTCGCCGAGGTCGGCGAGGCGATCGTGCTGATCACCTACCCGGGCGAGGAACA
>SEEV01000803.1 GCA_004211695.1 Rhodococcus sp. (in: high G+C Gram-positive bacteria)
GCACCGTCGACGATGCCGGAGCTGTTGCCGCCGTGGTGGACGTGGTTGATCTTCTCGACCCAGTGGTACTTCTGCAGCGACACGGCGTCGAAGCCGCCCATCTCGCCGACGCCGGCGAACGACGGGTTGAGGCCGGCGAGGTTCTCGAGTGTGGTGCCGGGACGCATGTGCTCGTCCTGATCGAGGACGGTGAGGCCGTTGATGTCCTTGACCGGGACGACGGACTTGGCGAAGTAGCCGCCGGTCCACGCCTTCGCGGCAAGGTCCTGCGAGCGGACGGCGTACGCGTCGACGTCCTCGCGGGAGAAGCCTTCGATGGTGGCGATCAGGTCGGCGCCGACACCCTGGGGAACGAAGTAGTTGTCGTAGTTGGTGGCCGGGTCGAGTGCCCACGGTCCGCCGTCGGAGCCCATCGGCACACGGGACATCGACTCGACGCCACCGGCGATGACGAGTTCGTCCCAGCCGGAGCGCACCTTCTGCGCTGCGGTGTTGACGGCCTCGAGGCCGGATGCGCAGAAACGGTTGAGCTGGACGCCGCCGACGGTGTCGGGCAGTCCGGCGTCGTTGACCGCGACGCGGGCGATGTCCATGCCCTGGTCGCCGACGGGGGTGACGACGCCGAGGATCAGATCCGAGATGCGGTCTTCGTCAAGGTCGGGGAAGCGGGCGCGGAGCTCGTCGATCAGGCCGGTGACCAGCGAGATCGGCTTGACCGAGTGCAGCGAACCGGTCTTCTTACCGCGGCCACGCGGGGTGCGGATGGCTTCATAAATGAATGCCTCTGTGGTCACTGTGGAGTGTTCCTTCCTTATCTGCGTCGACGCCGACCGTGCACACGGCGCTCTGCACGGGGCATACCCCGGCACGTCCACCTTAGAACGTGTTGCAAAACGAGAGGAAGGACCGAAGCGATCCTGGATCGTGACCCAGGCGATCACGATCGGCCGATCTCCGCCATGCCCGGCCCGCACTTTCGTGCTGTAATGACGCGGCGCTCGACCCGACCCGAGCGGAGGAGATCACGCTGTGACCACCCGACTGTCCCGCCGGCAACTGTTCGGCGCCGCGACCGCGGGTGCGGTGACCGTTGCCGGACTGGGGCGTGCCGCAGCGTCCGCGAACCCGGCTCTCCGACTGCCGTCTCCCGGCGCGATCACCGCGTCCGATCCGGCTCTTCTCAGCGCGGTCGAGGCCGCGTCGCTGTTGCAGTCCCGGGCGCTGCATCCGCGCGAACTGCTCGACGCGTGCCTGTCGCGCAGCGCCGCACACGACGGCGGCATCGGGGCGTGGATCCGGATCTACCCCGAGCAGGCGTACGAGGCCGCGGAGTCTGCCGCCCGACGCCTGGCGGCAGGGTCCGCGCCGCTGGTCTGCGGATTGCCGATCGCACTGAAAGACCTGTACGCGGTGGCCGGGCTGCCCGTGACGGCGTCGAGCGGCGTCCTCGAGGGCAACATCGCCGCCGGCGATTCCGGGGTGTGGCGGCAATTGCGCGACGCGGGCATGGTGCTGATGGGCCACGCGCACACTCACGAGTTCGCCATCGGAACGGCGACACCGCAGGTGGGGAACCCGTGGGACGTCGAGTACTCGCCGGGCGGCTCGTCCGGTGGCAGCGCCGCCGCCCTCGCCGCACGATTCGCGCCTTGTGCGGTGGGAACCGACACCGGCGGGTCGCTGCGCATTCCCGCGAGCGCGTGCGGGATCACGTCG
>SEEV01000804.1 GCA_004211695.1 Rhodococcus sp. (in: high G+C Gram-positive bacteria)
GCGATCACGTCGTCGAGCGACCGCTGGGCTGCACCCAGGGCCATCGTCGCGATGATGAGCCTCTCGACGCTCAGCCCGCGCATGAGGTGGCGCCACGCCTGGTTCGGTGTGCCGACGACAGCGCTCACCGGGACCGCGACGTCGGTGAAGTACAGGTCGTTGCAGGTCCGGGCCTCCATGGTCTTGATTTCGTGAATCTGGAGGCCGGGCGCGTCGGTCGGCACCATGAACAGGGTCAGACCCTGGTGCTTGTTGCCGGACGAATCGGTCCGGGCGAGCAGGAGGATGTGCTCGGCGACGTGGGCTGCGGAGATCCAGGTCTTCTGCCCGTTGACGACGTAGTGGTCGTCGACCAGTTCGGCCTTGATCCGCACACCACCGAGGTCGGAGCCGGCGCCGGGCTCGCTGAGGGCGATCGCCTCGAGCTTGCCGGCGGCCATGTTGCCGACGATAGTGTGCTTCTGGTCCTCGGTTCCGTAGCGCAGGTAGGTCTGCGCGGCCGTGAGGCCGGTGGAGTAGCCGGTGATGGGGGCCAGGCCGCGCGCGGATTCCTCGAGGAAGATGCATTCCTCGACCATTCCGGCCCCGCCTCCGCCGTATTCTTCGGGCAGCGAGACGGCGAGCCAGCCGAGGCCGGCGAACTTGTCGAGGATGACGGTGCTGTTGGCCAGGGTGCCGCCGTCGGTCAGCAGATCGCGCTGCTGGAGGGTCTTGCATTCGGCGTCGCAGAACTCGCGGACAGCGACGGCAAACTCTCGTTGTTCTCGGGTGAAACGCATAGCGGCGGCTGCTCTCTCGCGTGAGTGGGCGGGGTCGGTTCGAAGCGGCCGGCAAGGAGGCGGAGCGAATACGCCCCGCCTCCTAGATCCGTCAGGCGCCGCGGAACTTCGAGAAGTCGGGCTTGCGCTTCTCGTTGAACGCGCTGATGCCCTCGATTGCCTCGGCGGACTCGCCGAACAGCTTGAGCGTCGAGTAGGCCATGTTGCCCTGCGCGATGAAGTGCTCGGTGTCGGCGTTGAGGGACTGCTTGAGCACCTTCAGCGACGTCGGCGACAGCTGCAGAATCTCGTCGGCCCAGGCCCGGACCTCTGCCCGCAACTGGTCACCGGGCACCACCTTGTTGACCAGGCCCCAGTCGAGGGCCTGCTCCGCGCTGTAGCGCCGGCACAGGAACCAGATCTCCCGCGCCCGCTTCTCGCCGATCGCCCGTGCCAGGTACCCGGTGCCGAGTCCGGCGTCGAACGATCCCACGCGCGGCCCGTTCTGCCCGAAGATGGCGTGCTCGGCGGCGATGGACAGGTCGCACAGCAGGTGCAGCACGTGTCCGCCACCGACCGCGACACCGTTGACCGCGGAGATCACGGGCTTGGGCACGTCCCGGATCACCCGGTGCAGCGCCTCGACCTCGAACAGGCCGCTGTCGGACGGGCCGTAGTCGCCGGTCTCCATCCGCTGCTTCTGATCGCCACCCGAGCAGAACGCCTTCTCGCCGGCCCCGGTCAGGGCGATCGCCCCGACGTCCGAGCTGCCCCACGCCTTCTTGAACGACTTCACCAACTCGTCGACGGTGCGCGCGCGGAACGCGTTGTACCGGTCGGGCCGGTTGATCGTGATCCAGGCGAGTCCGTCCTCGACCTCGTACGTCACATCTGTGAAGTCACTCATCGACCTGCTGGTCCTTTCCTGTTGCACGCGAAACGGGAGTCCG
>SEEV01000311.1 GCA_004211695.1 Rhodococcus sp. (in: high G+C Gram-positive bacteria)
CGCGGGCCTGCCCAGGTAGACGTCCGAATCCGCGCGATCAAATATCCGGTGTCCCGCACCGGTACGCCGAAAACCGCAACCGACCCTCCGACGCCGCCGAACGCACCCCGCCACCGACATGCCCAGGTACTCCGCGGCCTCTCCAATCCGCCTGCCGCAGAATGTAGTAGATACTACGAGATAGTCATGGAATTTCGATCAACAGCGGGAAGCCTCCGATGACCCCACCCTCGCCCCACATCGCATCGGCCAGTTCGTCCGCCGAAACACCAAGCACGGCTACCGCACCGGGCAACGGGCACAGATCATGATGACCGCGCCGTCAAGCGACCATGACTGCTGGCTTGTCGTCTACCACGACGGCGAAACAGACGTGATCCCGATCGACAACGACGATACGTACTCATTCCGTTCCGAGCCGGTCGACTGGCGGCGCTGACGATTCCTCGATTCAGGCCTGCGCCGCTCCCGCCCTCTGCTGTGCACTAACTTTTCGGTGTTTGCCGCGTCCCCAACGGCCGTGGACGCCGGCGCGGCATGCGGGTTCCTTTCTCGAAAAGTATTCGGTACGTGTAAATCAGCGCATGGCCTCACGCCACGTGCGCATCGCGCAGGTTCGCGGCCTCCTCGAGCAGGTCGGGGTCGGCGGTCCGTTCGTGGACTGCGCCGAACTCGGCAAGGATCGCAGCCCGGACCTGCTCCAGGGTGACGGCCGGGTTCATGTCCGCGAGGGACGCCGCCGTGCTGGGGTCGAACTCCAACTCGAGGGCGGCGTTGACATCAGCGAGCACTGCCCGCACGGGAGCGGAATCGGACACCACCAGTTCGACGCCGAAGAGCCAGGCCCCGGCAATTATTCTCTGCGCGGTTCCGGCCAGCTTGACGCGGCCTGCGCCATTCACTGTCCAATCACCAGGGCAGTACTCACCGGGTACCGGACCTATCCGAGCGTCGACACCGAGATCACTCAGCACGGCGACGATCCTCGGGGTGATGCGCTCGAAACGCGGGCGGGCGCCGACGATGCCCTCGGTGTCCCGGGAGTACATCTCCACGACGAGCGTCTGCTCGTGGTAGGCCGCGGCACGACCACCTGCGCCTCGGACGACCGGCGTGAATCCGTGTCGGCGCGCCGCCGCTGCAGCGTCCGGAAACTGCGGTCGAACGGCGTCCAACCGCCCGAACGACAACGTCCGTGCAGGACTGTAGATGCGGACCAGCGCAGGGGCATTCGGATCTTGCCCGGTGCGACGCAGAAGTGCCGACGCGAACGCCGCATCCAACACGGGATCGTCCGGAAAATGCGTAGTCAGCAACTGCTCGATCGTCATGCTCTCCCCATCACTCCGCTCCGGACACCACGCAGCTTCGCTGGGCGTCATCTCCGCACCCGAACCCACCACTACAGTGTCGCCGAGGCGGAAGTCGTCCACCACAGCGATCGGGTTCGCGGATATCCCCGCGGCCGCTCTCTCCGGAGCCCTACCCTGGACACGCCGAAATGCACTCCCTGGATGCCCGCGCACCGTGTGTGGGGCCAGCGCGCCGAGAGGTCGTCACGATGCTCCTCAGATCGAGTGTGGTCGTCTTGTCCTGTGCCGTAGCCGCGGTGCTGTCTGCTTCCCCCGCCCAGGCCACGCCGTCTTCGGGTGTGACCGCGCAGGTTCTGTTCGAGACGACGGTTCCGGCGTTCGCCGGCAGCTCAGGGGGCACGGACCTGACGCTGCGGCGCATCGAGATCGCACCCGGGGGCACGACGGGATGGCATTACCACGACGGCCCCGTGTACGCGTTCGTGGAATCCGGGGTGCTGTCCCGCACGCTGCAGGACTGCACGAAAGCGGTGACGACTGCCGGTCAGGCGATCACCGAGGATCACGGCAGCGATCACGTCCACGAGGGCTCGAATCTGGGGACCGAACCACTGGTGCTGCTCGCGTTCTACAGGGAACCGGAGGGCAAGCCGTTGTCGGAGGACGCACCGGCGCCCGCCTGCTGATGCGTCACCCGGCCGGCATTCTCATCGGGTGACCGAGTCGATCCACTCCACCGCTCCCGCCACGTCGTCGACAGTTGCCGTCGCGGGCGGCGGCGGTGGCCGGCGGATCATCAGCACCGGTACGCCCAGTTCGCGTGCGGCGTCCAGTTTCGCGTCGGTCTGCGCGCCACCGCTGTTCTTGGTGACCAGGACGTCGATGCGGTGCTCGCGCATCAGTGCGGCCTCGTCCGCGACCGTGAATGGACCGCGGTCGAGGAGCAATGTCGACTGGGGCGGCATCGCCACTTCGGGCGGATCGATTGCGCGAACGAGAAACCACAGCGCGCGCAGGCCCGCGAACCTGTCCACACCCTGCCTGCCGATCGTGAGGAAGACGCGCGTTCCCAGGCCGGGCAGCAGTTCGGCCGCGGCGGCGAGGTCCGCGGCACCCACCCAGTTGTCGCCCGGTCGCGGGGACCATTCGGGACGTCGCAGCACGACGAGCGGTACCCCGCAACGGTCGGCGGCATCGGCGGCGTTGCTCGTGATCTGCGCTGCGAACGGGTGCGTGGCGTCCACGATCGCGTCGACGCGATGCTCGCGCAGCCAGTCGGCGAGACCGTCCGCTCCCCCGAATCCGCCGACCCGCACGTCGCCCAGCGGCATCCGCGGATCGCGGACCCGACCGGCGAGCGAGGACACCGTCTCGACACCCGGAACCTCCGCGAGCGCGGCGGCGAGCGATCGGGCCTCCCCGGTGCCGCCGAGGATCAGGATCCGAGCCACGATCAGTGGGTGCTGCGCTCGCGGGTGGCGGAATACAGGTAGCTGTCCGGGAAACCCTCGGCGGCAAGCACTTTCCCGACGATTACCACGGCGGTCTTCGTGACGCCGGCCGCCTTCACCTGATCGGCGATCGTGGCCAGGGTGCCGCGCAGCACGATCTCGCCGGGGCGTGACGCGAACGCGACAACAGCGGCGGGACAGTCGCGGCCGTAGTTCTCGGTGAGTTCCAGGGCGATCTGATCGATCCGGTGCGCACCCAGGTGCACCACCATCGTCGCGCCGCTGCGGCCCAGGGATCGCAGGTCCTCACCCTCCGGCATCGCGGTGGAAAGCGTGGACACGCGAGTCAGCACGATCGACTGCGAGACGCCGGGGACGGTCAGCTCCCGCCCCAGCGACGCCGCCGCCGCGGTGAACGCGGGCACCCCGGGCACCACGGTGTACGCGACGCCGGCGGCCTCGAGCCGGCGCACCTGCTCGGCGACGGCACTGAAGATCGACGGGTCACCCGAATGCAGGCGGGCGACGTCCTGACCGGCGGCGTCGGCCTCGATCAGCAGGGCGACGATCTCGTCGAGACTCAGGCGTGCCGTGTCGATCACCCGCGCACCCTCGGGGCATTCCTGGAGGAGTTCCTGCGGGACGAGGCTGCCCGCGTACAGGCAGACGGGACTCGCCGCGATGATCCGCTGCGCGCGCACCGTGACGAGGTCGGCCGCACCGGGACCCGCTCCGATGAAGTACACCGTCATGCCGCATCACCTTTCGACTGCTTCGTCACCGACCACTGCGCCACCGGCAGTTGCGGCCGCCACGCGGTGAACCCACCGAGCGGGTCACCCCGATACACCTGAAACTTGCGGAGCTGCCCGCCGCACTTCGAGAACCACTGCAGCAGTAACGCTTCCGATTCCGCGGTCACCGCGTTGGCCACCATTCGGCCACCCACCCGGAGCCTCGACCAGCACTCGTCGAGCAGGCCGTCCTGGGTGACGCCGCCGCCGACGAAGATCGCGTCCGGCGCGGCCAGCGCGGGCGGTACGTCCTCGAACGCGGCGGGTGCATCACCGAACACGGCGAGGGACGGCACCCCCAGCCCAGCGGCGTTCGCCTCGATCTGGTCGACCCGTGCCGCGCTGCGTTCGAAAGATACTGCCCGGCAACGCGGGTGAGTGCGCATCCACTCGATCGCGACGGTACCGGATCCGCCTCCCACGTCCCACAGCAACTCCCCTGCCGCGGGGGCGAGGGCACAGAGCGTCAGGGCGCGGATCTCGTGTTTGGTCATCTGCCCGTCGCCGGTGAACGCGGCGTCGGGCAGTCCGGGCATCCTCGTCAGCCGAGGGGTGCCGGGGTCGGCCCGGCAGTCGATCGCGATCACGTTCAGCCGGGCCCCCGGATCGTGCGACCATCCCGACGCAGTTCCGTCGAGCCTCGACTCTTCGGGTCCGCCCAGTTCGCCGAGCACGCTGAGCCTCGACGGTCCGAACCCGCGCTTGGTCAGCAGTTCGGCGACGGCGACGGGGGTGCGCTCGTCCCGGCTCAGCACCAGCAGTCGCATCCGCTCGCCGAGTGCCGGCAGGAGTGTGTCGACCGGCCGATTCACGAGACTGACCACCGGTGTCTCGTGCGCCGCCCAGCCCAGGCGGGCGCAGGCCAGGGTGGCCGAGGACGGGTGCGGGATCACCCGCACCCGTTCCGCGCCGAGCAGGTCGACGAGCGTGACACCGATTCCGTGGAACATCGGGTCGCCGCTGGCCAGGACGCACACCCGCCGGCCGTGGTGCTGTTCGAACAGGCGAGGCAGTGCGGGCACCAGCGGCGACGGCCAGGTCACCCGCTGCGCCGGCGATTCGGGAATCAGGGCGAGTTGACGCGCGGAACCCATGAGGACGTCGGCGCCGTCGATCTCGCGTAGCGCGGACGGCGACAGACCGTCCCACCCGTCGGCACCGATCCCGACGACGACGACGCTCGGGTCGGTCATCGCGGCATCCGGCGCCATACCGCCTGCGGCAGCAACCTCATGACGAAGAACACGGGGCGCAACCGGCCCGGCACCCAGACTCTGCTCGCACCGCGGTGCAGGCCGCGCACGACCGCGTCCGCGACCTGTGCCGGTGTGCTCGACATCGGTGCCGGCGACATGCCCTCGGTCATCCGGCCGATCACGAAACCGGACCGGATCAGCAGGAGTGAGACACCGCTGCCGTGAAGGGCGTCGCCGAGACCGGAGGCGAACCCGTCGAGACCGGCCTTCGCGGACCCGTAGACGTAGTTGGCGCGGCGCACGCGCACACCCGCGACGGACGAGAACACCACGATCCGTCCCGACCTCTGCTCGCGGAGCAGGGTGGCGAGATGCGTGAGGACGCTGACCTGCGCGACGTAGTCGGTGTGGACCACGGCGACGGCGTGCCGTGCGTCCCGCTCGGCGCGCGCCTGGTCGCCGAGAATGCCGAATGCCAGGACCGCGACCGACAGCGGGCCGTGCGTGTCCGCGACGGACCGCAGCAGCTTCTCGTGGCTGTCGAGGTCGTCGGCGTCGAATTCCACGCAGTCCACCGCGGCGGCGCCGGCATCGAGCAGCGCCTGCCGTTCGGCCGCGAGGTCGGTGCTGCGGCGGGCGGCGAGGACGACCGTGCGGCCGGACGCGAGCCGGGAGGCGATCTCGAGGCCGATCTCGCTGCGACCGCCGAGGAGGAGCACCACCCCGTCGTCGCCGGGCTTGCCACTGTTCTTCTTCGATCCCAGGCTCACCCGTCCAGTGTCCTGGATTACCGTCGGAGCATGGACCGCACCCCCTCCACCCCGATCCGCCTGACCGACGCGGCGCTCACCTTCCTCGGTGAATACCACCTCGGGACGCTGACGACGCTCCGCAAGAACGGCACCCCGCACGTCGTCGCCGTCGGCTTCACCTGGGATCAGGAGCACGGGCTGGCGCGGGTCATCACCAACGGCTCCTCGCAGAAGGCACTCAACGCCGAACGCGGAGGGTACGGCGCGGTGAGCCAGGTGGACGGACCCCGCTGGATGACCCTCGAAGGCCCCGCCCGGGTCCTCACCGACCCCGAGTCCGTCGCCGACGCCGTGGCCCGCTACGCGGCCCGGTACCGCCAGCCCCGGGTGAACCCGACGCGGGTGGTCGTGGAGATCGCCGTCAGCCGCGTACTCGGCTCGGCTGCGCTCCGTCACCACTGAACCGCAGCTTCCACGGGACAAGCGCGGACTCGAGCTGCACGGCGAGGCTCATCTTGGACACGCCGTCGGTGCGCTCCTCGAACCGGATCGGGACCTCGGCGATGGTCATGCCGCGCTGCACGGTCCGGTAGTTCATCTCGACCTGGAACGCGTATCCGTTGCTCTGCACCCCGTCGACGTCGATGGCCCGCAGCGTGTCCGCATGCCATGCCTTGAACCCGGCGGTGGCGTCCTTGACGCGCAGCCGCAGGATCGCGTTGACGTAGAAGTTCGCCCACGCCGACAGCGCCTTGCGATGCCAGGGCCAGTCGCTGGCGACCGCGCCGCCGGCCACGTAGCGGGAGCCGAGCACGACGGCCGCATCCGTCGTCGCCAGGGTCTCCACCATCCGCGGGATGGCCTCGGTGGGGTGCGACAGGTCGGCGTCCATCTGGATCACGATGTCGGCGCCTTCGGCCAGCGCCCGGGTCATCCCGGCGACGTAGGCCCGCCCGAGGCCGTCCTTCACGGTCCGGTGCAGCACTCCGACCGGGATCGGACCGCTCTGCGCGAGCGTGTCGGCGACCTCACCGGTGCCGTCCGGCGAGTTGTCGTCGACGACCAGCACGTGCAGGTTCGGAATCTCCAACGCCGCGAGAAGCTCGACGATCTTGGGCAGGTTGTCGCGTTCGTTGTAGGTCGGTACAACGACGGTTACCTTCGGGGCGACGCTCTCCATGACACCTTCGCGTGATCTGTGATCCCGACGCGCCGCAGACGGGCAACGGCGAGTGCGGTCGTGAACAAATGGAAGATGTTACTACCCGCGCCGCACCGTCCCCGCACGCTCCCGGTGCTCAGCCGGGGAGGACCGTCAGCCCGTGGGGCCGGGTGTTGACCGGCTCACAGCCGTCGGCGGTCACGATCACGATGTCCTCGATCCGGGCACCCCACTCCCCTCGGAAGTAGATGCCAGGCTCCACGCTGAACGCCATCCCCGCTGCCAGCTCGATCCCGTTACCCGACACGATGTAGGGCTCCTCGTGCACCGACAGCCCGATTCCGTGCCCGGTCCGGTGCACGAACACCTCGGCCAGGCCCTGCGCCGCCAGCAGGTCCCGGGCGGCGGCATCGACCGCTTCGGCGGTGACGCCGGGACGCACGAGGTCGACGGCCGCCGCCTGCGCCTCCTCGAGGACCGCGAACTTGGCGGCCACAGCCGGATCGGGTTCACCCATGCTGTAGGTGCGGGTGGAGTCGGAGTTGTAGCCGGGTTCGACGGGTCCGCCGATGTCGATGACCACCACGTCCCCGGATTCGACGACCCGCTCGGACACCTCGTGGTGCGGGTCGGCACCGTGCGGTCCCGAGCCGACGATGACGAACGCCGCCTCGGTGTGCCCCTCCTCGAGGATCGCGGCGGTGATGTCCGCCGCCACCTGGGATTCGGTGCGGCCGACCTTCAGGAACTCCCCCATCCGGGCGTGAACCCGGTCGATGGCCTGACCGGCGCGGCGCAACGCGTCGATCTCCGCGTCGTCCTTGACCATCCGCAGCTCCCGCAGCACCCCCGTGGCCAGGACCGGCAGCGCACCGAGCGCCTCCGACAGCGGGATCAGGTGCAGCGCCGGCATCGCATCCGTGACGGCGGTCCGGGCAGGCGACGGCAGCAGCGCCGACACCAACGCGTACGGGTCGACCCCGTCCACCCAGTCACGGATCGTCAGACCCAGTTCGGACGCGGCCGATTCGGTGAGCGAGGCCAGTTCGAGCCGCGGCACGACCACGGACGCGGTGTCGCCGTTCGCCGGAATCACCAGGCAGGTGAGCCGCTCGAACGACTCCGCACGCGAACCCAGCAGATACCGCAGGTCGGGTCCGGGGGTGATGAGGAGGCCGTCGAGCCCGGCATCGCGGGCGAGGGCGCCGGCGCGAGCGATTCGGTCGGCATAGATGGTGGTCGGGAAGCGTGAAGTCGATGCGCCGAGGGAACTCATGGCTTCAGGCTAAACCGGTTTGGCAGGATGAGGGTCATGACAGGGCCTCTGCTTCTCCTCGACGGTGCCAGCCTGTGGTTTCGCGCGTACTAC
>SEEV01000312.1 GCA_004211695.1 Rhodococcus sp. (in: high G+C Gram-positive bacteria)
AAGAGCTTGTTCAACCGCGCAGCAAAATCTGCCATTGTGAGCCGCCGGGTCCTCTCTCGTGCGGGCGTCAGTCGTGTGAACGACACCGTACCACGATGATAACCGATTGATAACTCACGCAGATAGAGGCAAAACGTCGCCAGAATGCACCATTCGTATTTCTTATATGTTTCAACGACTGCGCAGCGCATGCTTTCTGCTCGATGGCGCTGAGAGCGCCCTCTGCGCTCGTCATGCACGCCTTACCGTTGAAAGTTCAAGAGAGCCGCCGATGTGCGGCGTGGTGCGCCTGTGGCAACTGATGCGCCGGCCTGGGCAACCGCATGGTTGCTCCTTCAATCACTGGGAGTTAGCTGGCAGGGTTGCGGGGGTGTGTGCCGTGAGGCGAACCTGCTCATACACCCAGCTCAGGGGCAATGTGTTGCGTTGCGCATCGCAACGTCCGAATGTCGCTCGCGGACTGCGGGGCCTCGTGAACACTACTGCGAAGGAGTGGCATCCGCACGGGCGGCGGAGTCTGCGCGGCCGTCCGGCCCGGTCGTGGCGCCGTCCGGCGCGCGAGTTCATTTGCCGCTGCTGGACGATTGTCCAGCTCAGCCCGGGTCTCGGCACCTCGTCACGCCTTCGAGTCTGGTCAAATCTGAAGCCGTCGGGGATGATTGTGATATGGAACACAGAATGAGTGACGCCGAGCTTCGGAAGGCGATTCGAGTTCTGCGCGAGCGCGCCGACGACGCCCGGCATCGAGGACACGACGACGACGCCAACGGAATCGAGAAGACGATTCGCACTTATCAGGAAGAAATGACCCAGCGGTTGTGAACTGTCACGAGCCGACCCCACAGCGGGGCCGGCTCGTGTGTCTTCGCGCGAAAAGCGCCTTCGTAGTCGCGTGCGCGCAAACAGATTGCGTGCGTAGACTTCCAGCCGACACGGATCGGTGACGACGGGGGCTCGCACGACTATGGCGATCAAAACGCTCGACGGCAAGAAGTGCCTGATCACGGGTGCAGGTAGCGGCATCGGGCACGCGACCGCCCTGTCGGCGGCGGCGGAGGGCGCCGAACTGTTCCTCACCGACATCAACGAGGTCGGCCTGGCGCAGACGGTGGAACAGGTCGGCAGCCGCGGCGGCACCGTCAGCTTCTCTCGTGCGCTCGATGTATCCGATTACGACGCCGTGGCCGCATTCGCCGCGGATGTCCACGAACAGTTCGGAAGCCTCGACGTCGTCATGAACGTCGCCGGAATCTCTGCGTGGGGCACGGTCGAGAACCTCGAACACCGTCACTGGAAGTCCATGGTGGACGTCAATCTGATGGGTCCGATCCACGTCATAGAGAGTTTCGTGCCCCCGATGGTGCGCGCGGGGCGAGGCGGTCACCTGGTCAACGTGTCTTCCGCGGCGGGGCTGCTGGCGCTTCCCTGGCACGCGGCGTACAGCGCAAGCAAATTCGGGCTCCGCGGGGTATCCGAGGTTTTGCGGTTCGACCTCAAACGGCACGGCATCGGGGTGAGCCTCGTGGTTCCCGGCGCGGTGAAGACGCCGTTGGTGGGCACGGTCGAGATCGCCGGAGTGGACCGTGACGACCCGCGCATCCAGAAGGCGATCCACCGCTTCGAGAAGCGCGCCGTCACGCCTGAGAAGGTCGCGTCGTGCATCATCGCCGGCATCAAGAAGGACCGGTACATGGTGTACACCTCGCCGGATATCCGGTTCGGCTACTGGTGGGCCCGCAAGTTCTCGCCGCCCTACGACTACGTGATGCAGAAGGCCAACGATCAGTTCAGCAAGTTCCTGTAGGAGCTAGGGCGTACCGGTACGGGAACTCGGGGCCAGCACCGTCCCGTCGGTGAATCGCACCCCGTCGGTGCACCGGCATTCGACCTGGCCGCCGCCGAACTGTTCCGCGTGAAGTCGTGCGTACAGTCCTTGTTGCGCAAGGAGTTCGGTGTGCGTGCCGCGTTCGATCAGTGTTCCTTCGTCGATCACGAAGATCACGTCGGCGTGCTGGATGGTGGACAGGCGGTGGGCGATCGCGAGGGTCGTCCGTCCGCGCATCACCTCACTGAGAGCTCTCTGGACGAGTCGCTCGGAGACCGTGTCGAGCGCCGACGTCGCTTCGTCGAGGATCAGCACGCGGGGATTCTTCAGTAGCACCCGGGCAATGGCCAATCGCTGCTTTTCGCCGCCGGAGAGGCGGAATCCTCTCTCGCCCACCAGGGTGTCGTATCCGTCGTCGAACCCGAGGATGCGGTCGTGAATGTTGGCGGCCACCGCGGCGTCCTGCAGTTCGGCATCGGTCGCGTCCGGTTTGGCGTAACGAAGGTTGTCGGCGATCGAGGCGTGGAACAGGTACGGATCCTGGGTCACCATTCCGACCGCCTCGGCGAGGGAACTCATGGTCAGGTCGCGCACGTCGTGGCCGTCGACCCGGACCGAGCCACTGTCCACCTCGTACAGTCGCGGCACGAGGTAGCAGAGCGTGGTCTTTCCTGCGCCGGACGGTCCGACGAACGCGGCGAGCTGACCCGGCTCGATTTCCAGGGAGGTGCCCGCCACCGCCCAGCACCGACTCCGACGTTCCGCCGGTTCGGTTTCGGGCGCCGCCGCGGCCGGGAGGCGAGTGGCCACGGTCGAGATGCCGCGCAGGCCACCGCCTCCGCCGCCGCGACCCAGGCTGCGCAGCGCCACCGGGTGGGGATCCGCGGTGGCCAGCCGGACGGGCGCGGGATACGAGAAGTACACGTCGTCCAACTCCACCCGCCCGGGCGAGTCCGCGGGCAGGTCGACGGCGTCCGGGCGATTCACGATCGCGGGCTGCAGGTCGAGGTATTCGAAGATGCGGCGGAACAACGCCATCGACGTCTGGACGTCGAGAGTGACCCGCATCAGCGAGACCAGTGGCTGCAGCAGCCGGGCCTGCAAAGTCGAGAATGCGACGAGCGTACCTGCCGACAGCGCCGCGGAACCGCCGCTGACGAGATACCCCGCCAAGAGGTAGACGAGGGCGGGAGTGATCGCCATGAACGAGCTGACGACGGCGAAGAAGCCCTGACCGGTCATGGCTTGGCGCACCTGAAGTTCGGTCTGCCGGGCGTTCTCGGTCCGGTACCGGTCCAGTTCGGTGTCGGCCTGGTTGAACACCTTCGTCAGCAGCACACCCGAGACGCTCAGCGCTTCCTCGGTGATCGCGGTCATGTCCGACAACGACTCCTGCGTCTTCCGTGCCAGAACCCGTCGCCGGGCGCCGACCCGCCGCTGCAGGTAGACGAAGCCGGGAAGCAGCGCGACCGCGAGAAGCGTCAGCTGCCACGACAGCAGCAGCATCGCGATGAGGGACGCCGCGACCGTGACGACGTTGGACAGGATGCTCGACGCCGTCGACGTGAGGACCGAGCGCACCCCACCGACGTCGTTGGCCAGACGCGATTGGATGGAACCGGTCTTGGTGGACGTGAAGAACGCCAGTTCCATCTTCTCGAGATGAGCGAACAGCCGCTCCCGCAGATCCGCCATCGACAGATTGCCGACCTTGGTGGTGAGGTAACTCTGGCCGACGCCGATCACCGAACCCGCCAGTGTCACCGCGATCATCGCCAGTACCAGCCACAGCAGCAGCGTCAGATGGACACCGCTGCCGTCGGTGGGAAACAGCGCGCGGTCGAACACCGCCTTCGTGAGGAAGGGATTGACGATGCCGAGCAGTGAGGACACGACGATCGCTGCCGCGACGAGCACCAGCCACCCGCGGTAGGGACGTAGCAGCGCCCAGATACGAGGCAACAGCGAAGGCTCGTCGGTAACCGACAGGGCCTGCTGTGTGGATGTGGGACCGGTCGCGGGCATCTCCCCATCGTGCCCATCCGCCGCAGTCCTGGCGAGCAGATTCGGTTACGGCTGGTTGCCGTGATCTGGGATGCCGAGTTCGGCGCGCACCGCGGTGAGGAACTCGTCCTGGGCGTTCATCCCGGCCTGGAAGTGGTCGGCGAACCGTTGCTGGTGCGTGGACAGGGCGTCCGCGGGCACGGTGTCGTCCTCAGCGAGGTCGACGGTCAGCCAGCCGACAGTCTCGGTTCCGGCCGAATACTCCACCACCATCCGTCGTGCGGGTTCCACCACCGGTGCGGATCCGATCAACTCCACCGCCGCGAATTTCGAGGTGAACACGACCTCCTGGTCGTGCAGCGGTGTGATGATGTCCTGCACGGTGGCCAGCAGCATCGGCCCGTCGAAGCGGTCGAACGCCATCGAGAGGGAACCCGAGGTGAGGCGCACCTCGTTGGCCGCGGTCAGGAGTTCCGAGTAGATCTGCTGCCGCTGCGTTCGCAGGAACTCGTTTTCGGATTGGCTCACCGTCGCCTCGACCTGATTGGACGTGTTCAGGAGGGTGAACACCCCTCCGCACAGCGAACCGATCAGCGTGCCGACGACGGCGATCGCCGCGACCAGCAGACTGAGGCGGAATTCGTGACGCCGCGCGTCCGGGCGTGGCACGTCCGTGCGGTCGAGATCCTCGGCGAGAACTCGCCGGTCACCGCCGCCGCGGTCACGCTCGTCCATCGTCCTGCTCCATTCGGTGTACTACCGGTCGCCACCGACTCTTCCGTGCGATCCGGGCCGCGTCGCGAGTATCCGACTACGCGACTCGTGAAACCGTGTGCGGGGGTCTCCGGAGTCGCGAGCGCTGAGCCGGGCCACCTGCGCCGCGAGGTACTGCTGCTCAGGCACGTTCGTGGTGCGGTTCGCCGCCGCCCGGTAGTGCGCGAGGGCCGATTCCTGGTCGCCTGCCAGGTCGAACAGATGAGCCCGGACGGCGTCGAGTCGGTAGTGCCCGGCCAGCGTCTCGTCGAGGGGCTCGAGCATCGTCAGTCCCGTGGCCGGACCGTGCACCATCGCCGCGGCCACCGCACGGTTCAGCGTCACCATCGGATTGTCGGACATCCGCTCGAGCAGGCCGTACAGCGTGAGGATCTGCGCCCAGTCGGTGTCCTCGACCCGGTCCGCGTCGTCGTGGACCGCCGCGATTCCGGCCTGCAGTTGATAGGCCCCGACCGAGCCGTGGGCGACGGCGTCCATCACCACGCGCTGACCCTCGACGATCAACTGCCGGTTCCACAGCGTGCGATCCTGCTCGGCCAGCGGGATCAGCTCGCCGTGCGGACCGGTGCGGGCGGGACGACGGGCGTCGGTCAGCAGCATCAATGCCAGCAACCCACCGACTTCACCGTCGTCGGGCAGCATCGCGTGCACGGCCCGGGTGAGCCGGATCGCCTCGGCGGACAGTTCGGTGCGGTGCAGATGGTCGCCGATGCTGCTGGCGTACCCCTCGTTGAAGATCAGGTAGAGCACGTGCAGGACGGACCGCAGGCGTTCCGTCCACTCGTCACCCGTCGGCCGCCGGAACGGTATCCCCGACGCCGTGATGCGCTGCTTTCCGCGGCTGATCCGTTGAGCCATGGTCGGTTCCGGGACCAGGAACGCATTGGCGATCTCCGCGGTGGTGAGACCCCCGACCGCGCGCAGCGTCAACGCGATGGCCGACGCCGGCGTCAGAGCGGGATGGCAGCACAGGAACAGCAGGAGCAGGGTGTCGTCCCGATCCGGCACGTCCGTCGACGGCGGTGCCTGCCGGGCAACGACGTCCTCCCGCGTGCGGCGGGCGATCTCGCTGCGGATCTGATCGGTCATCTTGCGGGTGGCAGTCTGGATCAGCCAGCCGCGTGGATTGTCCGGCAGTCCTTCTCGCGGCCAGTGCTCGGCGGCCGCGAGCAGCGCCTCCTGCACCGCGTCCTCGGAACCCTCGAAATCACCGGACCGCCGCACGAGCGCACCGAGGACCTGCGGCGCCAGTTCGCGCAGCAGGTCCAGGGTGGCGGGGTCGGTCTTCACAGATCGGTGTCGGGCGCGCCCATCACCTGCCGCACCTCGATCGCTTGCTGGATCGGCGCCCCGCCCGGACCCGGTGCCGCCGACGTCTGTGCGGCGATCTCCAGTGCCCGGGCCTCGGACTCCACGTCGATCATGCGGTACCCGGCGAGCAGTTCCTTCGATTCGGGGAACGGTCCGTCGGTCACCACCGGAGCGCCCTTGCCGTCGAACGTGACGCGCTTCGCGACGTCCGGCCCGGCGAGTCCCTGCGCGTCGACGAGTTCGCCCTTCGCGACGAGTTCCGTGTTGAGGTCCTGCTGGAACCGGATGTGCGCCTGCACCTCCTCCGGCGTCCACTCGGTCATCGGCACATCGCACCCCGCGCCGCCCTCGTAGTGCTGCAGCAACATGAACTTCGGCATCTCTGTCTCCTCACCCGGTGTGGCGCCCATTCTGGCGCTTTCACGAACAGGACGGAGCACAACCGAGGTTCTCGACATGCTTCGAGAATTTTCTTCGAAGAATTCTTCAGCGGTGCCCGGCGTGGAGGCAGTCCTCGAACAGCGTGCGCACCTCGTCGACGTGCCGATCGAGATCCGCGAGGTCCCACCCGTCGGTCGGCACGGGCGCGAGCACGTCGACGTCGACCGTGCCGGGGTGCGCGACCAGCGAGTTCCGCCACATCCGTTCACCCGCGTTGTGGATGACGATCGGCACGATCGGCACCCCCGCCTGCATCGCCAGGTGGAACCCGCCCTTCTTGAACTTGCCGAGGCGCGGAGTCGCCGAGCGGGTGCCCTCGGGGGCGATCGCGATGGAGATGCCCGACTGCAGTTTCTCCACGGCCGGGCGGAGTGCGGCTCTGGCCTTCGTGCTGTCGGTCCGGTCGATGTATGCCACGTCGAGGAGCGCGCCCACGGGAATGAACCGGGGGTCGCGCGCGGCCTCCTTCTTCGCGACGCCGGTGACGTCGCGTCGGATGACGCTGCCGATCACCAGCATGTCGAGCGAACTCTGATGATTGAACATGAAGACCGCGGGCCGGGCCGACCACGCATTCTCCTTGCCCTTGATGCGCACGTTGATCCCGCAGATCGCGAGTGCGAGATCGGGTCCGAAGCTGCCGACCAGATTGGCGCCCGTCTGCCGGTTCTGGGTGAGCAGGCCAGCGGAGACGCCGAACGCGGCCGCACCCATCAGGGCGCCGATGGCCGTGGTGGTGCGCGCGATGGACATCGGGTCGGCGCCGCTCTCCGGAGGCCGCAGATTCACCGACGGCCATCCGTTCTGCCGCGCCGTGGCCGCCAGCTTGCGGTCGGGATTCAGCGCCACCGGATGTCCCACCGATTTCAGCATCGGAACATCCTCCGCGCCGTTGGAGTACGCGAAGCTGTTGCCCAGATCCACGCCGTGCTCGTCCGCGTACTCGCGCAGGGCCTCGGCCTTGGCCGGGCCCCACAGCGCCGGCGATTCGAGCGTCCCGGTGAGCATGCCGTCCAGTACCGCGGGCCGCGTACACAGCACGTCGTCGACGTCGATGTCGAGGTCCGCGGCCACCGACAGCGCCTGATACGGGGTGGCGGACGTGGCCATCACCACCCGGTGACCGGCATGCCTATGCGCGGCGAGCAGACCACGGACCTCCGAGAAGATCATCCGCGCGATCTCCTGGCGGAACAGCCGCTGCCCCCACTCCTGGAGTTCGTCCTCCATGCGCCCGGCCAGACTCTCCACGCCGATGCGCATCAGGTTGCCGACATCCGCACCCCGGAACCGGGTGTCCACCGCGGCGCCCGTGGTGCGCAGCAGTTCGGCCACGCTGATGTCGAAGCGGCGCAGTCGGTCCCGGTAGACGACGCTCGCGGAATACCCGCTGATGAGTGTGCCGTCCAGATCGAACGCGGCGAGGGTGGCCGGGCCGGGAACCGCGGCCGCGATGTCGTCGTGGAGACTGCGGAGATCGCTCATCTACTCACCTACCACCCATCTGGTCGAGATTCTCGTGCGCGATGGCCCGGATGCGGAGCACCTGATCGATCAGGGTCTGGAGTTCGGCGTCGAACTCGACCCGCCGGGCCGCCATGTTCTCGGCATTCGGTTCGACCAGGCCCCGGTTTCGCGCCAGCTTGAGCGCGGTCGTGAA
>SEEV01000805.1 GCA_004211695.1 Rhodococcus sp. (in: high G+C Gram-positive bacteria)
CGTCCATCAGCCGCCGGAACACGTCGCGTGCGGCGGTCCGTAACACGAGCAGGATCGCGGCCGTGATGACCAGGCCCACCACCGGGTCGGCGAGCGGAAGCCCGACCGCGACACCGCCGGCGCCCAGCACCACGGCGAGGGAGGTGAATCCGTCGGTCCGTGCGTGCAGGCCGTCGGCGACGAGCGCGGCAGAGCCGATCCGCCTGCCGACGCGGATGCGATACAGCGCCACCCATTCGTTGCCGGCGAAACCGATGACACCGGCGAGAGCCACCCACCCGAGGTGGTCGATGGGCACGGGATCGAGGAGGCGGCGGGTCGCCTCCACACCCGCGACGACCGCGGACAACGCGATCATCACCACGACGAACAACCCGGCGAGGTCTTCGGCGCGGCCGTAGCCGTACGTGAATCGGCGGGTGGCCGCCCGCCGTCCGAGGGCGAACGCGATCCACAGCGGCACCGCCGTCAGCGCGTCGGAGAAGTTGTGCACGGTGTCGGCGGCGAGAGCGACGGAACCGGACAGCCCCACCACGATCACCTGGGCCAGGGCGGTGACGCCCAGCACCACCAGGCTGATCTTCACCGCCCGGATCCCGATCTCGCTCGCCTCGAGTTCGTCGTCGACGCTGTCCGCGGAGTCGTGGCTGTGCGGGGCGAAGATCTCGCGGATAGCCCCGCGGACACCGCCCGAATGCCGGTGGCCGTGGCCGTGCCCGTGGGAATGTCCGTGGCCGGTCACGAGCCGCCTCCCTCCGCGGCGAGGTCCGGGTCCTCGTGGATGACCTGCAGGTCGCCGGCGGCGCGGTGATGTCCCGGGATGCCGGGGCCCGCGTGTTCGGCGTTGAACACGGCGTCGGTCACCAGCTGCTGCACGTGCTCGTTGGCGACGCTGTAGTAGATGGACGTCCCCTCCCTCCGCGTGCGCACCAGCCGCGCCATCCGGAGCTTCGCGAGGTGCTGCGAGACGGACGGCGCCGGCTTTCCCACCCGTTCGGCCAGCTCGTTCACCGACAGCTCGCCTCCCACCAGTTGCCAGAGCAGCTGGACCCGGGTGGCGTCGGCGAGCATGCGGAAGACCTCGACTACCAGCCCGACCTGGTCTTCGTCGAGCCGGCGCCGACAAGCGCGCATATCTGCATTCATACGCAGATAATAGGTCACTTCGTTCTGTGATGCACCAGACACGGAAATGACTTACTTGCTTGCACTAACGATGTATATAGTTGCTTGCATCAAGTAAGTCGTCCTTCAGGGGTTGCCATGTCCGTCTCGTCAGTGCCTTCCGTGTCGTCCGTATCTCTCGGCACCACCGAAGCGCTCATCGACGAGGTCTTCCTCTTCGGCCGCGTGCTTCGCGACGCCCTGGTGTCGGAAGGTGACGGTCACATCCCGCGCGCGTTGACGGGGGTCCTCCTCGTTCTCGCCGCCCGGGGGGAATGCCGGCAGAACGAACTCGCCACCGAGCTGTGTGTCAGCCAGTCCTCACTCAGTCGCCAGATCACCGATCTGGTGGACGTCGGCTACGTCACCCGGCACTCGGATCCCGCCGACGGACGCGCATTCCGAATACGCGTGTCGCCGGAGGGAATGGCGTACGTCAAGCACGTGAGAACACAGCGAGCCGCACGAATGCAGAAGTTGATGACCGGATGGAACGAGACCGAGGCAACGATTGCCCTCGAGTCCATCC
>SEEV01000313.1 GCA_004211695.1 Rhodococcus sp. (in: high G+C Gram-positive bacteria)
CCGTGTTCTTCGAACTCATCGAACGCCACGGCTCCCTCGGCTTCGGCATCGGCAACTTCAAAGCCCTCTTCGAAGCCATCGAACGCGAACAAGCCGCCCGCGGAAACTTCTGAGCGAGAAGATCACTCCGCGCTCGGTGGCACGCCGATCGCCGTCAGCAGATACGTCTCGGCGGCGTCGGCGTCCACACCGAGTGTGGTGAGCGGCCCGGGGGTGTCGGACTCGCCGGCGAGCAGTGCGAGCAGCAGGTGCTCGGTGCCGACGTAGTTGTGGCCGAGACGCAACGCCTCACGAATCGTGAGTTCGAGAACCTTCTTCGCCGGTGCCGAGTACGGAATCAAACCGGGCGTTTCGGCGTCGGCCGGAGCGTCCGGCACCGTGGCCTCGGCGGTCTCGCGGATCGCGAGGGGCGTGATGTCCTGGTCTGCCAGCGCGCGCATCGCGAGACTGTCCGGAGCGCAGAGCATGCCGAGGAGCAGGTGCTCCGACCGGATCTCGGACTGACGGCCTGCCCGCGCCTCTTCGTGCGACTGGACCACCGCCTGCCGGGCCTTCTCGGTGAAGCGCGCGAACATGTTCGCGCTCTCCTTGGGGGTGAATCGTTGGTGCGCTGCCTGTTTGGTGACACCGATGCAGTCGCCGATCTCCGTCCAGGACGCGCCGCTGCGTCGCGCCTGGTCCACGAAGTGTCCGATCAGGTGGTCGGAGATCTCGTTGACGTGTTCGGCGGTGAGCACGGCCGCCGTGAGCTGTTCGAGTGGTTGGTCGGGGTAGCCGGACCGGATGCCGTCGATGAGGTCGTCGAGCCGAAGTTTCGCCATGCGTCAACGCTAGATTGACGCTGAGTCATCGTCAAGGCCTCCTTGACGATGCTGTACTGCGACTTTCCCGCCGGATCGGCGCCGTCGCGAATACGATGACGCCATGAGCCCTACCGAGGCAGTGGTGGCCGGGGCCGGGCCGACCGGTCTCACGCTCGCATTGGAACTGGCGCGCCGCGGCGTCGAGGTGCGGATCCTCGACAAGTCGCTCCAGCCGTTCGCCGGTTCGCGCGGAAAAGGATTGACCGCGCGCAGCCAGGAGATATTCGACGATCTCGGCATCGTCGACGAGGTCGTCGAAGCCGGGTTCCGGCACCTCCCCAACCGGGTCGCGGTCCGCGGCCGGGTGATCAGCGACAGCGACCCGCACGCCGACCTGAGCCCCACTCCCGACCGGCCCTACGACAGCGGGCTGATGATTCCGCAGTGGCGGACCGAGCAGATCCTGCGAGATCGGCTCTCGGCGTTCGGCATCGACGTCGAGCGTGGCGTCGAGGTGGTCGGATTCGATCAGAACGCCGACAAGGTGACCGTCCGGCTCGCCGGGGGCGGGACGATCATGGCGCGCTACCTCGTCGGCTGCGACGGCGGGCGCAGCGCGGTGCGCAAGGCGCTCGGGGCGTCGTTCGAGGGTTCGGGCGGCATCGAGGGAATGCTCCTCGGGGACGTTTCCGTCGACGGCCTCACCCCCGACCGCTGGTACCAGTGGTCGCACCCGGAGAAGGGTTTCGTCGCGCTGTGCCCGTTCCGGGGGGTGAACTCCTGGCAGTTCCAGGGCGTGCCGTTCGCGGATTTCGACGAGGACGGGAACCTGCCCGAACCGTCGCTCGACTACTTCCAACGGGTGCTCGACGACGTCGCGTGCGATCCCGGCGTGCGACTGTCCTCACCGACGTGGCTGTCGACGTGGCGGGTGAACGTGCGCATGGTCGACCGCTTCCGCGACGGTCGCGTGTTCCTGGCCGGGGATGCGGCCCACATCCACCCGCCGGCCGGTGGGCTCGGAATGAACACCGGAATTCAGGACGCCTACAACCTGGGATGGAAGCTTGCCCTGGTCCTGGCCGGCTCCGCGGACCCGTCGCTCCTCGACACGTACCAGGAGGAGCGCCTGCCGCTCGCGCGCTGGACGCTCGGGGTGAGCAGCGAGGGGCTGCAGAAGGTGGCCGCGACCCTCGGGAGCGAGGACTCGACAGGCTTCGCGGGCGCGGTCACCGAGGACGGCCAGCAACTCGGCTTCGGCTATCCGTGGAGTTCGCTGTCGCGGGACGGGGGCGTGACGACGGCTGTGCGCGCGGGAGATCGCGCACCCGACGCACCGTGCCTGAGCTCCGATGGCAGTCCGATGCGACTGTTCGACGTCTTCCGCGGGACCCACTTCACCATCCTCGGGTTCGACGGTGGGCCCCGGCACGCCATGCAGGCCCTCGCCGAGGACGCCCCCGACGACGTGAAGTACGTGGTGGTGGGCGATTCCCGCGGTCCCGGCGTCGATGTCGTCGACGACCGCGGTTTGGCGCGCAGCACCTACGGGGCACATGGTGGCACGCTGGTGGTGGTACGCCCCGACGGTTACGTGGCACTCACCGCCGCGGCCACCGCCACCGACGACGTCCTCGACTATCTCGGTCGTCTGGTGGGGAGATCGTCGTGACGAAAGGCTGAACGATGCGGCACAAGGACGAGGAACGCGACTACGACGAGGCCGATCTCCACGTCGACCCGCCGAAGGACCACGCGGCCGGGCCGACCGCGGTCGCCGTGTCGATGAAACGCGCACTCGAGCACATGGGCGTGGTCCGGACGGCCGAGACGTTGCTCCGGCTCAACCAGGCCGAGGGGTTCGACTGCATGAGCTGCGCGTGGCCCGACCCCGACCCGGGCCACCGGCACGCCGCAGAGTTCTGCGAGAACGGCGCCAAGGCGGTCGCGGAGGAAGCGACCCGCGACCGGGCGACACCCGAATTCTTCGCCCGGCACAGTATCGCCGACCTCGACTGCCACAGCGAGCACTGGCTCGGGAAGCAGGGCCGGATCACGCATCCGATGGTGAAGCGGCCCGGCGGAACCCACTACGAGCCCATCGACTGGGACGAGGCCTTCGCGCTGATCGGCAACCAGCTCAACGCCCTGGACAGTCCCGACGAGGCGATCTTCTACACGTCCGGCCGGGCGTCCAACGAGGCCGCGTTCGCCTACCAGCTGTTCGTCCGCGCGTTCGGGACGAACAATCTGCCCGACTGTTCCAACATGTGTCACGAATCGACCAGCATCGCGCTGCAGGAGTCGATCGGCATCGGCAAGGCCAGCGTCACGCGCTCAACGGCGACCTCGCGCTGCTGCAGGCCTTCGGTTCCCTGCTCGTCGAATGGGATGCCCTCGACCACCAGTTCATCGACCACCACACCATCGGGTTCGAGCTGTGGAAGCAGCACGTCACCGACATCGACTGGGACGTGGTCACCCGGACGACCGGACTGTCGCGGGAGCAGATCACCGACGCGGCCCGACTGCTGCGTGATTCCGACGCCACCGTGTTCTGCTGGGCGATGGGACTCACCCAGCATCACAACTCGGTGGCGATCATCAAGGAAGTCACCAATATCGCACTCGCCCAGGGAAACATCGGCAAGCCCGGCGCCGGGCTGTTCCCGGTGCGCGGCCACTCGAACGTGCAGGGCGACCGCACGATGGGGATCTGGGAGCGTCCGCCGCGGCATTTCCTGGATGCCCTCGCGAAGGAGTTCGACTTCGACCCGCCCCGGGAGAACGGTTACGACACCGTCGATTCCATCCGGGCCATGCGCGACGGCAAGGCGCACTTCTTCCTCGGGCTCGGCGGAAACTTCGTCCAGGCGGCCCCGGACACCGACGTCACCGCCGCCGCGCTGCGCAAGACCCGGATGACCGTCCACATCTCCACGAAGATCAACCGCTCGCACCTCGTCTGCGGCGACACCGCCCTCATCCTCCCGACGCGGGGGCGCACCGAGCAGGACGTCCAGGCAGGTGGCCCCCAGTTCATCTCCGTCGAAGACTCCACGTGTTCGGTCCACGCGTCCCGGGGACCGCTGAAACCGGCCAGCCCGCACCTCGATTCGGAGGTCGGTATCGTCACGCGCATCGCCGAGGCCACGATCGGCGACCGCTACGGTCTCGAGTGGAAGAAGATGCGGGACGACTACGCGAACATCCGCCTGCACATCTCGCGGGTGGTCCCCGGCTGCGAAGGGTACGAGGTGAACGTCCGGCGGCCCGGCGGTTTCGTGCTGCCGCACCCGCCGCGCGACTCCCGGACGTTCCCCACCCACTCCGGCCGCGCCGAATTCGCGGTGTCCCCGATCGAGGTCCTGCAGGTGCCGCCGAAGCACGTCATCCTGCAGACGATCCGCAGCCACGATCAGTTCAACACCACGATCTACGGGCTCAGCGACCGTTACCGCGGAATCGAGGGCGGCCGCCGCGTGATCTTCCTGCACCACGACGACATCGCAGCCCTCGGATTCGACGACGGCGACATGGTCGACCTCTTCACCCACTGGGACGAGGACGACCGGGTCCGCTGCGCCCACGACTTCCGGATCGTCGAATACGACACCCCCCGCGGGTCTGCCGCCGCCTACTATCCGGAGACAAATCCACTCGTCCCCCTCGACTCCACGGCGGCCGGCAGCAACTGTCCCACGTCGAAGTCCGTCGTCGTCTCCCTGGAACACGCCGGCCGGTACAGCGCCGAATGCCCACCGGAGGCGGCGCAGGACGAGGTCGGCGCGGACTGGGCCCACAAGACAACTCCCCAGCCCAAGCACCTCTCCTGACGTGAGTGGCAATGTGTGCCCCGGCACGCATTCCCACTCACGTGCGCAGGTGAGTGGCAATGTGTGCGGGGGTGCGCATCGGCGCTCACGTCACCGGGCGAACCGGACATTCTGCACTTACAGTGAGTGACTGTGACCGACTCCGTGCTCGCCGTGGTGTTCGCAGTCGGCGCCGCCCTCTGCATCGCCGTCGGGACGGTGGTCCGTCACCGCAGTGCCGCGCAGGTCCCGGACGAGAGCGTCGGAGTGCTCGGACCGATCACGTCGCTGGTCCGTCAGCCGGTGTGGTGGGTCGGCACGGTCGTCGGCATCGGCGGGTACGCGCTGCAGGCGGCCGCCCTGGGTCTCGGGTCACTGCTGTTGGTGCAGCCCCTCCTGGTGCTGTCGCTGCTGTTCGCGCTGCCGCTGGGCGCACGATTCTCCGGGCGCACGGTCACGCTGACCGACTGGCTGTGGGCCTCCGCCCTCACCGCCGCGATCGCCGTCCTCGTCGTGGTCGGCGACCCACGACCGGGAGTCGAGCGCGCGGAAACCCGGCACTGGATCGTCATCTGCCTGATCGGGCTGCCGTTCGTTCTCGCGTGCCTGTTCGGTGCGCGGACGGGCAACCGGTCGCGGCGGGCCCTGCTGCTCGGATTGGCGGGCGGCGCGCTGTTCGGTGTGGCCGCCGTACTGACGAAGGGCGTGGTGCACCTCGCGGGTGAGGGACCGCGGCCGCTGTTCACGTCGATCGAGCTGTACGCGCTGGTCGTCGTGGGTGCCGCCGCGGTGTCGCTGCAGCAGTCGGCGTTCCAGGTCGGTGCGCTGCAGGCCTCCCTCCCGGCCACCACCGTGATGGAGCCGCTCGTCGCGTCGCTGCTCGGATTCGTGGTGCTCGGCGAGTACCTCGACGCCGACCGGAAGGTGACCGCCGTGCTCGTCGTCGCACTGGTCGCCGTCGTCATGGCTGCGGTGGCGCTGGCGCGCGGTGCCGCCGTCACGGAGGAACCCGACGGCGATTCGGCTCAGCCCCTGTCGCGGTCGCGCAGGTAGTCCGCCAGCGGAGCGTGCCGCTGTATCCGTGACACGGCGATGCGGCGCGCCACCACCCACATGACCGCGGAGACGATCACGGCGAGAACGACGCACACCGCGAAGTCGGCGGTGCCGATCCGGGTGTGCACGTCCGCCGGCTTCACGATGCGCCACAACACGGCCGGGACGACGACGATCGCCACCGAGAACGCCGGGAACACTCCGTAGGGGATCACCAGCAGGATCAGCCACCGGACGACGACGGTGCGCCACCGGGCGCGTTGCTCCCACCGCCACCGCAGCGAACGCTGGTGGTACGGAAAGAAGATTCCGACCAGGCTCGTCCCGGCGAGCGCGCCGAACGGACACAGCGCGACCGCGGCGACGACCACCGCCGTGAACAGCCAGTCCTGCTCGGCGAACCCGACGACGACCGCGATCGTCGCGCACAACGGGGCGATCAGCATCCACAACGCCACCGCCTTGGCGGCGAGCAAACCACGCAGCGCGTCCCGGTCGTCGAGCGAGGCGAGAACCCGCTCACGGTCCGGTGCCAGCACATTGGTGGCGGTGACGTCGGCGTACATCCAGCCGGCCAGGGCCAGGGCGAAACCCGACGGTCCGGTCCACTCGAACAACCAGTTGCGGGGCAGCAGGAACCAGGCACCGATCATCAGGACGGCGTTGAACGCGACGGTCGCAAGGGTGTCTGCCGGGTTGCGCCAGATTCTGATCCACTCCGCGCGAAGAGCGGCCATGACGTTCAGCGTAAAGCGTCGGGCAGGCCGCCGGAGCCTGTCGGCAGGATCCCGGACCATCGGGACGCCGGTCCCTTCCACCTGGGACATCGGGTCGGCCACAGTGGTGCGATCCGAGAGAAAGGCCTGTCGTGACCATCGACGACGAGGAGGCGACCCGGCCCGCGAGCCTCGTGGACACCCTCCCCAGCCGCCACCGGACCGTGCTGCGACTACGCCTCGCCCACCGACTGCCGGTCGTCGAGGTCGCGCGCATCCTCGGGACGAACGTCGAGGCCGTTCTCCTCCTCCAGCACGCCGCGCTCGACATGCTGCGGGGACGACTCGCCGCGGAGGCAGGGCAAGAAGACGGTCCGGCGGACCATCGCTACTGAACAACACCTCGAGATCGGTGCTTCCTATTGAACTGTCTCCGATGCAGATCTCGACGCCATCGTCGGAATCGCGGACGAGAGGTTGCGGTGCAGCGGATCGCGGATCCCGGTCACCGAATGGCCAGGCTGGTTGTTCAGCTGCCGCGCCACCGTCGACAAAGCTGATCACTCAGTGCGCATCCTAGTGCTGCACGGTCGCCACGGAGTGAGTGTCCGCTTCTGAATCCTCCCGTCGCCCCGGGCGTGGATGGCGCCCGGATACGGTCAGGCGCCGTCCTACCCGTGTTGTCGTGGTTGCGGTGCGCGTTCCCGCGGACTCCGGGGTGCGTCCGAACTGGCGATCGGTCTCGGTGGTGCCGCCCCACACCCCGAACGGCTCACGGACCTTCTGGGCGTGAGCGCGGCATTCGACGAGGACCGGACATTCCTGACAGATCTGGGTGGCGAACTTCTCCCGATAGCGGCGAGCCTGACGTGTTTCACGCTCGGGGGAGAAGAAGAGGTCGGAACCCATGTTCCGGCAGCGGGCCCGCATCTGCCAATCCCACAGCTCGGTCGAGGGTGCGTAGAGATGCGTTGTCCGAGTCGACGTCCTCATGTCTTCTCCGCTTCGGTTCCATCATTGATCGGGGCGGCTGGAGGGTGCAGCGTGCCGCCCTCCGCTGAGGCGGATGCGGGCGGCACGCTGCGGCACGACTCGATCGAAGCCGTCGTTGTCGGTTCGTGGTTCCCATCGAGTCGGGTGTTCTAGTGGGTGTCGCGGCACCGGTGTGGGCGCCGCGAAACGCGGTCAGCGACCGTGGTTGTGCATGACGTGCTTGGTGTGTGAGTAGTCGTCGAGGGCGTAGATCGACAGGTCGCGTCCGTAACCGGATCCCTTGAATCCGCCCCACGGAACTTCGTTGGCCAGCACGAGATGGGAGTTGACCCACACCGTCCCGGCGTCGATGTGCGCGGCGACTTCGTGGCTGCGTCGTGCGTTCTCGGTCCAGACCGATGCAGAGAGGCCGAACGGGACGTCGTTCGCGCGGCGGATTGCCTCGTCCTCGTCGGTGAAGGTCTCGATGGTGACCACCGGTCCGAAGATCTCCTCGCGAGCGCATTCGGCGCCGTCGGGCACTCCGACGAGCACGGTCGGTGCGACGAAGTAGCCGGGTCCGTCCAGCGCGGCTCCGCCGATTGCAGCGGTGATTCCTTGCTGCGCAGCTCGTTCCAGGTATGCGGTGACCCGCTCGAAGTGGGCCTTGGACACCAGGGGCCCGATTTCCACGTCGTCGCCTGCTCCGGGTTCGCCGACCACGAACGTGCTCACCTGGTCGACCAGCTTCCGGGTGAACGCATCGGCGACCGACCCGTGTACGAGGATCCGGCATGCCGCGCCACATTCCTGGCCCGAGTTCCAGTAGCTCGCCGCACGCAGCGACACCACGGCGTCGTCGAGATCGGCGTCGGCGAAGATCACCACGGGTGCTTTGCCACCCAGTTCGAGATGGACGCGCTTGAGTGTGTCTGCGGCCCCACGTGCGACGGCCTTGCCGCTGCCGACCGATCCGGTCAGGGCGATCATGTCGATGTCGGGATGCTCGCTCAGCCGCGCTCCCACGGTCGATCCCAGTCCGGACACCACATTGAATGCGCCCGCAGGAAGCAGGTCGCCGACGATTTCGGCGAGTTTCAGTGTTGTCAAAGGGGTTTGCTCGGACGGCTTGATCACCAGCGTATTGCCGGCCGCGAGAATCGGAGCGATCTTCCACGCCGCCATCAGCAGTGGATAGTTCCACGGGGTCACGACGCCGACTACACCGAGCGGTTCGCGCAAGATGACCGACAGGTGATTCTCGGCGTAGTCTCCGGCAGCCATCGACGTGGTCGCGCGCAGTGCGCCCGCCATGAACCGGAAGGTGTCGACGGTGCCTGCGACGTCGTCGTTCGAGACTTCGAAAGGCTTTCCGGTGTTGGCAGATTCGAGCCGCGCGAGCACCTCGGCGTTCTGTTCGATTCTGTCCGCGATGCGGTGAAGCAGAGTGGAGCGTTCCTTGGGAATAAGCCTGGCCCAGTCGTTCTTGGCTGCGACCGCGGCTGCGACTGCTCGGTCGACATCGGCGGTGGTCCCTTGGGGGACCGTGGCGATGACCTGTTCGGTACTCGGGTCGACGATGTCGGTGCGGGGGCCGGAGTTGTCGACGGCGTCGAACGCTCCTGCGATGTAGTGCTGGGCCGGTGGCAGGTCGTCCCGGACGTTCAGGGAACCGCCAGATGCTCGGCTGACGGCGACATGTCCGGTGAGGGTCGTGTTGGGCATCTGGAAGAACCTCCAAAATTGACTGGGTGTAGCGGGTTTGGTCGAGAAGCACTGGCCGCACCGGAGTTCTGCTGGGGCGGTCAGCTATGGCGTGACGGACAGTTGCGGTAGAGCCTCAACGAGAGACGCTGTGTCCGGTAACGGTGTTCGATTCCCAGAACTCGGCTCCCTCGATGCCGAGCGAAGTCGGATCGAAGGTGGGGTCGAGTCCACGTTTCTTCTGCTGTTCGTAATCGCGGTACACCCGGTAGACGAGCGGGAAGAGCAATCCCAGGCACATGAGGTTGATCCAGGCGATGAGCCCGAGCCCGATATCGCCGATTGCCCAGACGAGGGCTGCGTTCACAATGGAACCGACGAACACGATCACGAGCGTGCCGAGTTTGAGGACCAGCTTGGATACCGGCCCCTTCCGCCCGTTCAACAGGAACAACAGGTTCGAGTTGGCCACGTAGTAGTACACGATGAGGCAGGTGAACCCGAACAGGAACACGGCCACCGCGATGAACGCCGCGCCCCACCCGGGCACCAATGTGTCGATGGCCTTCTGGACCCAGTTCGGACCTGCCGCCACACCCGGAAGGTTCTGGACGAGGTAACCGCCCGAACCATCGGAGACGTTGTACTGGCCGGACACCACCATCATCAGCCCTGTTGCCATGCAGATCAGCAACACGTCGATGTAGATGCTGAACGTTTGGACGAGGCCCTGCTTGCCGGGGTGGGACGTCCGCGCCGCTGCGGCGGCGAACGTCGCCTCACCGATTCCGTTCGCTGATGCGAAGACTGCCCGGCGCACGCCCCACGCGACGGCAGCGCCTGCGATGCCGCCCAGCACAGGGTCGATACCGAACGCCGAGTTCACGATGAGCGTGATCGCCTCCGGCACATTTTCGATGTTCGCGGCGATCACCGCCAGCGCCAACGTCAGGTATCCGATTGCGAGAATCGGTACGAGAGTCTGTGTGACTTTGACGATTCGAGTGGTGCCTCCGAAGATCACCAGAGCAATCAGTACGGTGATCAACACTGCCGGTATCCAGGTCGGTGTTCCGAATGCCAACTGGGCACTCGAGGCAATGGTGCTGACCTGGAAACCGGGGAACATGAAGCCGTAGCCGACCAGCCCGAGGAAGGCAACGAGACCCGCGACCTTGGGAAGCTTCAGTCCGTACTTGATGTAGTACGGCATACCTCCGATGTCTTCGTTGGCCTTCTTCCGGTCCTCGTCCTCAACCTGACGCTTGAACACCTGCGCGAGGGTCGCTTCGGCATATCCGACGGTACAGCCGACCAGTCCCGTCACGGCCATCCAGAGCAGAGCTCCCGGTCCACCACCGCCGACTGCTGTCGCGACACCTGCGATGCTTCCGACACCCACACGGCTGGCGAGCGCGAGTACAAGCGCTTGAAAGGAGGACAGTCCTCCTTCGCCCTCACTGGTTTCCCTCAGCTGCCGGATCATGTCCGGGATGCGTCGGAACTGAATGCCCTTGGTGGCGATGGTGTATGCCACTCCGAGGCCGAGGACCACGTAGGCCATCGGTCCCCAGATGCCGTCGGCGAGGGTGGTGAGTGTCTCGGCCCAGTCGACTTCCGCCATGGTTTACGTGGTCTGTCCTGCGAGGGTTTTCAGGGCCTGTGCGATCCTTTCGACCTGTGTGGCGGGCAGTTCGGCGGTGGGTCGGCGGGGTGCGCCGACGGGTTCGCCTTGGAGGGCGAG
>SEEV01000314.1 GCA_004211695.1 Rhodococcus sp. (in: high G+C Gram-positive bacteria)
GTTGACTCCCGACGGCGATCTTCTACAGTGGTACAGCGCAACACGCCCTCGTATCCCAATTGGCAGAGGAAACGGATTCAAAACCCGTCCAGTGTGAGTTCGAGTCTCACCGAGGGCACTGCCAGGATTTCACCCGCGATCGCAGGTCAGATGCTTTCTCTGACCTGCGATTCGCATCTCTTCCCCTTACGGTGCGTGTGTCACCACTGGCCCGCGACCTGCCGGGTGGCGGCGTTGAGGCGATTCCACAGGTTCACGGTGGCGATCGACAGAACCAGCGCAGCGAGCGCCTCCTCGTCGTAGTGCCGGGCGGCCTCGTCCCACACGTCGTCGGGAACGGCGTCCGCACGATCACTCAACCGGGTCATCGACTCGGCGAGTGCCAGGGCCGCGCGTTCGGCGTCGCTGAAGTACGGCGCCTCCCGCCATGCCGCCACGCCGAAGATCCGCTCGTTGGTCTCACCCTCCTTTTCCAGCTCACGCGCATGCATGTCCACGCACACGCTGCAGCCGTTGATCTGACTCGATCGCAGGTGCACGAGGGCGTGGGTCACGGGCGGTACGTCCGCCTTCGCCGTCGCCTTCCCCAGAGCGAGAAGTGACTTCATGGCATCGGGAACGATCATCGCGGGGTTGGTCATCCGGGCTTTCATGATTGCCTGCCTCCAAAGGTATTCGGGTGATGTGATGTCACCTCGGCTTGTTTTCGTTCGTCACCGGTATGACGGACCGCGACGAGAGAATGTGACAGATGGACGACAGCGAATTTCTGGCGCACCGATTCGAGCAGAACCGGACGCATCTGAAAGCGGTCGCGTACCGGATGCTCGGCTCGCTCAGCGAGGCGGACGACGCCGTCCAGGAGGGCTGGCTCCGGCTCAGCCGCGCCGAGGTAGCGGAGGTGGAGAACCTGCGGGGATGGTTGACGACGGTCGTCGCGCGGGTCTGCCTCGACATGCTCCGCTCACGGAAGGCGCGGCGCGAGGAGTCCCTGGACGTCCACGTGCCCGATCCGATCGTGAGGGAGATCGATGGAGCTGATCCCGAACACGAGGCGGTGCTCGGCGACTCCGTCGGACTCGCGCTGCTGGTCGTCCTCGACACCTTGGCGCCCACCGAGCGGCTCGCCTTCGTGTTGCACGACATGTTCGCCCTGTCTTTCGACGAGATCGCTCCGATCGCCGGACGCACCCCCGGCGCGACCCGGCAGCTCGCGAGCCGCGCACGCCGCCGCGTCCAGGGATCCGGGCCGGTTCCGGACGCCGATCTCGCCCGCCAGCGTGAGGTCGTCGAGGCATTCATGGCCGCCTCGCGCGGCGGACGGTTCGATGCCCTGCTGGAGTTGCTCGACCCGGACATCGTCCTGCGCGCCGACCACGGCGGGCCCGAATCCACCCTGGTGCACGGCGCCCGCGCCGTCACCGAGCAGGCCGTCACCTTCTCCCGCTTCGCTCCCTTCGCCCGGCTCGCACTGGTGAACGGCGCCGCCGGGGTGGTGGCCGCACCCGACGGAAAGGCCATGTCGGTCATGGCCTTCACCGTCGCGGGCGGGAAGATCGCCCGGATCGACATCCTCGCCGACCCGCACCGTCTGCAGCATCTGGGCCTGCCCCCGGCCGACGACTGACGACCCCGCTGGTAGCAGCGGTTTTTTGTGGCCGATCCTGGGGTTCTGCGCCGTCCTGCCAGTACCATGGTGGGACAGGTACGCCCTCGAGCACGGAGGTCACCCATGGAGCTCGGCACCGTCACATTCACCTACGACGGGCGGGTAGCCCTTCGATTCCAGCAAGCGCTCTCGCACTCGCCGGAGAAGGTGTGGCGTGTTCTCACCGACCCGCAGTACCTGAAGGCCTGGTTCCCCGCCGATGTCGAATTCGACCTCACTCCGGGTGCCGAACTCGTCTTCCGGGTCACTCCGGAGCAGGTGCGCCGATTCGGACTGCCCGCCGATCAGACCACCACCGGAACGGTCATCTCGGTCCACCCCGCGCACATCCTCGAGTACCTGTGGGATGCGGAGACGCTGCATTGGGAACTCGTTCCGGACGGCAGCGGCGGCTGCTGGCTGACGCTCACCCACACCGTGGAAGAGGAAGAATCCGCCTACGCGCACGCCGCCGGCTGGCACGCAGGACTCGAAGTGGTCGAAGCGCAGCTCGACGGCCGCGAGGTCGACTGGTCGCCGTGGGATCGCGCCGACGAACTCGCCGCGTCCTACCGCAAGACGTCCTGACCGCTCACCGACTGGGAGGAGTGCGTATCCCGGGCAGCACGACCACACCGGCAGCGACCTTCGTCAAGGAGGTCACCGGCGCGGCGACGCGGCGTTGGGGTGTGCACGGCACCGACCTCGGCTGTCCCGTACGCCTGGCCGACGGCAGGTTCGCGTTCTTCTTCGGCGACACGTTCAGCTCACACGGCCGGCGGGGCCGCGGGTGGCGCAGTCCCGTGATGTTGCGCTCCGCCACAACCGATCTCCGCGACGGCATCGAGTTCCAATCCGCAGCGGGCGGCCGGAAGGCGCGTGAGATCCTGCCCAACGCGCACGACGTCCGCGAGCTTCCCGGCCGGGATTCGCCGGGCAGTGAGTTCACCGTCGTGCCCGCAGACGCCGTCACCATCGGCGACCGGACATATCTGTCCGTCGTCAGTGTGCACTCGTGGAAGTCGGCTGACTGGCCCACGAACTTCACCTATCTCGCGTGGTCCGACGACGGCGGCGAGAATTGGCACCGCACACCCGCCCGCTGGGACAACCGCGGCGGGTCGCTCGACCAACTGGGGACCATGGAACGCCACGACGGCTACGTCTACGTGATCTCCAGCGCGTTCGACCGCAACAATCCGGGCGGGATGATCCTGCGGCGGGTCCCCGAGTCGCACATCCTCGATCCGTCAGCCTACGAGGACTGGGGCTGGGACCCCGCCACGGACTGGGCGTGGGGCCGACCCGCGACGCCGATCCTGCCGGGACCCGTCGGCGAGCTGTGCCTGCGAAACATCGCGGGCACCTGGGTGCTCGCGTACTTCGATCCCGCCGAATACGCGATCGTCACCCGCACCGCGGACCGTATCGACGGACTGTGGTCGGAACCGACCGTGCAGGTCGGCGGGGGCGCCTGGGGAGCCGCGGACGGAACGTGGGGTCAGATCTACGGCGGCTATATCCATCCCGCGTCCACCCTGGACGACCTGCATCTGTTTGTGTCGCAATGGAACACGACCACGGGAGACCCGTACCGCGTCCTCCAGTTCAGGACGCGGTTGGACGTGAGGTAGCCGGCCTCACCCGACGAGTTCCGACTCCGTCCACCGCCCCTCGCCCTCGAGTTCCACACCGCGGGAGTGGAATTGGTTCAGGGTGCTGCGGTGCCCGACGCTCACCACGATGCTGTCCGGGAGTTCGGTCCCGAGCAGGGTGTAGAGCGTGTGCTCGAGCCCCTCGTCGATCGCCGACGTGGCCTCGTCGAGGAAGATCACCGCGGGCCGGGCGATCAGCACCCGCGCAAACGAGAGACGCTGCTGCTCACCCGGCGAGAGGATGCGCGTCCAGTCGGCGGTCTCGTCGAGCCGATCACCCAGGTTGCCCAGCGACACCTTCGTCAGCGCGTCGCGCACGACGTCGTCCGGCGCCGTCGGCTCCTTCGGGTACGCCATCGCGGTCCGCAGGGAACCGAGGGGCAGGTACGGCCGCTGGGAGAGGAAGATCGCCTCTCCCGAGGGCCGGGACACGGTGCCGTCGGCGTAGGGCCACAGATCCGCGAGGGTGCGGAGCAGGGTCGTCTTTCCCGACCCCGACGGGCCTTTGACCAGCAACGACTGGCCGGGGCTCACGGTGAGCGCGAGGCCTTCGATGAGCGTCTCCCCCGTCGGGATGCGCACGTCCAGCTTCTCCACCTGCAGGTCGTCGCCCGACTTGCCGGTCTTCAGGACCGGAAGTTCGGCAGCGTGCTGGTTGTCGTTGGCGAGGCCGTTGAGTCGGATGAGGGTGGCGCGGAAACTCGCGAAGTCGGCATACGACTCACGGAAGAAGGACAGCGAGTCGTGGACCTGACCGAACGCCTGCGACGTCTGCATCACGTCACCGAGCGACACCTGACCGGTGAACAGTCGCGGACCCTGCACGAGGAACGGGAAGATGACGGCCGTCTGGTTGACGGCGAGGTTCCATCCGCTGAACTTCAAGGTCCGGAAGACGATCTGCCACATGTTCCGGATGACGTCCGCGAACCGGCCGGCGAGCGTGCGGCGCTCGACGTTCTCGCCGCGGAAGAAGGCGATGCTCTCGCCGTACTCCCGCACCCGGATCAGCGCGTAGCGGAAGTTGGCGCCGAGTTTCTCGTTGAGGAAGTTCAGCTTGATAAGAGGCTTGCCGATCCAGAACGCAACCACCGTGGTCACCAGCACGTAGATGTAGACGAGGAAGATCATCGCCCTCGAGATCTCGACGCCGAACACGGTCATCGGGCCGGACAGGTCCCACAGGATTCCGGTGAATGACACGATCGACAGCACCGCCGTCACCGCCCCCATCGACAGCGTGCGGGATGTGGTCACGAAGTTGGTGATGTCGGCCTGGATACGCTGGTCCGGGTTGTCGATCGCGTCGTCCAGGAACCGGTCGCGGTAGTACGCGCGGCTGTCGAGCCAGTCGTCGACGAGGTGATGGTTGAGCCACGTCCGCCAGTCGATGTCGAGGGTCTGCCCGATCAGGTACTCGACCAGGGCCCGCACGACGTGGACCGTCGCCAGAATGGCGAACACGCGGAGGAAATGCCAGAACGCCGTCTCGTCCAGGTTCTGGATCGAATCGTAGAAGTCGTTGTACCAGTAGGAGAACAGCACCGTCATCCGCACCGCGAAGACGGTCGACAAGAGCAGCACCGCCAGGATCGCCAACGGCTTGGGGCTGCGCCGCGGATCGAAGTAGGGCGCGGCGAAGCGCCAGAACTGTCTGCCCCATTTGGTGAACCGCGCGAGCAGTATCACCGCGACGACGAACACGACGACAGTCATGACGTAGGCCTTGAGCAGCCACATCGAGCTGTCCCACACGACGTTGTTCCAGTCCACGACCCATATCCCCGATCACGAGGTAAAACTCACCAGAAAGATGGCGAAGTCTAACCCCGCACGCCGGTGATCGGCGAGAGATGCGCGCAGGACACGCGTCCGATGTCCCTTTTGCACGGTTTCAGCCGCGCGGGGGGACATCGGGCCGGGTGGAGAGGATCAGACCGGCATGACGTCTACGAGTCCTTCTCCGGCTCAGGCTTTTTCAGGTTGCCTTCGTCGTCGACGTAGTCGTCGAACGCGGTACCCGACACCGTCCCGTCGGAGCCGGGCAGGACCACCGTCTCCCGGGCGCCCGGCTCGTAGCGCGCGTCGATCTCTTCCATCTTCTTCTTGGCGGCGGCGATCGCCTCGTCGTCGGGAACGGGGATCTCGGTCTCCCGGCCGGTGTTCTTCTGCTCGGGTTCGTCTGCGCTCATGGTGCACGTCCGTTCCGTCTCGGAGATTCCAGACCGACCATACGCTCCGGTCAGCAGTTGGACTACCGTTCAAAACCGTTCGCAGGCAAAGGAATGGCAGACCGCTAGAGACACACCCTAGGTGCGGGGCGGGAAGTGGCGGATCAGGCCCTCCTGGACCACGGTCGCCAGCAACTCGCCCTCGATCGAGAAGAACCGGCCCGTCGCGAGACCACGGGAACCCGCCGCGACCGGCGACTCGGTGGCGTACAGCGTCCAGTCGTCGAACCGGAACGGCCGGTGGAACCAGATGGAATGGTTGACGGTGGCCGCGACGATCCGGTCCAGCCCCCACGACAATCCGTGGGTGGTGATGATGGAATCGAGGACCGTGGTGTCCGACGAGTAGCCCATGACGGCCACATGAATCAGCGGGTCGTCCGGAAGGTCCCCGTCCGACTTCATCCAGACGCGGTTGTGGGTGAGCTTCTCCCCCGTGCCCTTGAGGATCCACGACGGATCGTTCGCGTAGCGCATGTCGATCGGCTTGAGGGCGTCGACGAACATCTTCAGTCGATCCTCGTACCCCATGAAGTGGTCGCCCAGCGGCGGCAGCGTGTCCGGGAACGGGACGTCGGGCACCTCGACCGCGTGCTCGAGACCCTTGCCCCAATCCTGGAACGCCGCCAGCATGACGAACAGTTCCTGCCCGTCCTGCAACGCCGTGACCTGCCGGTTCGCGAACGCCCGGCCGTCGCGGTGCCGTTCGACGCGGTACTCGATGGGTTCCTTGACGTTGCCGCCACGGATGAAGTGGGCGTTGATCGCGTGCACGGCGCGCTCGCCACTGACAGTGCGGCCGGCGGCGACCAGTGCCTGGGAGATCAACTGGCCGCCGAACGTCCGGCTACCCACCTGCGCGGGATGCCGACCTCTGTACGTGTCCTCCCCGGTCTTCTCGAGGTCGAGAAGTTCGAGCAGGGTCTGGAGATCGGACTTCGCCGCGACTTCGCTCACCTAGTGGTCCTCTTCGCCGATTCTGTGCACGTGGATCAGGTTGGTCGAGCCTACGGTGCCGGGCGGCGAACCCGCGACGATCACCACCAGTTCACCTTTCTGGTACCGGCCCAGACCGAGCAGCGCGTGGTCGACCTGCCGCACCATCGCGTCCGTGCTCTCGACGGGATCGACGATGAACGTCTCCGTGCCCCACGTCAGCGACAACTGGCTGCGCACCTCCGGCAGCGGGGTGAACGCCAGCAACGGCAGCGGCGTGTGCAGACGAGCCAGGCGGCGCACCGTGTCACCGGACTGCGTGAACGCCACCAACGCCTTCGCATCGAGGCGCTCCCCGATGTCGCGGGCGGCGTACGAGATGACACCACGCTTGGTGCGCGGCACGTGGGTCAGCGGCGGCACCTGGGTGGACTCGTTCTCCACGGCCTCGACGATCCGGGCCATCGTGCGCACCGTCTCCATCACGTACTTGCCGACCGACGTCTCACCGGACAGCATGACCGCGTCCGCACCGTCGAGCACGGCGTTGGCGACGTCGGACGCCTCCGCCCGGGTGGGCCGCGAGTTCTCGATCATCGACTCGAGCATCTGGGTGGCCACGATGACCGGCTTCGCGTTCTCGCGGGCGATCTGGATCGCCCGCTTCTGCACCAGCGGCACCTGCTCGAGCGGCAGTTCGACACCGAGGTCACCGCGGGCGACCATCACCGCGTCGAACGCGAGCACGATGGCCTCGAGGTTGTCGATCGCCTCCGGCTTCTCCAGCTTCGCGATGACCGGGATCCGGCGGCCGACCCGATCCATCACGGCGTGAACCAGTTCGACGTCGGCCGGCGACCGCACGAACGACAGGGCGATGAAGTCGACACCGAGGCCGAGGGCGAACTCGAGGTCCGCGATGTCCTTCTCCGACAGCGCCGGGACCGACACGTTCATCCCCGGCAGCGACACACCTTTGTTGTTGCTGACCGGACCGCCCTCGGTGACCCGGCAGACCACGTCGTTGTCCTCGACGCCGGTGACGACGAGACCGACCTTGCCGTCGTCGACGAGCAGCCGATCACCCGGCTTGGCGTCCTCGGCGAGTTGCTTGTAGGTGGTCGACACCCGGTCGTGGGTTCCCTCGACGTCGTCGACGGTGATGCGCACGACCTCACCGTTGGCCCACGTGGTGCGGTCCTCCGCGAACCGGCCGAGCCGGATCTTCGGTCCCTGGAGGTCGGCGAGGACACCGACGGCCTTCCCGGTCGCATCCGATGCGGCGCGAACTCGTTTGTAATTCTCCTCGTGGTCGGAGTGATCTCCGTGGCTGAAATTCAGCCGGGCCACGTCCATACCGCTTTCGACGAGTTCGCGAATACGGTCACCGGTGGCGGTAGCAGGTCCAAGTGTGCATACGATCTTCGTGCGTCGGTTCACGGCCTCGAGCCTAGTCGTCCCGCGCGCCCTTCTCCATTTAGACGACTGCCAGCGGGAGCGCCGTCGG
>SEEV01000806.1 GCA_004211695.1 Rhodococcus sp. (in: high G+C Gram-positive bacteria)
ACCGCGCTGGTGAACCTCGAGCACCGTGGTGCCGCGGGCTCCGAACCCAACACGGGTGACGGCGCGGGCATCCTCCTCCAGGTCCCGGACAAGTTCTTCCGCGCCGTGGTCGACTTCCCGCTGCCCGCAGCAGGCACCTACGCGACCGGCATCGCGTTCCTGCCGCAGAGCAAGGCCGATGCGCAGCGCGCGGCCGACGCCGTCGAGAAGATCGTCGAGAGCGAGGGCCTGAAGGTCCTCGGCTGGCGCGAGGTCGCGACCGACGACTCGTCGCTCGGGGCCCTGGCCCGCGACGCGATGCCGACGTTCCGCCAGATCTTCATCGGCAGCGAGAACGACGCCCTCACCGGACTCGACCTCGAACGTCGCGCCTACGTGGTCCGTAAGCGCACCGAGCACGAGCTGGGCAGCGAAGGCGCCGGCAAGGACGGCCCCGGTCGCGAGACCGTGTACTTCCCGAGCCTGTCGAGCCAGACGTTCGTCTACAAGGGCATGCTCACCACCCCGCAGCTCAAGGGTTTCTACCTGGACCTGCAGGACGAGCGCGTCGAGTCGGCCCTCGGCCTCGTGCACTCGCGGTTCTCCACCAACACGTTCCCGTCGTGGCCGCTGGCCCACCCGTTCCGGCGGGTGGCGCACAACGGTGAGATCAACACCGTCACCGGCAACGAGAACTGGATGCGCGCCCGTGAGGCGCTCATCGACAGCGACATCTTCGGCGGCCGCGAGCAGCTCGAGAAGATCTTCCCGGTGTGCACCAACGGCGCCAGCGACACCGCGCGTTTCGACGAGGTGCTCGAGATGCTGCACCTCGGTGGCCGCAGCCTGCCGCACGCCGTGCTGATGATGATCCCCGAGGCCTGGGAACGTCACGAGAGCATGGACCCCGCTCGCCGGGCGTTCTACCAGTACCACTCCTCGCTGATGGAGCCGTGGGACGGACCGGCGTCGGTGTGCTTCACCGATGGCACCGTCATCGGCGCCGTCCTGGACCGCAACGGCCTGCGCCCCTCACGCCTGTGGGTGACCGACGAGGACCTCGTCGTCATGGCCTCCGAGGTCGGTGTCCTGCCGATCGATCCGGCCACCGTCGTGAAGAAGATCCGGCTGCAGCCCGGCCGCATGTTCCTCGTCGACACCGCCGAGGGTCGCATCATCAGCGACGACGAGATCAAGTCGGAGCTGGCCGCCGAGCACCCCTATCAGGAGTGGCTCGACCAGGGTCTGACCCACATGGACGACCTCCCGGACCGCCCGTACACGTACATGTCGCACGAGCGCGTCGTGCTGCGTCAGCAGATGTTCGGGTACACCAACGAAGAGGTCAACCTCCTCGTCAAGCCGATGGCGCTCTCCGGTGCCGAGGCTCTCGGCTCCATGGGTACCGACACTCCGATCGCCGTGTTGTCGGCGCGGTCGCGGATGCTGTTCGACTACTTTTCGCAGCTGTTCGCGCAGGTCACGAACCCGCCGCTCGATGCCATCCGCGAGGAGGTCGTCACCAGCCTGGGTGGCACCATCGGTCCCGAGCACGACCTGCTGCACCCCACCGCGGAGTCCTGCCGGCAGATCTTCCTGCCGCAGCCGATCCTGCACAACGACGACCTGTCGAAGCTCATTCACGTCAACGACGACGGCGAATTCCCGAACTTCCGCAGCGTCATCGTCCGCGGTCTGTACCCGGTGGCA
>SEEV01000807.1 GCA_004211695.1 Rhodococcus sp. (in: high G+C Gram-positive bacteria)
CACCGCCGAATCCTTCGAGCTGCCCGGCGCCGACCTGTCCGGCGAAGAATTCACCGTCCGCGTCATCCCGAAACAATCAGACGAATTCACCTGCACCAGCTGCTTTCTGGTCCACCACCACAGCCGCCTCGCCGACGGCGGCCAGCTGATCTGCCGGGACTGCGCCTGACAACATCGATACATCCGGGTGCCTCGGACATCCCCCGACGCCGCGAGCACGAAGCGTCACGCACCCCACGATCCTGAGGTCACCTACCCGACCGGAGTCACCACCATGACGCAACCGCACCGCACACCCCTGACACCCGGCCCGAGGGCACGGTCCGCGGAAGCCATTCAACCTGGATGCACCGATCCGGATGGGTCCGTGGGCGGGTCGTAACGGCGAAATGCCCTGTCGTAGTGAAAGAATTGAACTTCTCACAGAAACAATTCGGCCACGACGAAGGGCATCTCGTAGATGCAACTATCTCACACCCGACCCGTGGCGGCGGCGAGGTTCGACGACCCCAATCTGATGTCGACCGCGGGACTGGTTCCGGTGATGGCATTGGCGCAGGCCAGCGGCCTGCTCACCCTCGCCGATCAGCAGCTGAGCGTGCCGACCGACAAGGGCGCCAACCCCGGCCGCAAGATCGGGTCCCTGGTCGGTGGGATGGTCGCCGGCGCCGACAGCATCGCCGACCTGGCGATCCTGCGGCACGGGGCGATGGGAACGATCTTCGACCGGCCCTACGCGCCGTCGACCCTGGGATCGTTCCTTCGCCAGTTCACCTTCGGGCACGTCCGGCAACTCGACGCCGTCGCCTCGCGGTTCCTGAGCAACCTCGCCGAGAAGACCCCGCTGGTCACCGGCATCGACACCGGACGGGTCCTGGTCGATATCGACGATACGATCATCGAGGTCCATGGCCACGGCAAACAGGGGTCCGGATACGGCTACTCCGGTGTGCGCGGGCTGAACGCACTGCTCGCCACCGTCACCACCGAGACCGCTGCGCCGGTGATCGTCGGACAGCGCCTGCGCCGAGGAGCCTGCGGCTCCGCACGCGGGGCCGCCCGGATGGTCGCCGACGCCCTGGCCGCCGTCGACCGGCTACGTTCCCAGGCCGGCGGGGCGGGCGGTGACGGCGCGTCGAAAGTCCTGGTCCGTGGCGACTCCGCCTTCTACGGCCATCCCACCGTCGGTGCCGCGACCCGTGCCGGCGCCGATGTGTCGGTCACCGTGCGCCTGACCTCCACCATCAAACGTGCGATCGCCTCCATCGGCGACGACGAGTCCGCGTGGACGCCGATCGAGTACACCGACGCCGTCTACGACGAGGGCACCGACACCTGGATCTCGCGTGCGGAGGTCGCGGAGATCCCGTTCACCGCGTTCACCTCCCAGCGCAAGGCGCACCAGATCCCCGGGCGGCTGGTGGTGCGCCGCATCCCCGACCTGCGACCGCCCAAGGATCAGGGCCAGGGCACGTTGTTCGACGTGTGGCGGTTCCACGCGTTCTTCACCACCACCGACCCCGACGAGGTCGGTACCGTCGACGCCGACAAAACCCACCGTCAGCACGGCGTCATCGAGCAGGTGCACGCGGACCTGAAGAACTCCGCTCTCGCGCATCTCCCGTCGAACTCGTTTTCGGCGAACGCCGCCTGGCTGGTCTGCGCGGTGATGGCGTTCAATCTCACCC
>SEEV01000030.1 GCA_004211695.1 Rhodococcus sp. (in: high G+C Gram-positive bacteria)
ACGAACGACGTGCCCTCGGTGGGGAGTTGCTGTCCGGTGATTCGTCTGTTCCATTCTCGCCACCACGAGCGCATCTGCAGCTCGTCGTTTGCCGCAGGGACGGGCTTGCCCATACCTTTCGACACGTCGGACCAGCCGACTTCGCCGCGTGCACCGAACCCCTTCTGGGCCTGTTCGAGAGCCTCGACATCGTCTGGTGTCGCGAGCCCCGCCGGTCCCCAGAAGGTGAGTGCATTGTTGATGCGGTATTTGACGAACTCCTCGTCGACACCCTTGGGGATGATCTGCCAGCCGGTGACAAGGGTTTCCGATGGGCTCACCGGGTAGAACGTGCGCAGCGTCAATCCGAAGCTGAGATCGATCAGGATGAGGCTGGGGAAGAACACCGAGTTTCGTGCGAGGCCGAACATCGCGGTGGCGTAGTTCTCACCGAAGGCCTGCTCGGCCTGTGCCCGAAGGTTGGCGAGGGTCTGCTTGACACTGTCGGTCGCCAGCGGGAGTCCGTTGGCCGGATACATCAATGTGGCATGCCCGTTCGGGAATTCGGTGCCCATGCCGGCCGGCGCCACACCGTTGACGGTTTCCTTACCCAGCATCGGGGGTGTGGCACCCAGTTCCATCATCATTTCGAAGTAGGTGTGGTGGACGGATTTGGCGTGATATCCGTCGATGCTGTTCTCGACGAGGAGCTTCCAGTTGGCCTTCAGCGAGTACTTGTGGGTTCCCTCCAGGATGTAGCTGTCCACCTGTGCCGGGGACTGCAGACCCTTGTACACCGCTGCCGGCGCGCTCTTGTAGTCCTCGTTACCCGGCACGTTGACCAACTCGCCCGAGTTTCGGTACGCCCAGCCGTGGTAGAAGCAGGTGAAGATCTTGGCGTTGCCCGAACTGTGCCGACAGACGGACGATCCCCTGTGCAGGCAGGTGTTGAGCAGCACCCGAACATCACCGTGGCGGTCGCGGTTGAAGATCACCGGCCGGCCGCCGACATCCCGGGTCTGGAAGTCGTTCTTGCCGGGAATTTCGGATTCGTGTCCGACGTAGAGCCACGTCTTACCGAAGATCTCTTTTCGCTCGCGCTGCAGCACGTCCTCGGAAGTGAAGGCTTCACGGTTGACCCGGAAGAGGTTGTTGTCGCGGTCGTCGATGATGAATTGCTCTGCGGTCATGGGGATGATCCGTTCTGATGAGTGCGGGCCGGGTCGGCGGCGTGCGTTAGTGGTCGGCGACGCTGGGATTGGTCGTGGCGAGGTCCCGGAAGAGCCAACTGTCGGGATCGGAGCCGGTGGCCGGGACGACCAGCACGGCCGTGGGACCGATTGCCATCCAGTTTCGTCCGTCGTCGTCCGGTTCGGCGGGCAGGATCTCGACGGTCGTGAAGACCTCGTTGCTCAGGTCGTGGGTCCCGATGATCACGTTGATCTTGCAGCCCTCGGTCTCGATATGAAGGATCTTGTCCGGACCGTCCTTGAAATGCTGGATCTGACGCATGGGTGCCTTCCTTGTTGACGCTGACCTGGGCGATCGGTTTGTGGTCGACGTCGGTGTAGACGGCGCGGAAGCGGCCCTCCACGATCGACCCCTCGCGATGGGCGAGTTCGCCTAGCGAGGGCCTCCCGACTATCTGGATCCGCGAGCCGTACTGATCTGACCACACGTACGGAAGCTGGGCTGTAGGCGGTTCGGCACCGGTCACGATCGCGGCGACGGCGTCGGCTTGTTCGCCGGCATTCGTCCAGTGCTCGATCCGGGCAGTGACACCCAACAGCGGATGTCGACGCAGGGCGAGGTCGCCTATGGCGAAGATCGACGGGAAACCTTCGACCTCGAAGCGGTCGCCGCAGTGCACCCCGCCGTCGATGGGAAGCCCACTGTCCGCGAGCCAGTGCGTGTTCGGTACTGCGCCGACGCCGACGACGACGAGGTCGGCGGGTACCTCGGTTCCGTCGGCGAGGACGAGCCCCTCGACCTGCTCGCTGCCGAGGAAGCGCTCGACCCGTGCTCCGGTGACGAGCCCGGCACCGTGAAGTGTGTGGAGCGAGGAGATCTCGCGTCCGACCTCGTCGCCGAGCACCTGACTCATCGGGACGTCGAGTGCCTCGATCAGGGTGACGTCGAGGCCACGCCCTCGTGCCGCGGAGGCGAATTCGGCGCCGATGAATCCGGCGCCCACTACGGCCACGCGCGGCCTGCCGGCGAGAGCTTCTCGCAGAGCCGCCGCGTCGTCGAGCGTTCGCAGCGTGTGAACCCCCGCCAGGGCGGAGGGAACCGGCAGGGCGCGTGCATGAGCTCCGGTAGCGATCACCAACCGCTCGTACGAGATCTTCTCCCCGGTGTGGGTGACCAGCACCCGCCGGGCCGGGTCCAGACCGGTGGCGCGCACACCCAACCGGACGTCGAGGTCGAACTCTGCTGCGAGTTCCGGTGTGAGAAGTCGTGGAACGTCCGGATCAGGTCCCTCGGCCAAGAGGTCCTTGGACAGAGGGGGTTTGTCGTACGGCCAGTGCTCTTCGCTCTCCAGGAGCACTATGTGCCCGGCGAAACCGCGCTGCCGCAAAGCGATTGCTGTTCGAGTGCCTGCAACCGAGGCACCGACGATCAGGAAGGACATAGTCGAAATGTAGCCACGTCTCACGCCCGGATGATGCTCAGTTCCGACCGCTGGAACTGCGCACACTTCGCCCCGTCGCTCAGTGCCCAGCCGGAGTTCCGCCCACTGGAACACCCCACCGGCAGTGACCTGCATCTCTCTGCAGGAGAATGAAACTGAGCCCGTATCGGTTCGAACACACGAACGATGCCGACCAGAGCAAAATCAATTGATTTGGCGAGATGCCCTAGCCCGCATGCGTTCTTCGTGTGATGCCGAGAATGACAGCAGCTGCAACGTTGGTTGCGACGGCCGCAGCCGCGACCCACAACAACGATGTCGTCGTGCCGATCGCGAATGAACTGTGCAGCCATGCGATCGCGGTCGGTAGTCCGAACCCGAGATAGCCCAGGCAGTAGATCCGGCCGGTCATCGTCCCGAGCCGGCCGGGCGGGGCTGATCGCTCGCAGTCACGCAAGCACCCGACCAACGTCAATCCGTATCCGATCCCCAGCACGGATGCCGCGACCACGACCAGCCAGACCGACGCGGTTGCGGCAGCAACGGCGGCGGCGAGCGTGCCGACCACGAACAGTGTAAGTCCGATCGCACGTGTCGGACCCGATCGTCTCGGCGTGCGCCCGACGAGTCGTTGCGCGACGAAGCCCAGACCTAAACTCAGCAGACACAGCAGTCCGGAGAATGCTGAATCGAAGCCGGCCAGCTCAGCCGCCACGATGGGCGGGAGGACCGCGTAAGCGATGCCCAGGGCACCGAAGATCCACGGTGCGGCAGTACCCGCACCCACCGCGAATCCGCTGGTCAGGCTCATTGCCGATGCGCGTGGAGCACGGCCGGATGTGGTCGAGAGTGAGTCGAGCGCCAGCCCGCCGACCACCATCCCGATCCCCAGCGCCACACCGGTCGACATACGCCCCGCGAACATCAGCGCAGGGTTGTGCGACCCGGCCGCGACCAGGATCGAGCCCAGTGCACTGAGGGGTACGGCGAGAACGAGGGGATCGCGGGTGCCCCAGCGGGCCGCCAGCCGATGCGCGAGCAGGAGCGAGGGGATCAGACCGACGACATACGCGAACAGCAGTGTATTCACGGCGAGTTCGCTGAACCCGCGTTCCGTCCGGTACATGGTCAGCAGTGGAGTGAATTGATTGCCACCCCAGAGACCGTGCCGTCCCGGAAGAACTCCAGAAAGACCGGATTGAACAGGTCGGGCCGGTCGGTCTGACCCTGGTGGCCACACTCGTCGGGATAGAAGAACTGGACATTGGGCAGGTGGTCCTCCTGGACGTACCCCCACTCGACCGGTGTCAGGATGTCCTGGCGGCCGTAGAGGTAGAGCCCGGGGGTGCTCAACCGGTCGAGGCGCCCCTTGGTGACGAGGCGGGCGGCACGATTCTCGTTCGTCCAGTCGGTGATTCGACGGTACTGAAGGAGACTCGGCCAGAACTTCGCGTGCGCATCCATCCGGTCCCTCGCGGAGAGGTAACGCATGTCGATCAGATCTTCGCTGATGGCCTCGCCGCGGTGGATGATCGCCTCCATCATGGTGCGCATGCCCTCACGTGTGCCGTCGTACGCCGTGAGTCGGAACTCGCCCGCTGGTGGTATCAAGTGTTCCGGGACCACGTCGCCGACGTCTCCCGCGATCAGAATGAAGCTCTTGACCTTGTCCGGGTGTGCAACCGTGTAGTTGACCGTGTTCATGCAGCCCATGGAATTCCCTGCGAGGTGGAACTCGTCGAGGCACAGTGCGGTGGCGAACTGGTCGATGAAGTCGACGAAGGACTCCATGCCGTCCGGCCAATATTCTTCCCTTGTGTCGGACAGTCCGAAGCCGGGCATGTCGGGACAGTAGACGCGAAAACCGTTGTCGCCGAGATAGGGGGCCATGAAGCGCCACCCCGCGAGACCTGACGAGCCGGGCAAACCGCCGTGGAGCAGGATCACCGCGGGGCCGGAGGTGCCGGCAGTCATGTAGTGCGCGCGGGCGCCGTTCGCCAGGCGTGCAAATGCGTTGCCATAGAGGCCACGTCTGCTATTCCCTCTTCGGGTTGGCCTGGGATGAACGGGTGGTCGCTGCCGAGGAGGACCCTGTTCGGACCGAAGCGATGCACCAGAGTCGGCAGGTGCGCCGGATCGAACACCAGGGTGTCTGCGTAGAGGCGCGATACGGTCCGATTCAGATCGTCCGGGTGGTGTGTGGCGGCAAGCTGGGCGCCGAGGCGAAGTCTCGGATATGCCCACGGGAAGGTTCCGCAGCCGTGCACCGTGGCCACCCGTAGTCCCGGATGGTGGTCCAGAACCCCGCCGAAGACGAGGGCAGTGGCCGCCAACGCAGTGTCGGAGGGCATTCCGAGTCCGAAGTCGTAGGCGAACCCGGAACGCCGCACTGCGCCGCCACCGCCGTCGACCGGGTGAACAAGTACCGCGAGCCCGAGGCTGTCGACGGCGTCGAAGAAGTACCCCAGCGCTGGGTCGTCCAACTCCATTCCGTTGATCCGCGTGCCGATCTCGACGCCGCGTAGCCCCAAAACTTCGGACAGATAACGGAGTTCGGGCAGGCAGTCGCGGGGTGATGCGACGGGGGCGGTTCCGATTCCGACGAGCCTGCCGTCAGCGGCATCGACCGCACGGGCGACGGACTCGTTCATCCATCGGCAGTAGGCGGCAAACGGTGCTGCCGGAGCACTGTATTCCAATGTGACCGGAACGGGAGAAATCGCCTGAACCCCGACGCCCGCCCGATCCATGTCCTCCAAGCGCGCCTGCACATCCCAGAGGGCGCGCCGGACGGTGCGGAAGGCTTCGGATCCGCGGACCAGCCGTCCCTCCGCAGGAGAGTCGACCACCAACCGAGGTGCTCGCGGAAAACCTGCGATGACCTCGACGGGAGGGGCCTCACGGGGGAAGTAGTGCGCATGCACATCGATGGTGCCGGGTGGAACCACGAGGGTCTCCTTTCGCACGCATCCGCTTCTGTTCCGTCGGCTCGCCCACGTTGTCGGGAAAGCCGGATATGGGGAACGGTAGGGGCCCTCGCACGGTGGCCGCCGCGGCTGTTCCAGGGGCTGGAACCGGTCGGTGAAACCCGTACCCTGAATACGTGCGCGTTGTGACCGCCGTTACAGTTGGTTTCCCGCTGGGTCGGCGGAGCGGAGAGTGCGGAGGCCCGGATGATGCACATGGCAGATGACAAACACGACGTCGGTGGCGCGGAGAGTGCGCCTCCCTCCATCCTGGCGAAGGCGTTCTTGGTCATCGGGGCGTTCAACGAGCGAGATCGGGTTCTGACCCTGACGCAGATCAGCCGTAAGACCGGCTTGCCCAAGTCGACGGTCCACCGATTGCTGCAGCGGTTGGGTGAGCTGGATGTGATCGAGGAACACGGTGCGGGTTACCGACTCGGTATCCGCCTGTTGCAGCTGGTTTCCTCCATGCCGGTGGACGGGATGCGCGAGGTCGCGTTGCCGCACTTGGCTCAGTTGCAGGCGTGGTCGAAGGAATCGGTGCACTTCGGCGTCCTCAGAGGCAATGAGGTCGTCGTGCTGCAGGCGCTCTTCGCCGTGGATCACGCCCGGCCCATAGGTGAGGTGGGTACCCGTATCCCCGCGCACCTGTCCGCGATGGGCCGGGCGATGATGGCCTATCTCCCCGAGGACGAGCTCACCGAACTGCTCGCGGGCACTCTCGTCGGTCTGACGCCCAAATCCGTGACGGATCCGATGCAGATTCACGACGAATTGAAGCGCATACGGGTGGCGGGAGCAGCTGTCCAGAAGGATGGTGTGGTTCTCGGCCTGGGCAACATTGCCGCGCCCGTCCTGATCAAAGGCCGGCCGATGGGCGCGATTGCCGTTCAGTTCGACTCGTCGAAGCAGGTCTCCGAGTCGGTGATCAACGCGGTCAAACTGACCGCCCACCGCATCAGCCGCGACACCACCCAGATGCTGTCCCAGGGCAGAGGAGACCTCTTTCCGTTCGACGACTGACGCCCGCGTTCCGGGCACTGGAACTTGCTGTGCGTGCGGAACCGGCACGTCACACGATGGGGAGCGATCCGCCCGGCGCGTGTGACGGCGCCCGAGGCGCCACCTCAGAAAGGACGGCCAATGGGAGACTTCCTCGCTCTCGGCATGACCCATTACCCGCTGCTGGCGGGAACCGACGAGCACATGGCAGGCCTGCTGCGATGGACCCTCACCGACCCGGACATCCCGGTCGGGGAGAAGGACCCGGCTCATTGGCCGGACCGGATGCGCTCCGAGTGGTCCGACGACGGTGGAACGGCAGCCGCGGCGGCACACCGTGCGGAGCTGGTAAGGAATTTGACTCGGGTGCGTGAAGCAGTCGACGAGTTCGCTCCTGATGTCGTCGTGGTGTGGGGCGACGACCAGTACGAGAATTTCCGCGAAGAGGTGGTGCCACCGTTCTGTGTGCTCGCCTACGGTGACCTCGAGGTGCCGGCCTTCGAGGTCATGAACGAAAGAGGCAGCCCGAACTTCTGGGGTAAACCGGACGATTTCGAGATCGTCATGCGTGGTGACGCGTCGGGAGCAAGGCAACTCACCGACGGCCTGATCGAGCGCGGATTCGACATGGCCTACTCGTACAAGAAGCGCGCCGGCGCACACTTTCCGCACGCAATCCTCAATACCCTGCTATTCCTCGACTACGAGAACGCCGGCGCGGAGATGTCGTACCCCTTCATCCCGATGACCGTCAATTGCTATGGGCAACATGCGATCGCGCGTAAGGGTGGATTGGCTAGATTCGCCGACATCGAGTCGGAGGTCCTCGATCCCTCTGGCCCGACACCGGCCCGTTGTTTCCAAGTGGGTCGAGCCGTCGCGCAGCATTTCCGCGACCGCGACCTCAGGGTGGCGTTCGTCGCCTCCTCGAGCTGGTCCCACGCCTTCTTGGCGGACAAGCTGTGGCATATGCGTCCCGATACCGAAGCTGACATGCGAATTTACAAGGCGCTGCTCGACGACGATTACGCAATGATGCGCAGATACACCAGCGCAGAAGTCGTCGATGCAGGCCAGCACGAGATCCTGAATTGGTTCTGCATGCTCGGTGCGGTCGAGGAACTCGGCCTGCGTCGGGAATGGTCCGATCTGGTGGTAACCGACGTCTTCAATTCCAACAAAGCATTTGCGGTCTATGCATAGCGGAGCGCAGCGGTAGTGGCGGGTGGTTCGTGAACCGCCCGCCACTACCGTGCTCCCTGGGTGGAGCGGGGGCTCACGCCGCCGAGATCCCCCCGTTCACGCTGATCGCCTGTCCGGTCAGGCGACGCGCTGCCGGTGAAGCGAGGAAGACGGCCAGAGCGGCCAAGTCTTCGGATTCGGGAACACCGAGATGCGCCTGCTGTGCTGCCTTGGCGAACAGTTTCGAACTGAATCCGTCGGAGGTGATCCGTTCGGTCGACCCGGTCCCGATGACGAGCGAGGGAGTCAGGACGTTGGCGCGGATTCCGCTTCGTTTCGCTTCGATGGCGAGGGTGCGAGTGAACATCACGATCGCCGCCTTCGCTGCTCCGATCACCGACTCACCCGGCGTCGCGGTCTTGGCGGCATCCGATGCGACGTTGATGATGACGCCGCCCTTCCGCGCCGTCATGTGGGGGACAATCTCGCTCGCGAGATACATGCATGGCAGCGCCAGCTGGTTGAAGATGCGCGCGATGTCATCGGTGGGGATGTTCGCGAAGAGTTCCGGCCGGACGTCGGCGGCTGTCGTGGACACCAGAATGTCCACGCCGCCCAGGATCCGCTCGGCTTCGGACGCGATGTACGCGACACCCTCGACGGTGGTCGCATCGGCGGAGAGGAAGGTCACGTCGCAAGATGAATTAGTGGACGAAACATGCTCTCGTGCAGCTTCTCCGCGCTCGTCTCCTCGTCCGACGATCACGATCCGCGGAGCGCCGGCCCGTGCGAGGCCGACCGCGGTCGCGAGTCCGATCCCGGCCGTGCCGCCCACGACCAGCGCACTGCTTTCCTTCAGTTCCTTCGGCGGCGCGATTTCATGCGTACCCATTTGTGTACTCCGTTCAGGGGGGGTGATGTCAGAGGGAAACTGTGCCGCGAGCGAAGATGTCCTTCGCAATGATGCGCTTCTGGATCTCTGCAGTGCCGTCCGCGACGAGATAGGCGGTGACATCGCGGTAGCGTTGCTGCAGGGGAGATTCCGTGGAGTAGCCGAGGTTTCCGTGCACTCGCATCGCGAACTCGATCGCGTTCTTGGCCACGATTGGCGGCCACCACTTGCTCATCGACGCCAACGCCGTGTGCGGCTGAGTGGTCTCACGTAACCACAGCGCCCGGTAGCAGATCCAGCGTGCACCTTCCAGATAGGTGGCGTGCTCGGCGAATTGGAACGCGAGTCCCTGGTGCTCGGACAGTGGCTGCCCGAATGTCTCCCGCTGCTGGGCGTACGCCGCTGCTTCCTCCAGGCTCTGCTTTGCGGATCCGAGACACAGGAGACCGAGGGCAGCGCGGCTGAAGTCGAAGTGGTCCATGACCGAGTGGAAGCCCTTGCCGAGTTCACCGACGAGGTGGGATTCGGGAATGAACACATCCGACAGGTGAATGCTTCCCCAGCCAAGCGGTTGGCATCCCATGCCGGGCATATGGCTGATGCTGACGCCTTCCGCGTCGAGCGGCACGACGAAGCAACTCACGCCTCGCGCACGACTCGATCCCGGCTCGCGCGCATAGACGAGCGCAGCAGTGGCATTCATCGCCCACGAGATTGCTGTCTTCTCGCCGTTGAGTCGCCAGCCGCCCTCTACTGCTGTTGCGGTGGTGGTCAGGGCACTTGCGTCGGACCCCGACCCGGGTTCCGTCAGCGCGATAGCGATGGTCTGCTCGCCGCGAATCAATGGCGGAAGGTAGCGGTCTTGGATCTCGTCCCGGCACAGAGCCAGTTGGGATGCGACAAGCCCGATCTGGACGGGCGCCGACGCCATGTTCACGTCGCCGTAAGCCAGAGTCTCGGTCGCGATCCCGAGGAGAACGGGGTCTTCGGTGCCCGTGCCTCCGTACTGCTCGGGCAGGCCGATGCCCAGCAGATCCAGGTCGCCGAGTCTCTTCATGATGTCGAAGGGGAATTCGGTTGATGCCGCTCGGTCGCGGTAACCCGGGAGGAGGACACGATCACTGAACGCCGCCAGCGTCTTCCGGAACTCTTCCTGTTCGTCGGTGAATGCGAATGAAACCATCGGAGTGTGCTCCTGTGTGAATCGGTGGAGTGGTCACGGCGAGGGAGCGTTGTCGTGCGTGGGGAAGCCGGACGGGCCGTTCCTCGCACCGTGAGAGGTATTCTAGATTTGAATAGTAGGACGTCAAAGCGTCCGGGGCAAGAGGTCCCGGACCAGTTCTACGCCCTCATCTGTGCTGCGCGAACGTCTGCGTCAGAGCCCGGTCTCGACGTCGCCGACGGCACCGCGCACGAGTTGCAGTTGGGCGATAAGGGATTCCAGAGTCTCGGTGTCGACCGAGGCCAAGCCGAAGCGCACCGCCGCGAGGCGATCGTTCGCTTCCTCGACGACGGTCGTGCCGGCCGGGGTCAGAGTCGCGAGAACGGTCCGGCGATCCGTCGTGTGGGCGCGCCGTTCGACGAGTCCGGCCTTCACGAGTTGGTCGACCGCCATCGACACGGTGGTGGGATGAACCATGAGGTACTTGCTCAATTTGCCGAGCGTCCGAGTATGTCCCTCGGACAGTTGGAGCGAAGTCAGAATGAGATAGGCATTGCGCGAGAGACGGAGTGAGCGCAGCTCCTGGTCCATGGCGCGGACGACCCACTGGTGTGTACGCAGCAATGCCATGGTGGTGACGAACTCCAGTTCGGCCGAATCCCGGTGCTCCGCCCATTCGGTCCGCATCCAGTCGATCACGTCGCGGCGACCGTCGTCGGCAGGCGTGGGCAGGTCACTCGTCACTGCGTGTCCTCTCGTCGTCACCGAACCGCGTCGCGGTCGATGATAGACACCGCTCTCAGCCGTGTGAGAGAACGATCTTGCCGAACCCGCTTCCCCGCTCGAGGTGCTTGTGCGCTGCGGCCGCCTCGGCGAGTGGGAATACCGCGCTGATGGGCACCGGGGGGACGGCCTTCGCGTCGAGCAGTTTCAGAAGTCCCGTGAAGTCCTGCGGGCTGCCCATCGTGGTGCCGATCAGTTCGTACTGGCCGAAGTAGAACGGGCGGACGTCGAGGGTGGCGAGTTCGCTGCGCGATGCGCCGAGCACGACCAGTCGGCCACCCGGCCGGAGGGACTCGATGGACTGTTGCCAGGTCCCCACCGAATCCAGGACGAGGTCGTATCCCTGTCCGCCGGGGGTGAGGCGGCGTGCGGCGTGCGGCCAGTCGGGTTCGGTGTAGAGCACGCCGTCCGCCGCGCCGAGTTCTCGTGCCTGCGAAATCTTGTCCGGCGACGAGGACGTCACTGTGACGTGCGCGCCCACGGCGGCCGCCAGCATCACGGCCATCGTTGCGACGCCGCCGCCGGCGCCCAGGACCAGGAGATTCTCGCCGGCGCGGAGACGACCGCGCGTGAACAGCGCGCGATAGGTTGTGAGACCGACGAGAGGCAGCGCAGCGGCCTGCTCCCAGCTGAGCCCGCGGGGTTTCGGGGCGACGCAGTCTGCGGGAACTCGTACGAACTCGGCGTAGGTGCCGCGCTGGTGGTCACCGAGAATCTCCCACTGCGCGCTCGGTGCCGCCTCTCGGTCGCCCCACCACAGTGACGGGAGGACGAGAACCTCCTCGCCCGTGTCCGTCCGGATACCGGCGCCGTCCGCGCCGAGAACGTGCGGTAGCGGCGACGAGTACTTGCCCTGACGGACAAGGACGTCGTGCCAGTTGAGCGCGGCAGCTTTCAGGCGGACGGTGACCCAACCGGGGGGCGCGACCGGATCAGGGGCCGACTCCAACCGTAAGACATCCGGCTCCCCGAATTCGCGCAAAACCACGGCGTCCACAGCAATCCTTTCGGTCGTACCTTTGAAATGGTAGCATTGTTTCAGCGTCGGACGCCATGTCGACGATCTTCTGCGCGTTCAGTGAGCCGAGATGCGGAATTCCCACTCCTCCAACATGGTTGGAGGCAGTTTGCCTTGCGCGGCCCGTCTCGGTCGCGGCTTGCTCGCGGCGTATGATTCGTGTTTAGTGATGCCAGTCACATACTATGGACGTCGGTGGGATCGTCTGCCTCGTGGCGTCAGCAACGTCGTGAGGCGACCGAACTACGGAGCGCAATGATTCGGACAGAGCAGGCAGTCGAAGTGCGGGATGAGGATCTTCTCGACAACGCGCTCGAGTACATGAGCGTCGCCGCGAAGATCCTCGGTTCGGATTTCCGGGCATCCTGCCCGAACGCCGTGTACGGAGCGCTTGCCGCCACGCGACATCAACTCGGATGCGCGCTGACCGAAGGACTACTGCCCGAGTCCGACATCGAGGAAGCGTGTTTCCTCCTGGTCCGGATCGAAGAACTCCAGGAGCAGTGCGCCGAAAGTGCGGCGATCCGTCGTGCCGCCGAATTGCGGTCTGTTCACGATGCCGCCGCCGGACTCCGTGATCTCGCGTCCGAGGACATCGTCCAGTCGGCGCCGGGGGCAATCTGCTCTGCACTACCTTTCGCGCGTGCCATGATCTCGGCGATAAGCGGGTCGCTGTGGCAACCGCAAAGACTTCACGTCGAGCCGGAATTCGACGGGTCGCCGATGGATTTTTCGGAATACGTAGATTCCGCGGAGTTTCCGTTGTCCGACGCGCGGCTGGAGACGGAACTCGTTCGCCGACGAGTGCCTGCCCTGGTCCCAGCGCCCGCTCGAGACGAACGGACGTTGAAGGAAATCGTGCTCGCGTCACGCTCCTCGAGCTATGTCGCAGCACCCATCGTCTCCGGGGGGCGGGTAATCGGCCTCTTGCATGCTGATCGCCCCGGCGTGCGGGACCCACTCGATCCGGACGACCGTGACCGACTGGACGCGTTCGCGACGTTCTTCGCTCTCGTGTACGAGCAGGCGGTGTTGCGGGAACGGATCAGCGCGCAGAGGTCTCGGCTCGCAGCGTCCTTCGACGCCACCGACATGCTGCTCGAGCGCATGCACAAGGCGGAACTGGGCCTGCGTCCCCGGGTGAATGAGCATCCTCACAGCCCGCGGCGCACCGTCGACGAGATATCTGCGGTAGAGATCAATGCGGTCTTGACGTTCCGCGAGCGCGAGATCCTTTCTCACATCGCGACAGGCGCCACCAACAGTCGGATCGCACAAACACTCGTCATCTCCGAAGGAACCGTGAAGTCGCACGTCAAGCACATTCTCAAAAAGCTGCGCGTGCCGACCCGGGCGGCGGCGGCGGTGCTCTATTCCCACCAGAACCGACGATGACGGACACGAAACCGTGAACAGTGGCCAACCCTCGACAGAGAGCACCGCACGATCGAGAGGCGACGGCGAAGCCATGAAGACGGCCGTGTCGCTACTCGGCCGCTTGCGCCACGACTTCGGTCTCGGGCCCGAAGCTCCGAGCGAGACACGCAAGGTCTCACCGGGCCTCGTGCTCGCCATGCTCGACGAGGCCACGGAAGCCGGGCTCCGTGGACTGCCGACAATCGCCGCGGACAGAAGGGTGTCCTTCGGAAGGCTCCTCGTCGAGATCCGAGATGCCCGCCACCGGCTGCACGCGGCACCGTCCTCGTCTGCGGTCGTCTGCGCCGCCGAGTTCGCAGGTGCAATTCGACGTCTTCGCGGTGCCGAAACAGTGGCCGGGTTGTCCAGGAGTGTGTGCGCCGAGGCCGCCGCGATGACCGGCCTCGGCCGTGTGCTGCTCTCGGAGGTCCACGGTGATGCCTGGACCGTCGTGGAGACGCAGTTCGAGAAGGGCGCTGTGCCCGAAGTCGCTTCACTCGCGACCACCCGGATAGCGCCCGGATCGCCGGAGGAACAAGCCATCCAGACGCGCACCGCAGTCCTCGTGTTGCCGAATCCGCAGACTTCTACGGGGAATTCCAGAGCCATCGTAGGTGCCTCGTTCTTCGGTACCGAAGGGTATGCCGTGGCCCCGATCGCCGTCTCTATCGGGGTCATCGGCCTGATCCACGCCGGTCGCCCCGACGGCAGAAAGCCGACCGTCGCCGAACGGGACCTGCTTGACGCCTTCGCCGCCAGCTTCGGGACTCTCGTCGAACGAGCGCTCGTGTCCGAACGACTGACCGAACAGAAGCGGCTGATCGTCGAACGCCTGCAACAGGAAAGCCTCGAGGCGGAGGGACTGTCGAATGCAGAGGTCGCCTTCGGGAAGCCACGTGTCGAGGGTGCCGCGTCGTTGTCACCTGCGCCCCTGTCCTCCACATGCAACGCACCAGGTCTGGAAGAACTCACCGGGCGGGAGCGCGAAGTCTTCCATCTCTTGGCGGCGGGCAAATCCAACACGGAGATCGCGGATGCACTGGTGATCAGCGTCTTCACGGTGAAATCGCACGTCAAGAAGATCCTGCGAAAGCTGGGAGCGATGAACCGGTCAGAGGCGATCTATCGGTACCTGGAGATGACCAAGCCCGACGCCTCGTCCCGCCGCATCACCTGAATCAACCATTGGTACCGGGCACGACGACCCGGACACCGTCGCATTGACCGTTGACTCAGTGGAGTTCCCTTCGGAACGAGAGGTTTCGCTTGTTGGAGGAAGGCCGGCACCGAACCGGAACAGGGGCTGCGCAATATCGTTGCGCAGCCCCTGTTTCGCGGGCACTCGGCAGTGCCGGGTGGTCCTACTCCTTTCCGACCAGTGCGGCGGCCTCCTGGCGGAGCAAGAACTTCTGGATCTTTCCGGTCGCGGTGGTGGGAAGCTGATCGACGACGACCACCTTCTCCGGAATCTTCTGCATCATGGCCTTCCGTTCGTTCCGGAGGAAGTCGGCGAGGTCGTCCAACGTCGGCGCGGGACCGTTCACAACGATGAAGGCACACACCTTTTCGCCGAGGCGCGGATCCGGCATGGACACCGCGGCCGCTCCGATGATGTCGGGATGCGCGAGCAGATGCTCTTCGACTTCGCGCGCCGAGATGTTCATGCCGCCGCGGATGATCAGGTCCTTGATTCGTCCTGTGACCCGCAGATATCCCTCTGCGTCGACGCGTCCCAGATCGCCCGAGGAGAGGAATCCTCGACCGTCGACCGATGCAGCCGTACGCGCGGGATCGCGCCAGTAGCCGAGGAAGATTCCCGGCCCTCCGTAGAAGATCTGGCCTTCCTCCCCGGCCGCGACGACGGCGCCTTCCTCGTCGCGGATCTCGAGATCCACACCGTCGAAGGCCCGTCCGTCGGAGGAGAGCACCTTGTCGAGGGGGTCGTCGGCGCGTACCGCGGTGATCAGGAGTCCCTCGCTGCTGCCGTACACCGGGAGCAGTGTGCACGCGGGCAGCGCCGTCTTCCATTCTTGCAGAAGCGTTTCAGGTATCGGTGCACCGGCACTGACCCAGAGTCGCATCGAGCTGACGTCGTGGTCGGCGCCGGCATCGATGGCCCCGAGTGCCATCTGGAGGAATGGTGTGGCGGCCATGCTCACCGTCGTCTTGAACTCCGCGATACGCCGGAGGCCCTCGCCCGGCTCCCACACGTCGAGGAGATGGATCCCACTGCCGAGGATCAGCGGTGTCGCAACGCCCACAGCAAGTCCGGTCGCATGCGTGACGGGGGAGGGCATGAACATCACGTCGTCGGGGTTCAGACCCATCACCTGCCCACCCAGTCCGTAGGCGGTGAATGAGAGCGTGTTGAAGGTGTGCTGACAGCCTTTCGGTCGCGATTCCGTTCCTGAGGTGTAGATGATGGCGTGGGCCGCATCGGCAGACGGCGGTGGCCCGAGTTCTTCGTCACTGGGGACGTCGTCGCCGGCGATCAGCGAATCGAACGCGATCTCGTCGGCCCTCGCTTTTCCGCGCACGACGACGACGTGCTCGAGTCCGGGAACCTCCGCGCGGACCTCGGTCAGCATGTCGGTGTACCGGAACTTTCGGAATTCCTCTGTGACGAAGGAGATCTTGGCGCCTGAGTGCTCCAGAACATATCGGACTTCGTCGTGCCGATACACCGGCATCGTCGGCACGAGCACGGCGCCGACCCTGGCGAGTGCCACATAGATGACGACGAATTCGTTCCAGTTCGGCAACTGCACCTGGACGCGGTCACCGCTGTCGACTCCGAGTCTCTTCAGTGACGCTGCGAGGCGGTACGCCTGCGCCCGAAGTTCGCCTCGGGTGAGTGATCCGTAGCCGTCGGTGACTGCGACGAAGTCCGGGTCGATCCTCGCCCAGCGATCCACATGTTCGGCCAGGCTCTCGTCGCGCCAGTACCCGTTCGATCGGAACGCCTCGAGGGTGCTCGCACTGTAGCGGTCCTCGGGGAGAATGGCTCCCGCGTGTTCCATGACATCCATGTGCGGATCCTTGCTTTCAGGTGCCTCTCCTCGACAGGAGAAGGCCAGAGTGTTTGGTCGAACCATAATGCCGACCGAGAGGGGAGGAAAGGTATGAATCGGACGCGTTGTCATCCTTCGGGCTGTGGAAAATACCCCGTTGGGATGAGTGGTGCGTGGAGGGATGCGGGTGCGGCCCGAGAGTCGCACCCACATCACGCCGTCACAGGTAGATCGACTTCGGCACGAGGTAGGCCGACAGGGCTTCCGGACCCAGTTCGCGGCCGAGACCACTGGCCTTGACACCACCGAAAGGCGCCGTCGGATCGGGAAGGTAGCCGTTGATGCCGATCGTTCCCGTCTGGATGCGCCGGGCGACGGCGACCCCGTGGTCGTGATCGGCCGTGAAGACGGTGCCACCGAGGCCGAAGTCGCTGTCGTTCGCCATGCGGATGGCATCCTCGTCGTCGCGGTACGAAATGATCGACAACACTGGGCCGAAGATCTCTTCCTGGGCGATGGTGTAGTTGTTGTCCACGTCCGCGAAGATGGTCGGTTCGACGAACCATCCCTTGTCGAGCGCCGCGGGGCGCCCACCACCGACCGTGATGCGGGCGCCGTCGCCCTTGCCCTTCGCGATGTACGACTCCACCCGGTCGCGCTGCCGGGCGCTCGCCATCGGTCCGATCATCGTGGCGGGGTCGAGAGAACTTCCTACGGTCAGCGACCCGGCGAGAGCGCTGAACGTATCGACCACTTCCTGGTAACGCGACTGCGGAGCCAGGATGCGGGTGCCGAGGTAGCAGACCTGCCCGTTGTTCAACATGGTTGCGCCGAACAGCTGTTCACCGACGGTGGCGAGATCCAGATTCGCGTCGTCGAGGATGATCGCCGCCGACTTTCCACCCAGTTCCAGCGTGACCGCCGGAGCAGTCGACCGCAGGCCTCGGCGATGCTGCGGCCTGCAGCCGACGACCCGGTGAACGCCACCTTGTCGATGCCGGGATGCGAAACCAGATACGCCCCCAGTTCGCGGCCACCGGGCACGATGTTGATCACGCCCGCCGGCAAGGCCGCCTCTTCGATTGCCTCCGCGAGAACGTAACTGTCGAGCACCGTTTCGGGGGACGGTTTGATGACGATCGTGCACCCGGCAGCGAGAGCAGGAGCGTATTTGAATGCGGCGAGCGTCTGTGGGAAGTTCCACGGGACGATCGCCCCGACGACGCCGATCGGGGTCTTGGTCACGAGAGTCGATCCGCCGAGCAGACCCGGGCGCGTTTCCTCGAAGCTGTCGTTCTCGATCAGGCCGGCGTAGTAGCGGAGCAGAATCTGCGGGAAGACCGCCTCCAACTTCTCCGCGACGGCGACGGGCATCCCGTTCTGAGAACTCACCGCCTGGACCATCTCGGGTGCGCGTTTGTCGAGCGCATCGGCGAGGCGCCCCAGTGTCTGCGCTCGCCGTGCCGGCTCCCACTGCGACCAACCGGTCGGATCGTCGAATGCCCGGCGCGCCGCATCGACTGCGGCATCCATGTCTGCTTCTGCGCCGTCGGGGGTGTGGCCCACCACCTGTTCGTCGTTGGGGGATACCACCGTGATCACGGCGCTCGAGGTGGGCGCATGCCATTCGCCTCCGATGAAGAAAGCGTTGTTGTTCGTCGTCATGACGGGTTCCTCTCGTTGATCTGGGTTGGAGTGCTTCTCGTTTCGACTGTTCCGGGTTGACGTCGTACGCCGTCTACGCGGCCACGTCGGGGATTTCGCTTCCGCGCACGTCCGAGACGCAATGGAATGTCGGTACGGAGGTGCCCCTGGCCGACGCGATACCGGGAGATCTGCTGTTCGGAAACTGGGGTCCTGCGGGTCCCGGTCATGTTGCCATCTATGTGGGGAACGGGCAGATGGTTCACGCTCCGACGACGGGCGATGTGGTTCGCGTCGCGCCGGTGTTCGACGGCATGAAGGTCCGCCGGGTGGTGTGAAAGGCGCCTCGACGCCGCCTACGGAACGCGAAGTGCGCCAGGACCGAGTTGTGGACTCGGGCTTGGCGCACTCGTAGCGCGTCGGGTACCTCGCCGATTGCTACGCGCTCTGCGCGGCACTCGATTCGTGGCCGTCGTGTGACGGCGCCACTCCGGATCCGACACGACTTCCCGCCACAAATCGCTCGCGTGCAACGAGGTAGAACGGAAACGCCATCGAGACGCCGATGTAGGACAGCACAACGAAGACGACGCCCCATTTGCGGCCCATCCCGATCCGCACGGTGTCCGTGAGAACCCACACGATGAAGACCGCCCACGCGATCAGCATGTCGATGCTCAGGAAGGCTGCTGTGCCGCCCGGTTCGATGCCGTCACCGAAGAACTCGACCGGGTTGAGAATGTTGCCGCCGTTGCCCATCCAGTCGAACGCGAACGGCCACGTCAGGAGTAGAGCCGTGATCCCGGCGAGGATGTAGCAGGCATGCCGGACGTTCATTGCCGTGTTGCCGTGTAGTCGAGTCATCACCATCTCACCTGCTGTCTGCGACTCGGACATGGATCTCGTCGTCGCTGTCACCGACGACGAGTTGGCAGGACAGACGGGAATTGTTGTCCGCCGCGTCCAGATATGCGATCAGATCGGTCTCCTCGTCGGTCGGTTCTGCGAAGAAGCGGGTGTATTCCGTCGGGAGATGAACGTGACATGTAGCGCAAGCGCAACTGCCGGCGCATTCGGCGACGATGCCGGGGAGATTGTTGCGGACCGACGCATTCATGAGCGTTTCTCCGGGTTCGACATCGACCTGCTCCGTGGTCCCGTCGGGCAGATGATAGGTCACTTTCGTCATGTGCTGATGGCGCTCTCTCGTTCGAAGGGTGGTGCGCCGAAGCCGCTGCGCGCCGGCGCACCGCCGGGTCAGGCAAACGTCAGGTGGACAGGGAGATGCCGCAGTCCGCCGACGAAGTTCGTCTGGATCATCTTGGGTTCACCGGACACCTCGACGCGCCGGAGTTCGGGTAGCAACTCTTCGAGCATGACCTTCATTTCGAGCTTCGCGAGATGCTGACCGATGCACATGTGCGGCCCGTACCCGAATGCGATCTGCTTGTTCGGCCGACGGTCGATGTCGAACGTGTCCGGGTTGTCGAACACCTCGGCGTCGCGGTTTCCGGACTGGAACAGCAACATCAGACGGTCGCCCGCCTTGATTGTGCGACCACGCAGTTCGTAGTCGGCGAGGGCGACACGGGTGAACTGCTTGACCGGGGACACGATGCGCAATGCCTCGTTCACCACGTGAGGCACCAGGCTGAGATCGCCCCGCACCCGGTCGAGAATGTCGGGGCGGGCGGCCAACTGCTGCAAGCAACCCGCGAGCGTACTCGCTGTGGTGTCGTGCCCGGCAGTGGCGATGGCGACGAACCACCCGTACGCGAACGTCTTGGGGAAGTACTCCCCGCTCGCATCCTTCGCGACCGCGATGAGAGTCGCCAGGTCGTCCTGCGGCTCTGCCCGCCTGCTCTCGACGAGAACATCGAAGTAGGCGTAGAAGTCGGCGATCGCCGCGGCCCACTGCTGCGCTGCGGCATCGGGCGACAGGCTCTCGACGTCATCGCGCGCCGCATCCGGGTCGGCGACGCCGAAGAGGTCCTGCGTCAGTGCCATCATGCGCGGTTCATCTTCCACCGGAACGCCGAAGAGCGACATGATGACGTGCAGCGGGAAGAACACTGCGAACTCGTGAACGGCATCCAGGTCTCGGTTTCCGGAAACGAGACGAGCGACGGATTCTCGCGCGGTCTCACGAATGCGGTCTTCCCACTTCTTGAGGTTGGCGGGCCGGAACCAGTCGAACGCAACGTCCTTGATCGTGGTGTGCTCCGGGGGGTCGAGGTAGGGCAGCGCGTCGAGGATGCGAAGACTCCCTCCGGTGAGTGTCTTCGTGAACTCGTCGCCCGCCTGGTTGCTGAGGATCGGGTTGTGCGAGCCCTTGTTCTCCCCACCGCCGGCGCTGAAAATCTGTGGCTGTCGCTCGATCTCCATCAGATCGGCGTGCTTGCTGACGAGCCAGAGTGGGTCGTATCCCTCGACCCGCGCCTGCGCCAAGGGCTGATTCTCGCGGAGCCACCGGTAGGCCTCGTACAGCTTCGCGTCATCGCTGTGCCCTTCGGGGAGGACGATCTGTAGTGCTATTTCGTCGGGAATTGTTGTGGTGTCGGCGGATTCGACCGTCGTCATGATCAACCTTCTCTCTGGTGTGGGCTGAACAGCGTCGGGACGCCCGGGTACTGCGCCCCGCGTCCTCATGTGCTGTGACTCGAGTCTCATGCATGGCGGGAGCGGGTACGTCACCCGGATGAGGGGTTTTGATCCCGCTTCGGAGGGGTGAGTGGCGCTGAGTGAGGGCGAGCCCGGCGGTGCGGGCGGCTCGACCGGAGATTCGAAGCCACCGCTCAATTTGGTCAGACAATATCTATACTTCGACCTAAGTTGGTGGCAGAATACTGACGATGGCGCGTATGGGTTGCCACACGAAAGGAGCACCCGTGCGGACGAGACGGTGGTCGTTCTCCCTGGCAGCGGTCGTGGCGGCGGTGGGACTGAGTCTGATCGCGGTGGCCGGTCCTGCGGTCGCGGCCGGTGACCGCGACGGCGCTGAGTGTGCCGCTCCCGGTCGATTCGTGGCAGCTGCTGTACAAGTCGCTCGATTCCCACCGAGGTCCGGTGGCCGACGTCGCCACGGTTCTGGTCCCGAGGACGCCGTGGACCGGCGACGGCCCTCGGCCCCTCGTCTCCTATCAGACCGCGGAGGACAGCCTCGGATCCCGGTGCGCCCCGTCGTATGCGCTCACGGCGGGCCTGGGGGCAGTGACGTCGAACGCGGCGTCCGAGACGGTCATGATCGCCACCCTACTGTCGCGCGGGTGGGCGGTCGTCACCGCGGACTACGAGGGGCCTGAGTCCGAGTTCCTCGCCGGACTGCAGTCGGGCTACGCGGTTCTCGACGGGGTCCGTGCCGCTCGGCATTTCGAGCCTGCCGGACTCGACGTGAACGCGCCTACGGGTCTGTGGGGATACTCCGGTGGAGCCTTCGCCACGGCGTGGGCCGCCGAACTTCAGCAGTCCCACGCTCCCGAGCTGGGCCTGAAGGGAATTGCACTGGGCGGGTTACCCGCCGACCTCGAGGCGACGATGCGAAACGTCGACGGCGGGTACGGTTTCGGACTCACCTTCGGCGGAGTGACCGGGATCGATCGCGCATACCCCGAGAAGCGGCTGAGCGAGCTCTTCACCGCTGAGGGTCGAGCGGCCATGCACGCGAGCGGCGCCGCGTGCACCGTCGATCTGATCGCGACCTATGCGTTTCGGTCGTTACACGACTACACGATCGACCCTCGGCCGTACGACCATCCTGCGCTGCGTGAGGTTCTCGCCGAGAACAGCCCGACCGCAACAGGAACCAGCGCACCGGTCTACAGCTATCACGCGGAAGCAGACGAACTGGTGCCCGTCGCGGTCCACGACGAGTTCGTCCGTCAGTCCTGTGCCGCGGGCAATGCGGTGCAGGTGGTGCGACCTCCCGGCGGAAGTCACAACACCACGTTGATCTCCGGCGCGCAGGGTGCGATCGACTTCCTCGCAGCATGATTCGCCGGTGTGCCTGCCGTGGACGACTGCGACTGACGCTGTCCCGGATACGGAACCGCCGCGCACCGGGGTCAGCGCAGTCGTTCACGCTCTACTCCCCGGTTGCCGCCTTCAAATGAGCCGTGGAGACCGCTTTGAGGTGAGTGAGGTCGGACGCGACGGTGGCGAAGGTGTAGCCCTCCGCGAGGCGCCGCGCCGCGACGGCCCCGTCGGGGGTGTGGATGCCCGCGGCGATGCCGGCTGCGGCGGCGGCCTCGCGGACGCGCACGAGGGCCGCCTCGAATTCGTCGTCGACGCTCGGGTCGTTCGGGTGGGCGCCGCCGACGGCGAGGCGCAGGTCGGACGGTCCGACGTAGACGCCGTCGAGTCCGGGGACGGCGCAGATCTCCTCGACGTTGGCGAGTCCCTGTGGGGTTTCGATCATCACGACGAGAACGGTGTCGCGGTTGGCGTCCGCCGGTGTGGGGCCGATCCGCAGTTGGGAGCGCATCGGCCCGTACGAGCGGACTCCGGCCGGCGGGTAGGTCGCCGCCGCGACGGCGCGGGCGGCCTCCTCGGCCGTGTTCACCAGCGGGACGATCACTCCCGCCGCGCCGGCGTCGAGGGCTCGGCCGATCGGTGTCGGATCGTTCGACTCGACGCGGACCATGCCGACGGCGGAGCCGGACGCGTCGATGGCAGTGAGCCCCGCGACGATCCCGGAGTATCCGATCAGGCCGTGCTGGAGGTCGAGGGCGATGTAGTCCCAGCCGACGTGGGCGAGCCATTCGGTCGAGACCGGGCTGTCGATGACGGACCAGTAGCCGACGATCCGTTCCCGGCCGCGGAGTCGGGCGGCGAATTCCTGGGCGCTCATGAGGGTGATTCTCTCCTAGCGGTTGTAGTTGGGCATGGGTCCGCGCAGGGCGCTGCCCACTTCGTCGCACGCGTCGATCAGTTCGTCGTCGAGTGTGCCTTTCGCGACGGCGGCGATGTTCGACTGCAGGTGCGCGACCTTCGATCCGCCGAGGAGGATCGGCCCCGCGGCGGGCTTGGACACGAGCCAGCGGAGGGCGAGTTCGGTGAGGGGGATGCCGGCCTTGTCGGCGATCGCGGACAGCTGGGTGATGGCGTCGAAGATCGCGGTGTTCCAGTACCGCTCCTTGTACATCTGCGCCAGCCGCGAATCACCGAAGCGGCCGTCGGCGGGCTGGGCGTCGAACGAGTGCCGGCCGGTGAGCAGACCGCCACCGAGTGGGTTGTAGACCATCGTGATCAGACCGGTGACCTCCGCGAATTCGACGTACTCCTCCTCGATCCGCCGGGCGAGGAGGTTGTAGAGCTGCTGGGCCACGATCGGTCGGGGTGCTCCGACGGCGTCGGCGGTGTGGTTCAGTTCCGCGATCTGCCAGGCCGCGAAATTGGAGACACCGAGGGTGCGGATCTTGCCCTCCGACACGAGGTCCGCGACGGTGGACAGGGTGTCGGCGAGTGGTGTGGCCCGGTCGGGCTGGTGGAGGTAGAACAGGTCGACGTAATCGGTATCCAGCCTGTTCAGGCTCGCCTCGACGCTCGACCGGAGACCGGCGGGCGACAGCGGTGAGTGGTCGCCGGCGTCCGGGTGGGGCATTCCCGCCTTGGTGGCGAGGGTGACGCGGTCGCGCCGGGTGGCCAGCAGCCGGGCGAGGATGCGCTCGGATTCTCCGCCGGCGTAGCCGTTGGCCGTGTCGATGTGGGTGATTCCGGCATCGAGCGCGGCATCGACCATCGCTGCGGCACCGTCGAAGTCGACGGTGTCGCCGAAGGTCATCGTGCCGAGCACGAGTGAGGTCAGGTCGAGTTCGGGCATCAAGCTACTCCTCGGGATGCGGTGCGGGGAACGTCGCTCGCGCCGTGCGGACGCGAGACGAGGTGGCGGGGTTTGATCCCGACCATGGTGGTGGGGTCGAGCGCGGCGGCGCGGAGGGCCTGGGTGTACGGCTCGGTGGGACGTTCGAGAACGTCGGTGGTGGAACCGCTTTCGACCACCTGTCCGCGGGACATGACGATCACGGTGTCGCTGATCTCGCGGACCACGCCGAGGTTGTGGGAGATGAAGACGTAGGTCAGGCCGGTGTCCTGCTGGATCTCGCGGAGGAGGTCCAGCACCTGCGCCTGCACGGACACGTCGAGCGCGCTGGTGGCCTCGTCGCACACGAGGAGTTCCGGCCCGCTGGCCAGCGCCCGGGCGATGCCGATGCGTTGCCGCTGACCTCCGGAGAACTCGGCGGGCCGGCGATGGAGCGCGGTGGCGGGCAGCCCGACCCGATCGATCAGCGCCGCCGCCCGGCGCGCCCGCTCGGACTTGCTCCGGACGCCGTGCAGGCGCAGCGGTTCGCCGACGATGTCGACGGCCGTCAGGTGCGGGTCCAGCGACCCGTACGGATCCTGGAAGACCATCTGCACGCGAGACCGGAAGGGGCGCAGGGCCTTCTCCGAGAGCTGCGCGATGTCGACCCCGTCCACCAGGATGCGGCCGGACGTGGGGGTGAGCAGCCGGACGATCGACTTCGCGATCGTCGACTTGCCGCACCCGGACTCGCCGACGACGGCCAGCGTCGCCCCCTTGTCCACCGCGAAGCTGACGGTGTCGACCGCACGGAACACGCCGTCGGGGACCGGGTATTCGACGACGAGATCTTCGACGGACAGCAGAGGTGCACTCATGTCGACGCTCCTACGGTCGTGGTGTAGTCGCCGAGCCGGGGGACGGCGTCGAGCAGCTTCCTGGTGTAGGCGCTGCGGGGGTGGAGGACCAGGTCTTCGGCGTCACCGTTCTCGACGAACCGGCCGTCCTTCATGACGTAGATGCGGTCCGACATCAGTCGGGCGACGCCGAGATCGTGGGTGATGACGAGCATTCCGACGCCGGTGCGCTCCTGCAGTTCGAGGAGCAGGTCGAGGATGCTCGCCTGCACGGTCACGTCGAGGGCGCTGGTGGGTTCGTCGGCGACGATCAGTTCCGGGCTCGACGCGAGCGAGCAGGCGATCAGCACGCGCTGCAGCATCCCGCCGGACAGTTGGTGCGGGTACTTCCCGAGTTGTCCTGCCGGATTCTGGATCCGTACCTGTTCGAGCAGTTCCACGGCGCGCGCGGTTTCCTTCGACCTGCCGGTGATTCCGCTGTGGCGCACGGCCTCCCGCAACTGGGATCCGATGGTGTGCACCGGGCTCAGCGCGGTCATCGGGTCCTGCGGGATCAGGGCGATGTGCCGTCCCCGGACCTTGGCGAGCGCCTTCGGCTTCCCGAGGATGTCGCAGTCCTTGAAACGCGCCGAACCCGAGAGGACGGCGAGGTCGTCGGGGAGCAGGCCGAGGATGCCCATCGCGGTGGTCGATTTGCCCGACCCCGATTCGCCGATGATCGTGACGGTTTCGCCGGCGTCGATGCAGAAGGACACGCCGTCGACGGCGCGGATGACGCCCCGCGCGGTGATGAGTTCGATCTGCAGTTCGTCGACTCTGAGGAGATTCCCCATGTCAGGCCTCTTCCTTTCGCAGCGAGATCCGGTGGAGGAGGCCGCGGCGCTTCCCGGGGGATTTCGCCGGGCGGTCTCGGAGCCCGTCGCCGAGCAGGTTCACCCCGATCACGAGCACCACGATGACGAGGCCGGGCAGGGTGACGAGCCACCAGGAGGTGGTGATGTAGTCCTGGCCGTCGGAGATGATCCGGCCCCAGGTGGCGAACGGGCGTTGCGGTCCGGCGCCGAGGTAGCTCAGCGCGCTCTCGAGGAGGACGGCCTGCGCGAGCAGCAGCAACACGACGAGCGAGGCCTGCTTGATGACGTTGGGGACGACGTGGCGCAGCAGGATGGCCGTGCGACCGAGCCCGAGCACCCGGGACGCCGCCACATACGGCTTCTCGCGTTCGACGAGGACGAGGGAGCGGGTCAGCCGGGCGATCTCCGGCCACTGGGCGATCGCGATGACGAACGTGATGACGGGAATCGACGGGCCGAACAGGGCCACGACGAGCAGCAGCATCATGAGGAGCGGCAAGGACAGCTGGGCCTCGAGGAGCCTGCTCACGACCGTGTCGGTCCAGCCGCCGAGATATCCGGCGAGCGCGCCGAGGCACAGGCCGATCAGCCCGGACACGACGACCGCGAGGATGCCGATCGTCAGCGACACCTGTCCGCCGTAGAGGACGCGGGAGAGGAGGTCGCGGCCCAGCTGGTCGGTGCCGAAGAGATGACCGTCCGTCAGCGGGGGAAGGCGGCGCTGGGAGAGGTCGGTGGCGTCCGGCGACGGCAGCGGAAGCAGTTGCGCCAGTGCGACGGGCGCGATGACGGCGAGGGCGCAGATGCTGCCCACCCAGATCTTCACGCGGCTGTCGCGGGCACGGCGGGTGGCGCCGGCCCGGGCGATGTCCCGGGTTGTGACGGCGCTCGGCCGCTCCTGGGCCGGGGGATCGATGACGGTGGTCATGTGTTCGTTCCCTTTCCGAGTCGGACGCGCGGGTCGAGAAGGGGATAGCAGAGATCGACGGCGAGCTGGACGAGGACGGCGAGCACCGCGGTCACGAGAACGGTGGCCTGGATGAGGGGATAGTCCCTCGTCTCGAGTGCCCGCACGACCAGCGATCCGACGCCGGGCCACGCGAAGACGACCTCGACCACGACGACACCGTTGAGCATGGACGCGAACCGGGTGCCCAGCGCGGTCAGGACCGGGATCGCCGAGTTCCGCAGGGCGTACCGCCAGATGAGCTCACGCTCCGAGACGCCGCGCGCACGGGCGACGGTCATGTACGGGGAGGAGAACGCGCCGACCATCTCGCGTCGCACCATGCGGGAGATGAGGGCGATCTGCAGCACGGCCACGGTCACGGTCGGCAGCACCAGGCTCGACCACGTCGTGAAGCCGGCGGCGGGAAAGATCGGGATCAGGACCGCGAACAGGGTGATGAGCATGAGGCCGGTCCAGAAGTCGGGCATGGACTGACCGGCGATCGTGACGACGTTGGCACCGAGTTCGCGCCTCGTGTCGGCGCGGCGCGCCATCCACACACCCAGCGGGATCGCGACCAGGGTGGTGAGCAGGATCGCCGAGACGGCGAGGGTGATCGTGTAGGGGAGCCGGGCGAGGACGACGTCGAAGGCGGGCGCCTGGAACGAGTACGAGGTGCCGAGATCGAGGTGGACCAGGCCGCGCAGATAGAGCAGGTACTGGGTGAATACGGATTGGTCGAGGCCCATGTCCGCTCGGATGCGGGCGAGGTCCTCGGTGGTGGCGAGGGGCCCGGCCATCGAGTAGGCGGGGTCGCCGGGTGCCATCCGGATGAGGACGAACACGGTGGTCAGGGTAAGGAAGACGGCCAGTGCGCTCTGTCCGAGGCGTTTTGCGACGTAGCGGGGCATGGCCGCCGTCAGCACCCTCGGGACAGCTGTGCGGGAGGTCTGGGTCCGGCGGGGAGCCGAGGATGCCGAGCCGCTGGGCTGGGCTGCAAGTGCCGTCTCGGCGGCGTGCTGCGTCATTCGGTCACCGGCCGTTCGGGGTCTGCGTGAGGGGTCATCGTCGACCTTTCGATAACGCCGGCGATGGGAGGTGTCGACACCGCGGCGTGTCGGGTACAGCAGCTTCGTTTGTAACTCAGCTCACAATCGCACTAATGCGCGTTGTGCGCAAGTCTCGCGTCTATCTTGCGCATCTCAAGCAACTTTGAGTAGAGTTCGGATGTGCCGGCGATCACATCGCGTGGTGGTCAACCATCTCGCGCCGTGCCGGATCGCCGCGCCCCACACCCTTAGTCCCGAGAGGTCGACGATGACCAATTCTCTTTTCGATCAGCGTTTTTCGAGGAGAACGCTGCTCCGGTCGGGTCTCCTCCTCGGTGCCGGACTCACGCTCGGATCCGCTGCTGGATGCGCGACACCGACGGGAACCCCCGGACCGAGGACCGTGAGCCTGGCCCTGAACCGATCGCTCGTGAGCCTCGACAACAAGCTGAACCAGTTCGATGCCGCACTCACCGTGCAGCTCGGCGTGCGGCAGGCCCTCACCGAGATCGACCGGAACCTGCGGCCCCAGCTGGTTCTGGCCGATCGGTTCGAACTCGTCTCGCCCACCCAGTGGTACGTGCACCTGCGGCCCGGAATCCGCTATTCGGACGGCAGCCCGGTGCAGGTGCAGGATGTCGCGACAGCGCTGCAGATGTACAGCCAGGTCGACGGGTCCTTCGTCGGCGGGTTCTTCCCCGAGTGGCCGACCGTCGACCGGATCGACGACACCAGCTTCACCCTGAACACCGAGCGTCCCGTCCCCGTGCTCGACTACCTCATGTCGAACATCCTCGTCACGCCGGCGGCCGCGAATGTTCCCGAGGAGCTGCAGTCCGGTGTGGGGACCGGACCGTACGTGGTGACGGAAAGCGACCGCGGCACCGGAAACTACACACTGGTGCGCAACGAGAAGTACTGGGGAACTCCGGCGCAGATCGAATCGGTGCGCGTCCGGTTCGTGCCGGACGAGTCGAACCGGGTCGTGACGCTGCGCAGCGGGGAGGTCGACGTGATCGACTCCATCACCCCGGACGCGGCAAACCAGCTCGCAGGACTGTCGGGCGTCTCGATCGACCGGATCGACGGAGTCCGGTTGAATCAGCTCTTCTTCAATTTCCGGAAACCGCAGGGCCACCCGCTGGCCGACGCGCGGGTGCGCCGGGCACTGACCTACGCCATCGACGGCCACGCCCTCGCCGACCAGGTGCTCCAGGGTTCCGCCACCCCCTCGCGCGGGGTCATCCCCCTCACCCTCGACGGCGCCGTCGAGACCGGCGAGTACACCTACGACCCGGCCCGGGCCCGCGGCGAACTCGACGCCCTCGGGGTCCGCGACCTCGAACTCAAGATCATCTGGGAGACCGGCGAATTCGCCGCCGACACCGACATCATGGAGTCGGTGCTGCAGATGCTGTCCGCGGTCGGCGTGCGGACCAGCCTGCAGCAGTTCGAACCGGGCGGCGACATCTCGCAGTGGCGTCAGGGCAAGGCCGGCGACTGGGACGTGCTGGGCAACGGCTTCCCGAGCCCGACGGGTCTGGCCCTCACCATCATGCAGGGCATGTACGCGGGCACCGCGGAGAAGGAAGCGACCCGGGACACCTACCACGGGTACATCTTTCCCGAGATCACCCGAATCATCACCCAGGCCTCGGAGGAGGCCGACGCCACCCGGCGTGCCGAACTCCTCGCGGACGCGCAACATCAGATCTGGGACACCTGCCCGTGCCTGTGGTCGTTCGTCCCGAAGGCCGTTCTCGCGCGGCGCTCGCGGATCGACGGCGTCGGGCTGCGCCCCACCAACTCCTACGACCTGAGTGTCGCGGCGCTGCACACCTAGACATGACCGCCGCACCGACAGCTCGCCCCATCCTCTCGACACACAGGAGACGCAGATGACCTCACCGAGTCCCGCAACCGACACCCGATCCGCCGACGGCATCGTTCGTCCCGCCGTCGAGACGGGCCGCCGCGACGCTCTGCTCCCCGCACCGCAGGTGCAGAATCACGCGGCCAATCTGACGGTCCTGCCGGACGGTTCCCTCGGCTGTGTGTGGTTCGCCGGCACCCAGGAGGGTGTGCCGGACATCAGCGTCTGGTTCTCCCGGCTCGAACCGGGCGCGGACACCTGGTCGGAGCCCGTGCAGCTGTCCCACGATTCGACGCGGTCGGAGCAGAATCCCGTTCTCCACGTGGCGAACACGGGAACGGTGTGGTTGTTGTGGACGTCCCAGCACGCCGGCAACCAGGACACGGCGCGGGTCATGCGGCGCATCTCCGCCGACGGCGGCCGCACGTGGGGTGAGGCGCACACGTTGCTGCCGGAAACCGAAGCCGGGGGCGTGTTCGTGCGCCAACCGGTGATCGCACTCCCCACCGGACGGCTCCTGCTCCCCGTGTTCCACTGCGTCCGCATCGAGGGCCGCAAGTGGGTGGGCGATCGCGACTACAGCAGTGTGATGATCTCCGACGACGACGGCGACTCCTGGCGGGAAGTGGTCGTGCCGGGCAGTGTCGGCTGTGTGCACATGAACATCGGCCGCCTCGCCGACGGCACGCTGGTGGCCCTCTACCGCAGCCGCTGGGCCGACTCGATCTACCGCAGCACCTCCGCCGACGACGGCGACAACTGGACCGAGCCGGAGGCCACGGAACTTCCCAACAACAATTCGTCCGTCCAGTTCGTCGTGCTGCCGGACGACCGCCTCGCCCTGGTGTTCAACGAGTCCAGCGCCGCCGACGCCACCGCGCGGCGGACGTCCCTCTACGACGAGATCGACGACGACGGACTCGCCGACGCGGCACCCGCAGCGGCGGAGGCGGAACCGGAGCCCCTCGGCGACGGCGACAGCCGCAGCGCGTTCTGGGGTGCGCCTCGGGCGCCGATGACGCTGGCGATGTCCGAGGACGGCGGCAGGACGTGGCCGCTTCGCCGGGACATCGAGACCGGGGACGGCTACTGCCTGTCCAACAACTCCCGCGACGGCCTGAACCGCGAGTACTCGTACCCCAGCATCACCACCGGGAACGACGGTCGCCTGCACGTGGCGTTCACCCGGTTCCGTCAGGCGATCGAATACGTCGAACTCGAGGCGGGCTGGATTGCCGACGGGAGCCGGTCGTGACACCGAGCGAATCGAAGCGGGCGCTCGTGACCGGGGTCAGCTCCGGCATCGGCGCCGCCACCGCGCGTCGGCTTCTGGACGACGGATGGTCGGTCACCGGGTTCAGCCGGCGCGACCCCGGCATCGAACACGACCGATTCGACTGGGTGGCAGTCGATCTCGGTGATCTCGAACTGGTGGCCGAGCAGGCGACGGCGGTCGGTGCGGTGGACGCCGTCGTGCATGCCGCCGGTCTGCAGTCCTCCGCGCCGCTGGGGAAACTGCGGGTGGAGGACGGCCTGGAGATGTGGCGCATTCATGTCGCGGCCGCCGAGGTCCTCGTCGACGCGCTCGCGCCGTCGATACGCAACGGCGGCCGGGTGGTCCTGGTCGGGAGCCGCACGATGTCGGGGGCGGCGGGGAAGAGTCAGTACGCCGCCACCAAGTCGGCGCTCGTGGGGATGTCGCGTTCCTGGGCGGCCGAGTTGGTGGACCGGGCGATCACGGTCAACGTGGTGGCCCCGGGTCCGACGGACACCCCGATGCTGAACGATCCGGCACGGACGTCGACGCCGCCGAAGGTTCCGCCGCTCGGTCGTTTCATCGCACCGGACGAGGTGGCAGGCCTGATCGGCTTCCTCGTCGGACCACACGGCGGGAGCATCACGGGTCAGGCGATCGTGCAGTGCGCGGGGGCATCCCTGTGAACAAACTGCGCGTAACGCGCAGAACTGCTAGCATCAGATGCACGAAACACGCGGATAATCGGGCAAAGGCGGCATGATGAGACCGAAATCGATCGGATCCGTTCCGGCCGTCGCGGTCTTCGCCGACGACCTGTCCGGTGCGGCGGAAGTGGCCAGCGCCTTCCTCGACCGGAGCGCACCCGTCTCTCTTGTTCTGGGCGCCGCCGAGGCGCGCGAACCGGGTGGGGTCGTCATCGCGGATCTCGACACGCGGTCGATGAGCCCGGGGGACGCGGCCCGGACGATGCGGCATGCGCTCGCCGGCATTCCGTCCGGCATGCTCGTGGTGAAGAAGATCGACTCGCTCCAGCGCGGCAACATCGGCGCCGAGGTGGGAATCCTCGCCGAGGGCGGTCCGGTGGTCGTCGCGGCCGGCCTGCCCGCACTCGACCGGACCGTGCGCGGCGGCGTCGTGCACATCGGTGCGACACCGCTTCACGCCGCCGGGGTCTGGTCGGCCGAATCCACGACGCCGCCGGAGTCGATCGCCGCGCTCTTTCCGGGCCGTCCCACCCGGTGCGTGCACCGCGGACCCGATGTCGAACAGGCGCTGGCCCGCGCGGCGTCCGACGGCGCCATCGCGATCTGCGACGTCGAGACCGATGCGGATCTCGACTCGATCGTTCTGGCCTGCCGCGCACTTCCCGGAGTGCGACTGGTCGGGACGTCCGCCCTGGCGGCGGCGGTGGCACGTACGCTGCCCCGTCGCGACGTACCCGCTCCTGCGATCACCCACCCGGAATCCGTGCTGACCGTCGTCGGGACGGCGGAACCCGTTGCCGTGCAGCAGGTGACATCCCTCGTCGCCGACGGTGCCCGGCACGTCCCCGTCGACGCCCGCACACTTCTCCTCGGCGACGTCGACACAGCACCCCTGCGCCGCGCGCTCGACACCGGTCACGCCGTCGTGACGGTGGCCGGCGACGTGGACCCGTCGAACGCGAGGATGCTGTCGGCGGCACTCGGCCGACTGGTCGCCGCCCTGCAGAACGACCGCCGATCCGATCTCGTGCTCACCGGCGGGGAGACGGCGCGGGCCGTCGTCGACGCACTGGCGATCACGTCGCTGCGGCCGGTCCACGAAGTGCACCACGGCGCCGTCGCCTCCGTGGCCTCCGACGGACGGCGGGTCGTCACGAGGCCCGGCAGCTTCGGCGACACCACCAGCCTCTCCGCGATCGCGGCCTACCTGCGCGGCGATCAGCCGCCCACCCACACTCCCACACAGCGAGGACCCCACATGACAGCGTCAACCGATACCGCGAACCTTCCCGCCGTCGCCGTCACCATGGGCGACGGCGCCGGAATCGGCCCCGAGGTGATCGTCCCCGCCCTGCTGGACGAGGCCACCCGATCCTGGTGCAACCCCGTCGTCATCGGCGACGCCAAGCGGCTGCGTCTCGCGGCGAACGTTCTCGGCATCGACGCCGACATCGTGACCGTCGAGTCGGTCGCGGACGCGCAGTCGATGCCCGGGCGCGTCAACGTGATCGATCTCGACCTCCTTCCCGACGACCTGCCGTGGGGCGAACTGTCGCCGGTCGCCGGTCACGCCGCATACGAGTACATCCGCGTCGCCAGCGAACTGGCGGTGCGCGGAGAGGTGCAGGCCATCTGCACCGCCCCGCTCAACAAGGAGGCGCTCCACGCCGCCGGCCACATCTTCCCCGGGCACACCGAACTCCTCGCGCATCTCACCGGCACCGAGGAAGTGTCCATGATGCTGTCGACGCCGAAGCTCAAGGTGATCCACGTGACCACCCACATCGGTCTCCTCGACGCCGTCGCCAGGATCGAACCCGGCCTCGTCGAACGAACCATCCGACGTGGACACGAGGCGCTGGTGCGGTCCGGGATCCCGGAACCGAAGATCGGGGTGTGCGGCATCAACCCGCACGCCGGCGAGCACGGACTGTTCGGCTACGGCGAGGAAGAGCAGAAGATCATTCCCGCGGTCGAGGTGCTGAAGGCGGACGGCATCGACGTCCACGGTCCGTTGCCGGCGGACACGGCGTTCTTTCTCGCGGGACGCGGCGACTACGACCTCATCGTCGCGATGTATCACGACCAGGGCCATGGGCCGGTGAAGGTCCTCGGCATCGAGGCCGGCGTCAACATCACGGTGGGGTTGCCCGTCATCCGGACGTCCGTCGACCACGGCACCGCCTTCGACATCGCGGGCAAGGGTATTGCCGAGGCCGGTAGTATGGTCGAAGCTCTTCGTCAGGCTGCCGAATTGGCAACCAGCACAGCGGTTGTGAAGTAGGGGGACGAAACATGGCGGTTCGTGAGTCGGAAGCACGCCGATCCGAGATCGTGCGACTGGCCCGGTCGATCGGGTTGGCCAGCGTCGAGGACCTGTCGGCGCAGTTCGGCGTCACGGCCTCCACCATCCGGCGGGACCTGAGCCAGCTCACGTCCCAGGGTTTGATCGCCCGAACCTACGGCGGTGCGATCGCGCTCGACCCCCAGCAGGAGTCGTCACTCCGCCAGCGTGCGCTCGAAGGATTCGACGCGAAGCGGGCGATCGCGGAATGGGCCGCGAACCAGGTGCGTCCCGGCGAGACGATCCTTCTCGACGCCGGCACCACCGTGGGGGCGATGGGGGAGTTCCTGCGCGAGATCGAGGACGTCACCGTCATCGCGGCCGGCCTCACCGCCCTCGAATCGCTCGCCGACGCCGACTCCGTGCGCGTCGAGTGCATCGGCGGAACCCTCCGCCACCTCAGCCAGGGCTTCGTCGGACCGCTGGCCGAGGCCACACTGCAGCGCGTCACCTTCGACCGCGCGTTTCTCGGCGCGGACGCCGTCACCGCGGATCTGGGCATCTGCGAGGCCGAACTGGAACAGACCCGCCTCAAGGAGATCATGATCGAACGCGCCGACGAGGTGTACGTCCTCGCGCACGCGGCCAAACTCGGGCGGCGTCCGTTCCACGCGTGGGCGCCGATCCCACCGGGAACGACGATCGTCACCGACAATTCGGCCGTCCATGAAGAGACAGCGCCCTTCGAAGCCGCCGGGATGCGGGTCGTGCGCGTCTGACGCAGGTCCTACCGCTTGTCTTTCTTCGCCTGCCGCCGCGCGCCGGCGGCGATGCTGGAGGCCTCGAACTTCTTGCGGCCGGACGACTTCCGGGTGGCGTCGACGCGTGCCTTGCCGGACGAGGCCACCTTGCCGTCGCTGTCGCCGAGTTCGCTGAAGGAGGGGGAGTCGCTGCGGGCGCGGGCGAGTCGCTCGTCCTTCAAGTCCCGAGCGCTGGCGCGTGCCGCGGTCGCCAACTGGGTACTCACCCGGCTCAGCGCCGCCTCGAAGACTTCTGCCTTGTCGGCGTTGCGCACGTTGGCCGCCTTACCGGCCCCACGCGCACCCTTGTTCTCGACCTTCGCTGCGCCTTCCTGGCGGTACAGCTTGACGTGCTTGTTGCGGGCGCGGCGAACACGGGTGTGCAGTTTGATCAGCTTGTCCTCGTCGAGGTCGGCCATCTGCGCCTTCTTGGTTTCGCGGATCAGCACGTACTCGTCCTCGGACAGGGAGTTCAGAATCTTGTTCATGTCGGCTCCGATCCGGCCACAGGCCGTGAGGTGTAATCATGGTAACTGGGAAACGTTCGCGTCGGTCCGTTTCGGCGAGGTCGGGGACACCTCCCCGGCGAGACGCTGATTGGTCTGTGCAAGTTGCCATTCCGTCTGACGGCACAACCTGCCGACCCGATCCGGGTCGAGGCGGTCGCACACGAAGTCCCAGTGCACCGCGACGTGATCGCCGACCGCGAGACCGTCGACGAACGCCCCCTCGGTCACCTGATAATCGGCCGGGTCGTCCTGTTCGGCCCCGAGGGACAGCCGGGTTCCGTCCCACTGCAGTCGCCGGGACCGGACGACGGCACGATCGGCGTCGATGCCGACCACCTCACCCCAGCTAATGCGGCACGAGTCGAGGACCTGCAGCGGCTGCGGCATTCCGGTGCTCAGCAGCCGCGACCACGGATACACGCCGAACACGTGAAAGTTGTGGGTGGGCGACGCCTCCGCGAGCAGGTCCGCAGTGAGGTGCTTCCAGTAGTGGCCGGCCTGCGGAGCCAGGCGGGCCAGTAGGGCGGCCCCGAACTCGGCGCGGTCGATGCCGTCGGTGAGTTCGTCCGCGGTCCAGTAGGCTCGAACGACTCTCTCGTCCACAGGGTCCGGGATTCCGGCGAGCCGGGCGATCACTTCCTGGTACGGCCAGGCGCCGCTGAACTGCTTGGCCAACGCCACCACGTCCGTGTCCGGTGCGCCTCCACACGCGACGGCCTGCAGTCGCTCCGAACCGGCGGGGCCGCAGTAGCCCAGGGCATTCGGGGCGTGCGCGTACTGCGCGAACACACGGTGCCCGGACGGCATCCTGTGTTCGCGCGACATCACCGGTCAGCCTCGCTGACCGAGCAATTGGGCCGTCTCGCGGTGCAGCCTGCCGAAGTTGTAGTACGCGGCGCACGCACCCTCGGGGGAGACCATGCACGTGCCGATCGGTGTCTCCGGTGTGCAGGCCGTGCCGAACACCTTGCACTCCCACGGTTTGATGACGCCCTTGAGGACCTCGCCGCACTGGCAGGCCTTCGGATCCGCGACGCGCACACCCGGCATCGAGAACTTTTCCTCGGCGTCGAACTCGGCGTAATTGCGGTGGACCTTGAGCGCGCTGTGCGAGATGAAACCGAGCCCGCGCCACTCGAAGTGCGGTCGCAGTTCGAACGTCTCGGCCATCAGCTTCAGCGCCTGCACGTTGCCCTCCGCGCG
>SEEV01000315.1 GCA_004211695.1 Rhodococcus sp. (in: high G+C Gram-positive bacteria)
GTGATCACGACGCCTGGCAACCCAACCGGTGAGGGTTACGGTCTGCTGGGCCTGCTCGGCTCGCAATGAACCGGCGAGATGTGTGCGCAGCACGGGATTCCTTTCGAAACATGGGGCAACCTACTTCGTTGGCTGAGATCCTACGGAGACACCGTGCGGGAGCGGAAACGCATACCCGCTTCACGTGCGAGGCTCGATCGGCACGCACCGGAAAAGTGAAGAGAAAGCGACGACACATGACCTTCAACGAGGGCGCCCGCATGGACTCCGGCAGGGTGTCGGTCGGAGGCGGCGGCGGGGGTGGTCTCGGCGGCAAGTTCGCGATGGGCGGCGCGGGAGGTCTGATCGTGCTGGTACTCGCGCTGCTCCTCGGGGGTGATCCCGGGTCGCTGCTCGGCGGACTGACCACGGACTCCTCCGCTCAGAGTTCCGCCGGCCTAGAGGGATGCGAGACCGGCGCGGACGCCAACCGCGACGTGAACTGCCGCGTCGTGTTCACGGCAGGAAGTCTCGACTCCGTGTGGGGTCAGGAGCTCGCGGCACAGACCGGCACCGCGTACGTGCCGCCGGAGGTCGTCCTGTTCTCCGGCTCGGTCAACACCGGCTGCGGCAACGCCACCAGCGAGGTCGGCCCGTTCTACTGCCCGGCGGACTCGACGGCGTACTTCGACACGAGCTTCTTCCAGCTCCTCGTCGACCGTTTCGGGTCCAGCGGCGGACCGCTCGCGCAGGAGTACGTCGTGGCGCACGAGTTCGGTCACCACATCCAGAACCAGCTCGGCGACATCGGGCGGGCGCAGGCAGATCCGCGGGGCGCCGACTCCGCGGCGGTGCGGACCGAACTGCAGGCCGACTGCTACGCGGGTGTATGGGCCCACTACGCCGACACCCTCCCCGGCCCCGACGGCGGGCCGCCGTTCCTGAACACCCTCACCGACAGCGATGTCAAGGACGCCCTCTCTGCCGCCTCGTCGGTCGGGGACGACCGGATCCAGGCGTCCGCGGGCGCACGGGTGAATCCGGAGGGCTGGACGCACGGCTCGTCGGAGCGGCGCCAGAAGTGGTTCGCCACCGGCTACCGGACCGGTCAGGTCCAGGCCTGCGACACCTATTCCGCGCGCGATCTGAACAATCCGCCCGCGCTGCGCTGAGGCAGATTCTTACCGACAATACTTTTTGTCTTGACAGAACTTATTGTCGGTGCGAGGGTGGACGCATGTTGGACGTAGCAGTGATCGATCAAGCGGCTGCCGCCGAGATCTCCCTGGACCCGGTCCGGGCCAGGTTGCTGGCGGCGCTCGCCGAACCCGGTTCGGCGAGTTCGATCGCCGCCCAGGTGGGATTGACGCGACAGAAGGCCAACTACCACCTGCGGGCGCTCGAGGAGCACGGGCTCGTCGAACTCGTCGAGGAACGCAGGAAGGGGAACGTCACCGAGCGGGTGTTCCAGGCCACCGCCGCGTCGTACGTCATCTCCCCCGCCGCGTTCGCCGCCCTCGCACCCGACCCCGACCGCGCACCGGACCAACTGTCGGCCCGCTGGCTGGTGGCACTGGCCGCCCGGCTGGTACGCGAGGTCGGCGAGCTGATCGCCGGTGCCACCGCGGCGCGTCAGCCCCTCGCCACGTACGCGATCGACAGCGAGATCCGATTCGCGTCGGCCGCCGACCGGTCGGCCTTCGCCGACGAACTCGGTGAGTCCGTAAAGAACCTGGCGGCCCGATACCACGACGAGAACGCCGCGACCGGACGCAGGCACCGCCTCGTCGTCGCACTGCACCCCAGCCTGAAAACACCGTCCCAGCAAGCGAAGTCACCCGACACCCGTCACGAGGAGAGGTAGCCATGTCCAAGAATTTCGAGATCCGCCGCGAAGTCGTCCTCGACGCCACCCCGGAAGACGTGTTCGCCGCCGTCACCAGCGGCACCGGCGGGTGGATGTTCCCCACCGAACTCGATCCCGGAGTCGGCAGCGAGGGACCGGACGACCCCACCGTCGTCGCCTGGGAGCCGCCGCGGAAGTTCGCGGTTCGTCAGGAAGGCCCCGACGGCTGGTTCAACGCGCTCGAATACCTCATCGAGGCCCGCGACGGCGGCACCGCAGCCCTGCGTTACGTGCACAGCGGCATCTTCACCGACGACTGGGACGCCCAATACGACGGCGCCGACAAGCACACCACGTTCTACCTCCACAGCCTCGGCCAGTACGTCCGGTACTTCCCCGGTCGCGCGGCCACCTACATCGCGGCGGACGGTCCGGCGGCCTCCTCCGATCCCAAGGCGATGTCCACGCTCCGCACCGCGCTCGGCCTGTCCGGCACCTCGACCACCGGCGACACCGTGTCGGTCGACGTGCCCGGGTTCGGAACGGTCGACGGCGTCGTCGACTACCTGACACCGCAATTCCTCGGCATCCGGACCGCCGACGCGCTGTTCCGCTTCTACGGCCGCAACGCGTTCGGCGGAACGGTCGACGCGGCGCACCACCTCTTCGGCGACGACGCCGACCAGCAGAAGTCGCAGGATGCGTGGAAGTCGTGGCTGGACAACGTCTTCGCCTGAACCCGTCACACCAGTTCAGGACGCGGTGAACTCACCCCCACCCGGAAAGTGCGGGGTGCTCGTGGTGATCTCGACGCTGACCCGCCCCGCCCCGGATCGAAGTAGACGGCTGTCGGTGCGCCCGGCCCGTCCCATCCACTCAACGCCCATTGCTTCGATCCGGAGGCGTCGGTGTCGAGATTGCGCCAGTGCGGCGTTCCGTCGACCATGCAGACCCGGGAGGTGCCCACGAAATGCGTTGTCAGCAGCACGTAGTTCGGGCCGTACGGCTCCGGGTAGTCCGACGACGCCTGTCCGTCGATCCGGCCTCCACAGATGCGGGGAGTGTTACTCGTCCGCATGGCTAGTGTCGACACAGAGACCTCGACCGCCATCGAACAGGAGATTTTCGTGTCCTTCACCGATGAAGAGATCGCCTACCTGCGGTCGCAGCCGCTCGCTCGCGTCGCCACGGTCGACAACGACAGGCAACCGGATGTGGTCCCGCTAGCGTTCGAGCTCGACGGAACGCACTTCTGGGTGGGCGGCACCGGCCCGTCCGTCGCCGGCACCCGCAAGTTCCGGAACATCCGGGCGGGGAACGACAAGGTGTCGCTGGTCGTCGACGACCTGGTCTCGTTCGACCCGTTCGTCGCGCGGTCCATCCGCGTCTATGGCACGGCCGAGCAGCCGGTGGAACGGGACGGAATGGTCGGACCCGGGATCTACGTGCGCATTACGCCAACCGTCTCGTGGAGTTGGAACATGGCGGGAGAACCTGCCGGCGCAGAGTGGTACGAGCCCAGACGGACCGTTCACGTCAGAACAGGGTGAGGGCCGGTCCGGGACGACCGACGCCGACGAGTTCACGTCGATCGGACTCGGTAGCCTCGGCCTGACCTGCTTCGCGATGCTTCGCCCCGCCGCCGAGGCCGTACTGGTCGACGAGGGGATCGACTCGCTTCTTCAGCCACGACTTGTATTCCGGCGGAACGTAGGCCGCCCGCCCGTACAACTGCCGGTACTGCCGGACGAGAGCGGGATGCTCGGTGGCCAGCCAATTCATGAACCAGCCCTTGGTGCTGCCGCGCAGGTGCATGGGGAAGACAGTCACCCCCGAGGCGCCTGCGTCGGCGATCGACTCGAGCAGGCCGTCGAGATGCCGCACCGAATCAGTCAGGAAGGGAATGACCGGGGCCACCATCACATTGCAGGGCAGACCCGCGTCGGTGATCGCCCGGATCAGTTCGAGGCGCGCCTTCGGATTGGGTGTTCCCGGCTCGATCGACTTCTGCAGGTCGGGATCGTGGATCGCCAGCGACACTCCGATGCTCACCGGCACCTGCTGGGCGGCGAGCGTCAACAGTGGAAGGTCGCGCCGCAGCAGCGTCCCCTTGGTCAGGATCGAGAACGGTGTCGAGGACTCGGCCAGTGCGCGGATGATTCCGGGCATGAGGCGGTACCGGCCCTCCGCCCGTTGATACGGGTCGGTGTTGGTGCCGAGCGCGACGTGCTCGCGCTTCCACGACCTACGGCCCAACTCCTTGCGCAGAACCGCCGCGACATTCGTCTTCACGACGATCTGACTGTCGAAATCCCGGCCCGCATCGAGGTCGAGGTATTCGTGCGTGGGCCGCGCGAAACAGTAGCGACACGAATGCGAGCATCCACGAAAAGCATTGACGGTGAACCGGAAAGGCAGCTGCGACTCCTCGGGCATCTTGTTCAGTGCGCTCTTGCAGAGCACCTCGTGGAAGGTGATGCCGTCGAACTCGGGCGTCTGCACACTGCGCACGAGGCCGGCACGTTCCAGCCCCGGCAACGCGCCGTCGTCGGCATCGACCGCTTGCCCATCCCACCTCATGAGTACATGCGAACATTTGTTCTAACCGGTGTCAAGGCTTCGCCCCATTCGGGCTCGCCAGAGTCGAGCACGACCGCGCTGGTGAGCGCCGGATCGAGGCTTGCGACAATGACCCTCATGTCGAACAGAAACAACGTCTCGTCCGGTTCCGAGTGGGAAGCCAAGATCGGCTACTCCCGCGCCGTTCGGATCGGTCAACTCGTGTCCGTGTCGGGCACCACCGCGTCGGGTCCCGACGGCCCCGTGGGCGGAGACGACCTCGGTGAACAGACCCGAGAGGCACTGCGCCGAATCGAAGCGGCACTCACCGAGGCCGGCGCGAGCACTACTGACGTGATCCGCACCCGCATGTACCTGACCGATATGAGCCGGTGGGAAGAAGCCGGCATCGCGCACGGCGAGGTCTTCGGCGAAATCCGTCCCGCCACCACGATCCTCGAGGTCAGCGCGCTGATCGCCCCCGGCCTGCTCATCGAGATCGAGGCCGACGCCGTTATCGGCGACTGACCGATTCGGGGAGGCGGGCACCTCACTCGCGAGCACCCAGTCCGCCTCCCCGCACACCGGTGTCGCACCGAAAAGCACCTCTCGCCTAGCGGGTTCACACGCACCCAACCGTGTGGTCAGTACCGCATCGTCGCCGGCACCCCCAACATCACAAACCGGGGACATATCATCCCACCAGGTCACAGCCCCATCACGCCCCGTCGAACCGAGATCGCGTCGATCCCGACATCCCATAGCCCCTACGGCCCCGGTGCAGCACCGCAGAATGAAATGAACGGGAGGAATGCAGCAGCGGTTCGCGTCGCGCCGCCCGGGAAGGGGTGCCTGATGTTCGAGAGATTCTCCGATCAAGCCCGTCAAGTGGTCGTCCTCGCCGCCGGCGCCGCCCGCACACACCACCACGACTCAGTCGGCACCGAACACCTGCTCGTCGGGATCTTTGACGCCGGCGGTCCTGCCGCGGCACTGACTTCATGGGGTATCACCAAACCGGCCCTCGACAGCAAGCTCGACATCGGTACCAGCGCCGATCCCGCGGGGCACATTCCATTCACTCCGAAAGTGAAGAAGATCCTCGAGGGCAGCCTGCACCAGAGCGCCCTGCTCGGGCACGAGGAAATCGGCACCGACTCACCTACTCCTGGCCCTGCTCGCCGACCCCGGCTCCACCGGCACTCGAATCCTCACCGACCTCGCACCCCTCAACATCAGCGAGATGCGCGAACACCTCCAGCGCTCAGCAACCCACCCCAGTCCCACCCACCGCGTCCCCATCCGGCTCAGCGCCGACGAATACACCCGCGCCCAGGCCACGCCGCCCGCACCGCCGGACAAAACCTCGAAACCTGGATCCACGACCGCATCACCGACGCCCAGCGCGGCCTCGACATGGGCGAGCGCAGCCCGCTCATCGCGGATCTGGGCCGCAACAACCGCCGCCAGCGCATCAGGTTCCGTCGCCCGAGACATCTCCCTCAGAACGACTGAACGGTACCCACCCGTTTTGAGCGTCGCCGCACCGTAAAGGCGGCAGCGAGCCGGCGAAGAGATTGTGCGCCGTGCTATCCCGGATTTCTAGCTGAATAGGGCCCCAACTCGGCTCAATCGTTGTTTGTTCGCTGGAAACTGTTGAGGGGCCCAGAGGGCATTCAGATTATGAGCACGGCGCGCTGCAGCCCGGTCAGCGGGTGAGGCCGACGAGGACAAGCGCGCACGCGGCGATGACGCACAGCGCCAGGGAGATGAGCAGGAAGTTGATCGCGCGCTCCTGGGTGGTGCTGCCCTTGTGGTCGCCTGCGGCGATCGGCATCAGCGTCCCCGCGTTCCACGATGCCGCGAGGAGCGTGGCCAGCCAGTTGGCGTATGCGGCGTACACGACGAGCCAGAATGCGACGGCCAACCACGCCTGCGGCAGCTCGAGGCGCGGCCAGATCAGCCCGAGGATCACCAGGAACATGCCGTTGGTGACGGCTTCGAGGTGACTGGCCAAGCCCATGCGCGGGTTCTTCAGCTTGGGCACGGCCAATCCGGTCAGGAGGCCGAGTAGGAACAGCAGGATTCCGAGTTGCATCAGGAGCGTGTCCATCGCTGACACCCGTTCCGTCGATGGGTACGCCGGTGGCGTCCGGCGCTGAGCGCCATGGCATTCGGCCCACTTCGATTGGTTGTGGTGAATCCCGGGCTCGTCGTCGTCGAGATCAGCCGGTCAGCTGCGCCGCGATGGCCGCACTGTCGGACCAGACGTTTTCGCGTGAGATCCGGCCGTCACGGAACTCGAAGACATGCAGGATGCGGAAGCTGATGCGCTTGCCGTTGCCGGGAATGCCGAGCATCTGTCCCGTCACCACCCCGGTCATCGAATTCTCGATCACGCAGGCGTTGTCGGCGTAGTAGGTGTGGAGCCGCTGTTCGTCGTCGGTGCGGAAGTCCTGGACGAGCTGACGATAGAAGTTCAACGCGGCTGGTATTCCCGTCACGGGACCGGTGGGATAGCCCACCACGTCGTGTTCGATGTCATGGATGTAGTTGGCGACCGCACCGTCGGGATCGCCGGCTCCCTCGGCCCGCAGGTGGTCCGCGACCAACTTTTCCATCTCCTCCGGCGTCATGACTCACTCCTTCCGCGGTGGATGTTCGGGTCCTCGGGCCCGTAGTGAGATACTGCTAGCATAATGCTATGGATGTCCCATCACAAGAAAGTTCTCTCACGAAGGGACGGGTGAAACAGAAACTCCGGACCAGACGCGCGTTGGTCGAAGCAGCGAAGGACATCGCCCGGGAGGGCCGATCGCTCACGATCGCCGAGGTTGCCGAGGTTGCCGAGGTGTCGGCGGCAACGGCGTACCGGTATTTCTCCAGCCCCGACCAACTCATCCTCGAGATTGCGATCGGGTCGGCTGGTGATCTCGTCGCCGACCTGCCGGATGATCCGGCCACACGCCTGGCCACGGTGATCGACCGCTTGTGCGATGCGCAGTTCTCGGACGAAGCGGTGTGGCGTGCCCTCCTGGTTGCAAGCCAGCAGCGCTGGTTCGCGCAGACACGCGACGGGGGCGACCCGATGCCGGTGCGTGGTCGGACGCGGCTCGAGATTACCCGTGCGGCGCTCGAACCACTCGAGGGCACGCTGTCACCGGAGGGTCTGCGGCGCGCCACGATGGCAATCATGCTCGTATACGGTCTCGACGCGATGGTTACCTCGTTCGACGCGTGCGGCATGGAACCCGCCGAAGCACGAAGCGTGATGCATTGGGCGGCCCAGACTTTGCTGAAAGCCGCGCTCGACGAAGCCAAATGACGACCCACGAAGATCTCTGGTTCGGAAGCCGGCCCGGCGGTGGCATCTTCTTCCACCCCGACGGGCCTGGGATACGCACCCATCAAACTGTGGATCACCAAATCAGGGCAACTGATGGGCCTTGACCCCGGTTCTTGGACACGCTGAATCCAGCACCTGCTGGGGAAGCGAGATGATCTTCAGTCATGTCACGAAAGAACTACTCGGAGGAGTTTCGGCGCCAGGCGGTCGAGTT
>SEEV01000808.1 GCA_004211695.1 Rhodococcus sp. (in: high G+C Gram-positive bacteria)
CAGGATTTGAACCTGCGACCTCTGGGTTATGAGCCCAGCGAGCTACCGAGCTGCTCCACCCCGCGTTGCATGAACAAAGTTACACGAGCGAACGAACGGATTGCAAATCGCCCGGAAAGTGACCGATCAGCAACCTTTCAGCACCACTCGAGTCACATCCGTTACCTAAAAGTTATGACGCTCGTCACAATTCAGGCGAAATCTGTAACGTTGCCGAAACGTGAAACTCACGGGGCGACCTGCGGAAACACCGTTCGTTCATCCCAGTATTTGGACGGGCGTCACAGAAAATCGACCCGTGACCATTCCGTGATCGCCGCGTACGTTCGTTGCCAGCCCGAAACCACCGGGCAACGCCGATCCGCCGCAGCTCGACCTGCCCCCGCGGATTCGGAATCCCGACACCTCGAGGGGCAGGGACGAGGACAGAGGACCCACGGGTCGGCACACCAGCCGTTTACCACAGGACCACCTCGTCAGCAGGCGCGGAGAGGAATCAACCACATGACCAACTTCAGCATCGTCAAGCGGACCATGGGCGCAGTCGCACTCACCGGAGCAGTCATCGGAGTGCCGCTCGGCCTGAGCACCGGCACCGCATCGGCCGCATCGGGCGACTGGGACGCCGTCGCAGCGTGCGAGAGCAGCGGCAACTGGGGCGCCGACACCGGCAACGGCTTCTCGGGCGGTCTGCAGTTCACCGACAGCACCTGGGCAGCGAACGGCGGATCCGGCTTGCCGTCCAACGCCTCGCGCGAGGAGCAGATCCGCGTGGCCGAGAACGTCCTGGCGACCCAGGGACCCGGCGCCTGGCCGGTCTGCGGACAGTACCTCTGATCCGCACCACACACTTGCTCGGAGTGCCCCGCGCGCAGCACGACTGCGCGCGGGGCACTCCGCATTGCACGACCTGGCCATACACCACGGGAACGCGAATCCCCGCCATATCTTGGTGAGCTGCTGCACAAATTCGTGGTGATCCCCACCACATAACAACGGGATAACGGACAGGCGCCGAAACGGTCTCGCACGTCATTGACCTGCAGAGACATGAGAATTTCGCTCCCGGCCCCGGTCAGCTGTCCACCATTTTCTCCAGGTGAACTGCGGGCAGAGCTCCCGTACGGTCGCTCTCGGCCCGAAACAACCGGGCGAAAGCCGGCCCGCCGCTGCTAGCTCTGCCCCGCGGGTTCGGAATCCCCGAAACCTTCGAGGGGCAGGGACGCGGCCCAGAATCGCAGCCCGGATCGACGACGCGAACGTCGTCGCCCGCAGGCCGGCGACGCCAGCAAGCGCGGAGAGGATTGACCCGCATGACCAATCACAGCATCAGCAAGCGTGCCCTCGGCTGGATCGCCGTCACCGGCGCCGTCGTCGCCGTCCCGCTCGGTCTGAGCACCGGCACCGCCTCCGCCGCCTCCCACAACTGGGACGGCGTCGCGCAGTGCGAGAGCGGCGGCAACTGGGGAATCAACACCGGAAACGGCTACTACGGCGGCCTGCAGTTCTCGCAGAGCACCTGGGAGGCCAACGGCGGCAGCGGCTCGGCATCGAGCGCCAGCAAGGCCGAGCAGGTCCGCGTCGCCGAAAACGTGCTCGCAACCCAGGGCCAAGGCGCCTGGCCGGTATGCGGCCAGTACCTGACCACCGGTGGCGGCGGGGTCACCGAGGCTC
>SEEV01000809.1 GCA_004211695.1 Rhodococcus sp. (in: high G+C Gram-positive bacteria)
GCACAGGATTTCCAGCGTGCCCGGTACTTCCTGGCGGCGACGTTGCTCCAGAACGGATTCTGGGCGCCGATGGGCGCCGACTACGACGAGCCGGCCTACTTCGACGAGATGGACGGTGGTGGACTCGGCCCGGGCTATCTCGGGCATCCACTGGTGGCCGACCCGTCGCCGGCTGTCCTCAACGATCCGTACGCGGACGGGGTCGGGTCGCTGGGCCACGGCCTCTTCCGTCGCGACTTCGAGCACGGAACCGTTCTGCTGAACACCGACGACAAACCGCGAGAAGTGCAACTCGAGAAGCCCTTTCGGCGAATTGAGGGCGTCCGGGATACGAGCACCAACAACGGGGACACCGTCACGTCGGTGACCCTCCAACCGAGCGATGGTCTCGTGCTCTCGACCGAGAACCCCTGACCGCATTCGGTCGTTCATCGCCTCACACGCTCGGCCGCGAAGAGCCGCGCGTAGAAGTCCGTGAGTGCCCGGCGCGACGTCTCCCACGACAACTGCTGCTCGACGCGTGCCCGGCCCAGTTGGCCCATTCTGTGACGTTTCTGCGGGTCCCGTAACAGCTCGTCGATCCCCGCCGCGAAAGCTGCCTCGTCGTTGGCCGGGGCGTAGACAGCGGACTCCCCCGCCGACACTCTCGACTCTACGAGCTCGAACGAGACGAGTGGCCGACCCATCGCCATGTATTCGACGACCTTGTTCATCGTCGATACATCGTTCAACGGGTTGCGTGGATCCGGTGCGAGACAGACATCTGAGGTCGATAGACATCGCTGCACGAACTCGTCGGGGACCCGGCCGGTGAATTCGACCATGTCTGTGAGTCCGAGCTTCTCGCTGAGGTCCACCATGTCGTCGAAGGAGTCTCCCGCTCCCATGAATATGCAGTGGAGGTCGTTCCGCCCGATGTCGTACCGCAGATGAGCGAGGGCGCGCAGCGCATAGTCGACGCCGTCCTGCGGGCCCATCACACCCAAGTACGCCGCGAGATACCGCTTGCCGCGCTTCAGGTTCGGATCGGGGTCTCGGCGGACGAACCGACTCAGATCGGGCGCGCTCCGAACGACGGTAACCCGCTCCGGCGCCAGATGCCCGCGCTCGAGGGCAACCCGCCGGTAGCTCTCATTCGTCGAGATCACCGCGTCGGCGGAGGCCAGTGTGAGCCGTTCCAGTAGCCTGGTCGCCCAATAGAGGATCGGACCGCCTCGGGGAAACCGGGACAGGAAGAGTTCGGGCACCAGATCGTGGTGATCGAACACGAACTTGGCGCCGGCCGGGCGAAGAAGGGCAGCGACGAGGAACAGCAGGTCCGGTGGATTGCAGGCGTGGACGGCATCGACCGGATCATCACGCCGCACCCGGAGAGCAAGCCGCGTGGTGTGCCACAACGCCAGACCGTACTCCCGCAGGTAGCCCACCGGCCCACCTTCCGCGGCACGAAGGGGATAGCGGAGAATGCGGACCCCGTCCAGCGTGACGTCCGGCTCGCAGTCCTGGGTGGCCCCCATCGGGCATATCACTGTGACGCGGTAGCCGGCCTCCACCAACGCGCTGCTCTCCTGCCACACCCGGCGGTCGAACGGTACCGAAAGATTCTCCACGAGAATCAGAATGTGCCGACTCATCACACCTCCACCACTTCCGTGAGCAGGCGCTCGAATCC
>SEEV01000810.1 GCA_004211695.1 Rhodococcus sp. (in: high G+C Gram-positive bacteria)
GGTGCGATGCATGTAGCCAAGGTGACGAAGAAGTACACGACCCGGGCCGGGCCGCGGGAGTCGGTGTCCTACCTGTTGCGTCGCACCTACCGTGACGGCGGCAAGGTCAAACACGAGACGTTGGCGAATCTCTCGGCGTTGCCGGCGCCGGCCATCGAGGCGGTGCGCGCCACCCTGGCGGGCACGGCGTCGGTCACGGCGGGCGCGGGACTGGAGGTGGCCCGGTCGTTGCCGCACGGACACGTCGCCGCCGTCATGGCTCAGGCCCGCGCCCTGGGGTTGCCCGCGCTGCTCGGCCCGCCCGGCCGATCCCGGGATCTGGCGTTGGCGCTGATCGTGGCCCGGGTGATCCGGCCCGGCTCGAAGCTGGCCACCACCCGGTGGTGGGCCGAGACCACCCTGGCGCAGGACCTCGGCGTGACCGACGCCTCCACCGACGAGGTCTACCACGCCATGGACTGGCTCGCCGGCCGACAGGACAGCATCGAAAAGGCGTTGACGCGACGGCATCTGACCGGTCACGCCAACCCGGACCGGCTGGCGCTGTTCGACCTGTCGAGCTCGTGGATGACCGGCTCGCACTGCCCACTCGCCGCCCGCGGCTACTCCCGCGACGGCAAGAAGGGACTGCCGCAGATCGAGTACGGGCTGCTCACCGACCGCGACGGTCGGCCCGTGGCGGTGCGGGTGTTCCCCGGCAACACCGCCGACCCCACCGCGTTCATCGCCATCGTCGAATCCGTCCGCGACACCTTCGCCCTCGACCGGATGGTGATGGTCGGCGACCGCGGCATGATCACCTCCGCCCGCATCGACGCGCTGCGCGAGACCGGCGAGATGGGCTGGCTCACCGCGCTGCGCGGCCCGCAGATCGCCGCCCTGGCCGCCGACGACGGCCCGCTGCAACTCTCGCTGTTCGACCAGGTCGACCTGGCCGAGATCGCCCACCCCGACTACCCGGGCGAGCGCCTGATCGCGTGCCGCAATCCGGCCCTGGCCGACGAACGGGCCCTGGGCCGCACCGGCCTGCTCGCGGCCACCGAGCAGGCGCTGGACAAGATCGTCGCCGCCGTGGCCGCCGGACGGTTGGTCGATCCGTCCGCGATCGGGATCCGGATCGGCAAGGTCATCGGTCGACGCAAGATGGCCAAACACTTCATCTGCGACATCGATGACGGCCACTTCACTTTTCGCCGAGATCAGGCCGCGATCGACGCCGAGGCCGCGCTCGACGGCATCTACCTCCTCCGCACCACCGTGCCCGCCGATCAGATGACCGCCCCCGCGGTGGTCGCCACCTACAAGTCCCTCGCCGGCGTCGAACGCGCCTTCCGCTCGATCAAGAGCATCGACCTGGACCTGCGCCCGGTGCACCACCGCACCGAAACCCGCGTCCGCGCCCACGTGTTGATCTGCATGCTCGCCGCCTACCTGACATGGCACCTGCGCCGCGCCTGGTCCGCGCTGACCTTCACCGACGAGCAACGGCCCGAACCGGCCGACCCCGTCGCCCCCGCCACCCGCTCACCCGCCGCGGCCGCCAAGGCATCCCGACGCACCGACCCCATCGGCCGACCCGTGCGCTCGTTCCGTTGCCTACTCGAACACCTGGGAACCCTGACCCGCAACGACATCCGCTACACCGCCGACCCCACCCTGCC
>SEEV01000316.1 GCA_004211695.1 Rhodococcus sp. (in: high G+C Gram-positive bacteria)
ACTGACGGTGGCAGCCTGCGGAGATGGTGTGAGACCGCCCCGCACATGAAGTGTGGGGAGGCAACTGTCGGTGAAACAGGAACCTCGGGACGCGAGTCCGGGAATCTCGGTCGTTCACGACCGAGAGGACGTCAACCAGTAGGGAATCCCGCACGCCGCCGAGTACCACGTTGCCCGGCCCTTCTCGAACGCGACGATCTGTAGATCCGCAGGATCTCGCCGTTTGCGTGCCTGACTGGCGGCGCTCATCCCCGCAGCATCGCCACCGATGACCACCAGACGTTCCCGCGCCACCGGGTCAGCCTAGTGTCGGCGCGGACGGGATCGCGTGCGAACTGCCCGCGTTCGTGATAGTCGGTGCCGGAAGGGTTCCCCGCGAGAGCCGTCGGCCACCACCGCCTAGACTTCACGAGTGGAGGCGGACCGACCGCCCCAGTGCACAATTCCGCAGACGCGGCCATTTCGAGCGGCGGAGAGTGACGATGCAAGTAGGAGCCCTGTTCGGCAGGTACCGGTTGGACCGGCAGCTGTCGGTGGATGCGAGCGGCGAGGTGTGGGCGGCGTTCGACACGGTCACGCACCGGCACGTCGCGGTGCGGGCGCTGCCCGCGGAAGCCACCGAGGATGACGAGTACCGCGAGCGTTTCGAACGAGAAGCCGACATCGCGGCGCGCATCGGGCACCCGAATGTGATTCCGGTTCAGGACTTCGGGCAGATCGCCGACCGGCTGTTCGTCGCGACGCCGCTCACCCAGGGCACGATTCTGCAGACGATGCTCCGGTCCTCGGGCGCGATGGATGTGTCTTTCGCGGTCGGCGTCGTCGAGCAACTGGCGTCGGCGCTGGAGGCCGTGCACGCTGCCGGACTGCACGACCAGTACGTCACGTCGGCGAACGTGCTGGTGCAGCACGATGGGTCTGTCTACCTCACCGAGGTCGGGTTGCCCACGAATCTCGGTGCCGCGTCCGGCGTGTACGGCCTGACCACTGTGTTGTACGAATGCCTCACCGGCACCTACTTTCCGTCGTCGAGCCGAAACGAGTTGCAGCGCCGCCCGTCGGCGGTGAATCCGGCGGTGCCCGTGGGCATGGACGTTGTGATCGCACGCGGAACGGCAGCCGAACCCGCGCGCCGCTACCGGTCCGCGGGTGAGCTGGCTGCCGCGGCCCGTGCTGCGGCGCCGGCGCCGGCGCACGTGGCTGAGGTCGCCCCCGCGAGCTCGCGCGCGGACCGGAACCGTCGTGGCTTGATCGCCGGTCTTGCGTTGGCGGCGATCATCGCTGTCACGGTCGTCGCAGGCGTGATCCTCGGATCCGGACCGTCCTCGCCGGACGTCTCCGGTCCAGCCCCGTCGTCGAGCGCGGCCACCGCTCCGACCGGCACGAGCCCGACAGCGAGGGCGTCGTCGTCATCGGTACAACCACAACCGCCACCGCAGGCGGAAATCCAGCAAGAGGACCCTCCCGTCCGTCAAGAAGCGGCTCAACCGACACCAACTCCGCAACCCGCACCGCAGGTACCACCGGCACCGGCACCGGCACCGGCACCGGCACCGGCACCGGCACCGGCACCGGCACCGGCACTGCCGCCGGCACTGCCGCCGGCAGCGTCTGCTCCGGAGGTGTTGCCCTGCTACCCCGGCTACGTACACACCCCGCCACCGGACGGGCCGTGCTGGGCTCCGTGAACCTGAGGTGGCGGGTTCCCTCCGTGGCAAAGCCTCTGGGGAAGAAGCGGAAATGCGCGTGTCAACGCCCCGGGTGGTGGGAGATCCAGGAGTTGTAGACGTCGCTGACGGAGTCGGCGATCGCTCGCCCGTATTGCATCCGCGCCGCCAAACACTGTTCGATCTGAATTCCGCCAGCCGTGTCGACGGTCAGGCGGTTGACCACGTTCGATGCGGATCGCCCGCTGAATCGTTCACCGGGATCGGCGACGCGTACGCCGATTCCGCTTCCGCCGAGTGCCTGCGCGATCGCGTTCCGGACTTCTGACCGGAGCCGCGACGGAGCGAGGCCACCGATGAGTACCTCGCTTCCGCTGTACCCGTGGAACGACACCGCCCACCGGAAACGTCTCGCTGCCAGATGCCGGAGAAGCGGAAAGCTGTGCACGCTGAGGTCACTCGAGGAAATGTGCCACGCCGTGTAGGCGTGGCCTCCCTGTCGCCACCCTTTGCAGGTCCACAGCGTCGAATTCCGTGATCCGAGCGACTCGAAGACGTGCTCGGCCTGCCGATCGGTACCGACCTCGATGGCACCGCCGTGCGGTGCGAGAACGACGAGACGTCGGTGGTGCCCGTCGTCATCGACTCGCTCGAGGAATTCACCGTCGATCTGGGCTTGCGGTTCGGTCATGCCGGAATCGACACATCGAAGGTCGAGAATCACCGGCTGTCCCGGCTCAGCACCGAGCCGGCGACGTCCGCATTCCGCAACCCGAATGGAGTCGATTGCCGTCGCATCGGCGTCCGGGATCAGTGTGAACAGTGCGGTCCTCCCCAGGTGGCTCACACGTGCCTGCTGACGAGGCCGGGCACCCAGACGAGCCAGCATCCGGGGATGGATCCCGGCACGTTCGGCGGCGTATGCGCTGGTAGGGCAACTGTGACAGACTTCGAGGCGCAACGTCACCGCTGGCGGCCGCGCTCCGAAGTCGTGATCCTCGTCGTCAACGTGGTCCATCCAGACACCTTGCTCGTCGTGCGTGCGGCTGCTCAGGGACAGAATCTCACGTCGTCGGGTCATGCGGCGGCGTCGAGCAGATGCAGTTCCTCCGCCACGATCAGGTCGACCTCTTCACTGGTCAGACCGGACAACAGATGTGCCGACAACATCGCGCTCACCTCCTCGCTGCGCTCCTACTGATACGTCGAACCGGCAACCGAGAATTCGACATTTCACGGCCCTCATCGGGGAGTAATTTCGGCGTCGATCGGGCGAACCCGATGTGGGCGGTTCGCCCACAGGACTGCCCGTGCAATTCCCCGACGGCTCGGCGTCTTCGCCAACCGGCATCGGCGCCGCCGAGTGGCTATGCTTGCGGATCCAGTGACCGGCAGTATCCGGCGCGGGAGACACGCTCGGCGGCATGCCGTGCCGCCGGGCCTTCCTTACGGAGGAACGCCATGTCCGCTGACGCAGTCCCTGCCCCGTCCGAGAGCGCCGCCGGCCACATCCGATTGACTTCGCACAGCAGTGGCATCGGCTCCCTGCCGATCCACTGGGGAGCACCCACCGCGTCCGAGCGCGGGCCGGTGGTCGGCACCACAACGAGCCGCGCCCACCGCAACGTGGTGGGCACCCACAGCGGCTCGTACAGCATCTACCGAGCGCTGGCGATCGCGTCCGGCGCGTTGTCGCGCCAGCACAAGGCCGACCTCACGAATACGGCGCCCACTGACGCGATCGGTCCGTACCCGCAGTGGAGCGAGCCGGGGAAGATCGTGAGCCTGGACCCCTGGGGTGCGATCGTTTCCGAGGTCTTCGCCGCCGAATTGGCGGCCGGTCATGACATCCGCCCCAGCATTGCGGTGACGAAAGCGCACGTGATGCTGCCGGAGGTCATCGAGGCCGTGCAGAACGGTCGCTTGCGCCCGGACGGCCGTTTCCTGCTCCCCAGCGGGGCGGCTCTGGTCACCAAGGCGGCGATCGAGCCTGTCTGGTACCTGCCGGGCGTGGCGGAGCGCTTTCGATGTAGCGAGACGGATCTGCGCCGGGTGCTGTTCGAGGAGACCGGAGGTATGTATCCCGAACTCGTGACGCGCTCCGACCTGGAAGTGTTCCTGCCGCCGATCGGTGGGCAGACCGTGTACATCTTCGGCGAAGCACGCGACCTGGCCAACCCTGCGGTGGAGTTGACCGCGCGTGTGCACGACGAGTGCAACGGTTCGGACGTGTTCGGCTCGGACATCTGCACCTGCCGCCCATACCTCACGCATGCGATCGAAGAATGCATCCAGGGTGCACAGCGCGGCGGTGTGGGTCTGGTGGCCTATTCACGTAAGGAGGGCCGCGCGCTCGGTGAGGTGACCAAGTTCCTGGTCTACAACGCGCGCAAGCGCCAGGCCGGCGGCGACACGGCCGACCAGTACTTCGCCCGCACTGAGTGCGTCGCCGGCGTGCAGGACATGCGGTTCCAGGAACTGATGCCCGACGTGTTGCACTGGTTGGGCGTCAAGAAGATCCATCGCCTGGTGTCGATGAGCAACATGAAGTACGACGCCATCACCGGCTCGGGCATCGAGGTCGACGTGCGCGTCGACCTCCCCGAAGACCTGATCCCGCCCGACGCGCGGGTGGAGATCGACGCCAAGATGGCGGCAGGCTACTTCACGCCGGGAGCGGTGCCGGACGCCGAAGAATTGGCGAAGGCCAAGGGCAGGGGGCTGGACGTATGAGTGTGCTCGGCGTCGGTCCCGATCTGGATACCGGGCGAGCCGAGGGCGCGGCCGCGGCACTGCGCTCGACCAGCGCGGTGCGGGAGCGTGCGCAGCAGTTGCTGCGGCGCGCGCGGGACGGGCAGTCGCGCTGGTTCAGCGTGGACGACGACGCGTTGCAGATGGCCGCAGCCGAGGTTGTGGACGTGACAAGTGTGCGCTACCCGGATTTGAAGATCCCCTTCCACAGCCGCTGGCGCCATTTGGAGGCAGGCGGTGTGGATCGCAGGGCCGAACTGGACGCTCGGCTGGCGGGGCTTGACGCCCCGGCCCGCGCCCGCGCGATGATCGACCTCGCTGTGGTCAGCGTGCTGCTCGATGCGGGAGCCGGCCCTGACTGGCGGTACCACGAGGAGGCGAGTGGGCAGAGCTTCACTCGTTCCGAGGGGCTGGGCGTGGCGAGCTGGCACGCGGTCCTGGGCGGACTGTTCTCGAGCGATGCGCTGCACCCGCTGCGCGTCGACGCTGCCGGCCTGCACGCGCTGAGCGCGGACCGGCTTGCCGAGGCGTTCCAGGTCGGTCCGGCCAATCCACTGGTCGGTCTCGAAGGTCGGATGCTGGTGTTGCACCGGCTGGGCGAGGCGCTCGGCGCGCAGCCCGAGGTGTTCGGCCCGCACGGCAGGCCGGGCGGCCTGTTCGACGTGTTGGTCCCGCCCGGCGCGGACCTGCCCACGGAGACGGTGGCGGCGCACGACATTCTGTCGCAGCTCCTGCTGACGCTGTCGGGCATCTGGCCGGCGGACAACGCCATCAGCACCCAGCTGCTCGGCGACTGTTGGCGCCACGAGGCGGTGCGCGGCCCGGGTCTGACCGACGGCTGGATGCCATTCCACAAGCTGTCGCAGTGGCTGAGCTACTCATTGCTGGAGCCCTTTCAGTGGGCCGGCGTGCAGGTGGTGGGGCTGGACGCCCTGACCGGGCTGCCCGAGTACCGCAACGGCGGACTCCTGCTGGACACCGGCGTGCTGCGCCTGCACGACCCTGCCTGGGCTGCGAGCAGCTGGACGGTGGACGACGAACTGGTCGTCGAGTGGCGGGCCCTGACAGTGGCCCTGCTGGACGAACTGGCCCCGCTGGTGCGCGCGCGGCTGGGCGTGGACGCCGACCGGATGCCGCTGGCGTGCGTACTCGAGGGCGGCACCTGGGCCGCGGGCCGTGCGCTGGCGCAGCGTGCGCGTGGCGGGCTGCCGCCGCTGTCGATCGTCAGCGACGGCACGGTCTTCTAGAGCGACAACGAGGAGTAATTCATGGGTTCGGTACACCTGATCGACCACCCCCTGGTTCAGCACAAGCTCACGATGATGCGCCGTAAGGATGCTTCCACCAACAGCTTTCGGCGTCTGGCGAACGAGATCTCCGCGCTGATGACCTATGAGGTGCTGCGTGACATCCCGATGCAGGAGGTCGAGATCGAGACACCGATGGAAACCACGACCGGCAAGGTCATCGACGGCAAGAAGCTCGTCTTCGTCTCCATCCTGCGCGCGGGCACCGGCATCCTCGACGGCATGCTGACCGTTGTGCCCGGTGCGCGCGTCGGGCATATCGGCCTGTACCGCGATCCCAAGACCCTGGGGGCGGTGGAGTACTACTTCAAGATGCCCAGCGACCTGCAGGAGCGAGACGTCGTGGTGATCGACCCGATGCTGGCCACCGGCAACTCCGCGGTGGCCGCGGTGGAGCGGTTGAAGGAATGCGGCCCCAAATCCATCAAGTTCGTTTGCCTGCTGACCTGCCCCGAAGGTGTTGCCGCCCTGCACAAGGCCCACCCCGACGTACCCATCTACACCGCCGCCGTCGACCGCGAACTCGACGAACACGGCTACATCCTGCCCGGCATGGGCGACGCCGGCGACCGGATCTTCGGCACCAAGTAACCGCGGGCGACGTAGCCGACCGGACCGCGTTCGTGGCCGGTCGGCTACGAGGCCGTCGCTTCCGACGCCTCGAGTTCGGCGTCCGGTGCTGCGCGGAAACGGAGCGCGAGCGCTGCGCTGATTTCGATGTGGCGCAACAGGAACGCGCGCTCATCGAGCCGCTTGCGCCGCAACCAGCCGGTGACTTCGTCGTTGCACTTACTGGCGTTGCAGGAGCCGCAGGCCGGCGCGATATTGTCGAGCGTGTAACGCCCGCCGCGGGAGAGTGCCAGCACGCAGTCGCGTTGCAACGGCTTGTCGGTCGCGCCGCAATACGCGCAGCCACCCCACGACGCCACGAGCGCTGCCCACTGCTCGCTGCTCAGGTCGTGCTCGACACTCTCCATCCGGCGCTTACGTTTCCGTGCGCCCCGGGCCTTGCGACTTCGGTTGACCGCCATCGCCCCAGCGTATGTGGGGCGGGCATCGAAGGCAGGTCACATCCAGGGCATGTCGGGATCGAGCGGGTGGGAGATCACGCCGTCGTCGGGTTCGAGCGGGTAGTTGACCTGGTGCATGGTGCCGGCCGGCAAAGAATCGACGGATGCAGACGCGGGACCGTACAACGACGTGCCCGGTTCGACGACGGTGGTACCCGGCTCGACGAGAGTGACCTGCGGGGGAACGTCCTCGTCCGGCGCATCGCAGGCAACCATGGGCCATGCGTTCGCGCAGCCGATGCGATCCCTGACCTCGACCTTGTACGGGGAGAGTTCGGATTGCGGGGATACGACCTGCGGGAACGTCTCCTGCGCGGGCGCCGCGGCGGCGGTGGCGCTCTGGGCCACCAGTATGCCGAACCCGAGGGCGGCGCCTGCTGCGACGGCGGTTGCGGCGCGATTGTTGACGAACGACATTGTGTTACTCCCGACTGTTGTATGAACTTCCGTGTCCTGTGAACGAACACCAGTCTTCGCCGGAACGGGCTTCGAGTAAGGGCCCCTCAGGAGTGGTCGAGCAGGCATCCAGGGGTCGAAGATTGCACCCCTGGGGTTGTTCCGATCGAGTGGACGGGCGCCGGACGGCTCGTCGCGATCCACCTGGCGTGCGCGGCTCTGCGGGCCGGCGAGTGCAATCAAGCCCTCGCCGGCGGTCAACAACGACGGCCTGTAGCAACGGGATCACCACGCCCAATCGCTGGGCCCAGCAGCAGGTCATCGAGAAGGCGTACCGGCGTGCGGGCGTATCGCCGGCGCAGGTCGCGTTTGTTGAAGCGCACGGCACGGGAACGGCGCTCGGCGACACGATCGAGGTCAAGGCCCTCGGTCACCTCCACGCCGTGAGCCGCCCGCAGCCGTGCGCTGTCGGGTCGATCAAAGTCAATCTCGGTCACACGGAGGGACCGGCGGGTGTGGCCGGATGATCTGTGAGTCTTTCGGCGCAAACCCGGTCCTTCGGGTCCGGGGTAGCCGATCTGGTTTTGTCGGACTGGGTGGCTAGTGTCTGGTTATGGCGGGGAGGGTGGTGAAGCGGGCGTTC
>SEEV01000317.1 GCA_004211695.1 Rhodococcus sp. (in: high G+C Gram-positive bacteria)
ACCCTCGCGGTGTCCGACGCCGTCGCCGCGCTCCTCGCCGGCAACGCCGTCGTCCTCAAGCCCGACAGCCAGACCCCGTACTGCGCCCTGGCCTGCGTCGACCTGCTGTACCAGGCGGGGCTGCCGCGCGACCTGTTCGCCGTCGTCCCCGGACCGGGTTCGGTGGTCGGCACGGCTCTCGTCGAGAACACCGAGTACCTGATGTTCACCGGGTCCTCCGCGACCGGTCAGCTCCTCGCCGAGCAGGCCGGCCGCCGCCTCATCGGCTTCTCCGCGGAACTCGGCGGCAAGAACCCGATGATCGTCACCGCCGGCGCGAACCTGCGTGAGGTCACCGACGCCGCCGTCCGCGCCTGCTACTCCAACTCTGGGCAGCTGTGCATCTCGATCGAGCGGATCTACGTCGAGGAATCCATCGCCCCCGAGTTCACCCGCATGTTCGGGGACCGCGTCCGCAACATGAAGCTCGGCGCCGGCTACGACTTCGGCATCGAAATGGGCAGCCTCGTCTCCGAGGCGCAGGTGAAGGCCGTGTCCAGCCACGTCGACGACGCCGTCGTCAAGGGCGCCACCGTGGTCGCCGGCGGCAAGGCGCGCCCCGACCTCGGCCCCCTGTTCTTCGAGCCGACCGTCCTGACCGGTGTTCCCGAGGACGCCGAGTGCTACCGCGACGAGACGTTCGGACCGCTGGTCTCGATCTACCCCGTCGCCGACGTGGACGAGGCGATCGACCGCGCCAACGACACCGAGTACGGCCTCAACGCCAGCGTGTGGGCCGGAACCAAGGCGGAGGGCGAGGCCATCGCCGCGCGGATCCACGCCGGCACCGTCAACGTCGACGAGGGGTACGCCCCGGCGTGGGGCAGCACCGGGGCGCCGATGGGCGGCATGGGTGTGTCCGGCGTCGGGCGCCGCCACGGCGACGACGGACTCCTCAAATACACCGAACCGCAGACCATCGCGACCACCCGCATCCTCAACCTCGGTGGTCCGCGCGGACTGTCGCCGAAGGTGTGGGCCAAGATCATGCCGCCTTTCGTGAAGGCGCTGCAGTGGATCCCGGGCCGGTAGCCGTGGACAGTGCGAGCATCCTGATCGACGTCCCGCCCGCGACGGTGTGGGACGTGGTCACCGACGTGGAGGGCATGGGCCGGTTCAGCCCCGAGAACACCGGGGCCCGGTGGAAGTCCGGCACCCCGGCGACGGTGGGCGCGCGGTTCATCGGCGCCAACCGGCACGGCCCGGTGCGCTGGAAGACCCACTGCACCGTCGTGGACGTGATTCCGGGCCGGAAGTTCTCGTTCGAGGCGGACGAGCCGAAGGCGCGCTGGACGTATCACCTCGAGCCCTCCGGCTCCGGCACCCTCGTCACCGAGACCCGGGAGATCTACGCGACACCCGTCTGGTGGGTGCGGCTGGTGCAGAAGTCGAAGGTGCTGGGCAGCAACCGGGACGAGCTCATGCAGAATGGGATGCGGCACACCCTCGAGCGCATGAAAGTTGCCCTCGAGGGCTGATTTTCACCCCTAGGGTGATGATTCGTCACCCTAGGGTGGCTGGCAGCGCTGCGCGGTGGGCTCCACACTGGAGGTGCCCACACCTCTCGGAGGCGCCCCCCCATGAATCCTCGGCCGACACCCGTCGAAGCTGATCGGTCGTGCCCTGACGTCCGCCGCGAGGACGTGTGGTTCTCCTCGCGGGGACAGCGCTGCGCCGCCTGGTTGTACCGGCTTCGTTCCGACACTCCCACCCCGACAGCGTGTGTGGTGCTCGCCCACGGCTGGAGCGGGGTGCGCGAACAGAGGCTCGACGCGTTCGCGGAACGGTTCGCGGCCGCGGGAATCGCGGCGCTGGTGTTCGACTACCGCCACTTCGGTGCCAGTGAGGGAGAGCCCCGGCAGCTACTCGACATCGACCGTCAGCTCGACGACTGGCAGAGCGCGATCGCGTACGTCCGGAGCCGCCCGGATCTCGACCCCGGCCGGGTCGCGCTCTGGGGAACGTCGCTGTCCGGCGGGCTCGTCCTGACGGCGGCCGCGCGGGATCGGCGGGTGGCCGCGGTCGTGTCGCAGGTTCCTTATGTCGACGGTCTGACGAACCTTCCGCGGCTCGGAATTGCGGGCCTCGGCCGCATGGCGGTCGCCTACCTGCGGGACCGGTACGCCCAGTTGCGCCACCGTCCGCCGTACGTGTTCCCCGTCGTCGGGCCGCCCGGATCGTTCGCGGCCATGACCACACCCGACGCGGAGGCCGGATATCACGCGATGGATCCGCCCGGTTCGACGTGGCGGAACGAAACCCCCGGGCGGGTGGCGTTGCAGGCGGCGCTGTACCGGCCGACGACGACGGTCGCGAAGATCGCGTGCCCGGTGTTCTACGCCATCGCCGACCACGACGTGGTCACCTTCACCCGCAGTGCGCAGAAGGCCGCGGCGAAGACCCCCGACGCCGAGGTGCGCCTGTATCCGGGCGGTCACTTCGACCCCTACTTCGATGAACTCTTCGAGCGGGTGGTCGCGGACGAGACCGACTTCCTCGTCCGCCACCTCGGTCAGCCCTAACGGCTCACGGTGCCGAACTGTTCGCGCAGAACGCCTTTGACCACCTTGCCGCTGGCGTTGCGGGGCAGCTGCGGCAGAATCTCGACGAACTTGGGTCGCTTGTAGCGGGCGACCCGGCCGTCGAGCCACTCCGCGAGCGCCTCGACCTCGAGCGCGGTGCCGGCCCGCGGGACGACGACGGCGACGGGAACCTCGCCCCAGCGCTCGTCGGGCCGTCCGATCACGGCGACGTCGAGGATGTCCGGGTGGGCCGCAAGGGCATTCTCGACCTCGGCGCAGTAGATGTTCTCCCCGCCCGAGATGATCATGTCCTTCTTGCGATCCACCACGTACACGAATCCTTCGGGGTCGACCCGCACGAGATCGCCGGAATGGAACCAGCCGCCCTCGAACGCGTCCGCGGTCGCGTCCGGGTTCCGCCAGTACCCCTCCATGAGTCCGGGACCGCGGTAGACGATCTCACCGATTTCGCCCTGCGCCACGTCGTTCATCGCCTCGTCGACCACGCGCATCGCCACGGTGTCGATGGGCTTTCCGACGGAGCCGATCTTGCGGACGGCGTCCTTTCCGTCGAGGACGCACGTCACGGGCGACATCTCGGTCTGGCCGAAGAACGCGACGATCGCGGCGTCGGGGAAGGCGGCGTACAGGCGGTCGAGCAGGGTCGGGGTGGCCGGTGCGGCTCCCCAGCCCAGTACCCGCAGCGCGAGGTCCCGGCCGCCCCCGCCGATGCCGTCGAGGATGGCCTGCCACTGCGTGGGCACCATGAACACACTGGTCACCCGCTCCCGCTCGAGTGTGTCGAGCACGCCGGTCGCGTCGAACGCTCCCGTCGGGTGGATGACGACGGTGGCGCCGATCAGCAGGAACGGCCCGACACTGCCGAGGGCGGCGATGTGGAACAGCGGCGACGAGACGAGGTTGACCTCGGACTCGGTGTCGAACAGTCGCCATCCGCGAATGAGGGTCAGCGCCTGCGCCTGCAGGTTGAGGTGTGACAGCACCGCGCCCTTGGGGCGTCCGGTGGTGCCGGACGTGTACATGATGGCGGCGGGGGAGTCTTCCGGCACGTCCGCAATCGGAAGGTCGGGATCGGCGGCCCGCAACAGCGTTTCGAGCGAGACGTCGTCTCCGGCATCACCGACCACCAGTACCGGGACCGCGCCGTCGACCTCGGCGGTGAGGTCGACGAGCGAGTCCTCGACGACCACGACGGCGGCGTCGCTGTCGGCGACGATGAACCGCACTTCGCCGGGGCTGAGCCGGAAGTTGACCGGAACGGCGATCGCGCCGAGGCGAGTGGCGGCCACCATCACCTCGAGGAACTCGGGGCGGTTGGTCAGCAGCAGCACGACACGGTCGCCGGCGCCGACACCGCGGGAGGCGAGGACCGATGCGGTCCGCGCGCTGCGGTCCTCGAGCTCACGCCAGGTGGTGGAGGCGCCACGGAAACGCAGCGCCACGGCATCGGGTTTGGCGAAGGCATGCCGGGCAACATGATTGGCCCAGTGGGTGCGCCGGGACGCGAAGGGCTGGGCAGACGACACCGCTGTCATCGTGGCGTCCTCATCCCCGGCCGAACACTGCGGGACGCTTCTCCAGGAACGCCGCGACGCCCTCCTGGTAATCAGGGGCGGCGAGGAGATCGAGCTGACCCGTGCGTTCGCGGGCGAACGCGTTGTCGAGTTCGGTGAGGGTGGCGTCGTTCACGGCGTCCTTGGTGAGGTGGAACGCCTCCGACGGTCCGTCGGCGAGACGTCGGGTCAGGGCCTCCACGGATGCGGCGAACTCGTCGTCGGGGAACACGTCGGCGATCAGCCCTGCCGCGAGAGCCTCACGTGCGGGCAGTCGTTCGGCCAGGAGCGCCAGCTTCAGCGCGCGGGCGCGACCGATCGACGCGGCGACGAGCGCGGTGGCGCCGCCGTCCGGCATCAGGCCGACCTTCGTGAACGCGAGCAGGAAGTAGCTGGACTCGGTGGCGATCGGGAGGTCGCAGGCCAGGGCCAGGGAAACCCCGACACCCGCGGCGGGACCGTTGACCGCGCCGATCACGGGCCGCGGGAACGCGCGGATCGCGGCGGCGGCGCGGTTCGCGGCGTCGATCGTCGCGGAGGACGGCGGGCCCGAAATCTCCTTGCCGCCCAGGTCCGCACCCGTGCAGAAGGCGCGACCCGTGCCGGTGAGAACGGCGACCCGGACCGCGGCGTCGCCCGCGTACTTGTCGAAACTGTCGGCCACGGCGTCGAGGGATTCGGTGGTGACCGCGTTCATGCGCGTGGGACGGTTGAGCGTGACGCGCAGGACGCCGTCGTCGACGGTCGTGTCCACGCCGGGAATGTCGGAAGTCATGATGATCCTTTGTCAGGAAGGGCGGACGGAGAGAGCGATCTTGCCGGTGGCGGAACGGGTTTCGAGTGTCCGCAGCGCGTCGCCGGCGTGTTCGAACGAGTAGGTGGTGGGTTCGGCGATCCGGAGTGCACCGGATTCGAGGAGTGGTCCCAGGGTTGCCCACTGCCGGGCCGTGTAGCCGGGGTTGGTGCGAACGTATTCGCCCCAGCCGGCACCGAGAACCGAGATGTTACGCAGGAGAAGACGATTGACCTTGACGGTGGGGATCTCGCCGCCGGTGAAGCCGAGAACCACGAGCCGGCCGTTGGGGGCGAGGCTACGCAAGCTGTCCGTGAAGCGATCGCCGCCCACCGGGTCGAGGATGATGTCGACTCCGCGGCCACCGGTGAGATCGCGCACCTGGTCCTTCCACCCGTCCAGGAGGACGACGTGATCGGCGCGGTGCGCCTTCGCGATCTCGGCCTTGTCCTCGGTGCTGACGACGGCGATCGTCTCCAGTCCCAGCGCGGCCGCCACCTGCAGCGCGGCGACCCCGACACCGCCGGCGGCGCCGTGCACCAGCACGGTCTCACCGGCGCGGTACCGGGCGCGTTCGTCGAGGGCGAAGTGCACGGTGAGGTAGTTCATGAGGAAACCGGCGCCGGCCTCCAGCGACACGGAGTCGGGGAGCGGGAACACCGAGTCGGCGTCCACCGCTACGGTCTGCTGCCAAGCGCCCCCGGAGGCGAGGACGGCCACCCGCTGCCCGGGCCGGATGCCGCTGTCGGCGGGTGCGCTGCGCACCACTCCGGCACCCTCGACGCCGAGCACGAACGGCAGTTCGCGGACGATCTGATAGCTGCCGGTGGTCTGTAGAAGGTCGGGGAACGACACTCCGGCGGCATGCAGGTCGACGACGACGAGGCCGGTGCCGTCGGGTTCGTCGATCTCGGCGAGTTGCACTCCGGCGGGGCCGGAAGCCGTGGTCAATTGCTGGGCATACACGTGGTGATCTCCTCCGTAGGTCCCTGAACATCCTTACCAGACGTAACTGAGCGGGCGCTAGATAATCTCAGCCATTGACCGTGCCTGCGACGCCGTGGTACTAACTTTAACGAGCGATCAGTAATCAAGCCGAGGCGGAGGGTGAGACGTGCCAGAACAGACCGAGACGACGGAGGCTGCTGCACTGTGGGAGCGGCGCGGAGGCATCGGCATCATCACGCTGAACCGCCCCAAGGCGCTCAATGCGGTGAACGGCGCGTTGTCGACCGCAGTCGGCACTCTGCTGGAGCAGGCCGAGAACGATCCCGAGGTGCGGGTCGTCGTCGTGACCGGGTCGGGTCGCGCGTTCTGCGCGGGCGCCGACCTCAAGGCCCTGGCGGCGGGCGAGAACACCGCCGCGAAAGGGCATCCCGAGTGGGGATTCGCCGGATACGCACAGCACTGGATCAGCAAGCCGACCATCGCCGCCGTCAACGGATTCGCCCTGGGCGGCGGCACCGAACTGGTGCTCGCCAGTGACCTCGCGGTCGTGGACGAAGAGGCGAAGCTCGGGCTTCCCGAGGTCAAGCGCGGTCTGTTCGCCGCCGCGGGCGGTGTGATCCGCCTGCAGCAGCAGATCCCGAAGAAGGTCGCGTTGGAGATCGCGCTCACCGGCGAACCGATCAGCGCGGCGCAGGGCAAGGAACTGGGGCTCGTCAACCGCGTCGCGCCGGCAGGCACCGCTCTCGAGCTCGCGCTGGAACTCGCGGAGCAGATCGCGGCCAACGCTCCGCTGTCCGTGCGCGAATCGAAGGCCATGATCCACCGCACCGCAACCGAACCCGACTGGGGCGACCGGGCGTGGGAGGCGAACACCGCCGCATTCAAGACCGTCTTCTCCAGCGCCGACGCCAAGGAAGGGCCCACGGCATTCGCCGAGAAGCGCCAGCCGGTCTGGCAGGGCCGCTGAGCCTGTGAGTACTTGTTAACCGCGGGCGGTTAATAAGTACTCACGGGCGGGCTCGCAACCACTTTCTCCTCCTCGAAAGGGAACATCATGACCAACGCTGTCATCGTGGACGTCGTCCGCCTCGCTTCCGGTAAGGGCAAGCCGGGCGGCGCGCTGTCCGGCACCCATCCCGTCGAACTGCTCGCTCAGGTGCTGCGCAGCATCGTCGAACGCAACGGCATCGACCCCGCGCAGGTCGACGACGTCATCGGCGGGTGTGTCGGTCAGGCCGGCGAGCAGGCCCTCAACATCTCCCGCACCGCGCTGCTGTCGGCCGGCTTCCCGGATTCGGTTCCGGCCACCACCATCGACCGCCAGTGCGGGTCGAGCCAGCAGGCCGCGCACTTCGCCGCCCAGGGCGTCATCGCCGGCGCCTACGACATGGTGATCGCCTGCGGTGTGGAGTCGATGTCCCGCGTCCCGATGGGTACGACGACGCTCGGGCAGGACGCGTCCGGCCCGGGCATCGCCACCCGCTACCCCGAGGGCCTGGTCAACCAGGGCATCTCCGCGGAACTGATCGCCGCGAAGTGGAAGTTCGACCGCGACGCCCTCGACGCGTTCTCCGCCCAGTCGCACCAGCGGGCCGCCGACGCCGCCGTAAAGGGGCTGTTCGACAAGGAGATCGTCCCGATCACCGTCACGAACGCGGCCGGGGAGACGGTGACGCACCTCGTCGACGAGACCGTGCGCGCCTCGACCACGGCCGAGGGGCTGTCCGGGCTGAAGTCGTCGTTCTACTCCGAGAAGTACGCGGCCCGGTTCCCGGAGGCGCAGTGGCACATCACTCCCGGCAACTCGTCGCCGCTGACGGACGGCGCCTCCGCGGCGCTGATCATGAGCGAGGAGATGGCGTCGAAGCTGGGTCTGACCCCGCGGGCCCGGTTCCACTCGTTCGCCGTCGCCGGTGACGACCCGGTCTTCATGCTCAC
>SEEV01000811.1 GCA_004211695.1 Rhodococcus sp. (in: high G+C Gram-positive bacteria)
TGCGCTGGTAGAGAGCTTGCTGGTTCGGGATTTGGCACACTAACGGGTCGGTAGGATCTGGCAGGTGGCGGCGTACATTCGCAAAGTTCGGACTGCATCCGGGGCGACGGCGGTGCAGATCGCGGTCAAGCAGGGCCGCCGCGACAAAGTCGTCGAGCACCTCGGCTCCGCACACACGGACGGCGAGTTGACGGCCCTGCTGCGGACGGCTCGGGAGAGGTTGCAGGCCGGCCAGCAGGAACTCGACCTCGGCCTCGGTGGTGGTGAGCGCGGGTCGGTGATCGCGGCGAAACGATCCCGCTGGCTGATCGAGGTGATCGAGACCGGATGGTGCAGGTTGGGGTTCGATGCGATTGGCGACGACGCGTTCTTCCAGTTGGTCCTCGGTCGACTCGTGGAGCCGACCTCGATGAGCGACACCGCCCGAGTCGTCGGCGAGATCGGCCTGACCCCAGCCCACCGCAACACCTACGCCAACGCACTCAAGCGTTGCGCTACGAGCGGTTACCAGGATCGTGTCGCCACGAAATGCTTCGAGCATGCCGCGACGACCGGAGGCCTGTCCCTGATTCTCTACGACGTGACGACCCTGTATTTCGAGGCGGAGAAGGAAGACGACCTCCGCAAGGTCGGCTACTCGAAGGAACGTCGCGTCGATCCACAGATCGTGGTCGGACTGCTCGTCGACCGGGAGCGGATTCCCCCTCGAGATCGGCTGTTTCGAGGGCAACAAGGCCGAAACCCACACGATCGTGCCCATGATCCGGCAGTTCCAGACCCGGCACGACATCGCCGGTGTCGAGATGGTCGTCGCCGCGGCCGCCGGCATGCTGTCGGCCGGCAACCTCAAGGACCTCGACGCCGCCGGCCTGAAGTTCATCGTCGGCTCTCGTGTCACCAAGGCGCCCGCTGATCTGGCGAATCATTTCCATTGGAACGGTGACGTTTTCACCGACGGTCAGATCATCGACACCGTCACCCCGAGGCATGCGAAGAGCACCGTCAACAATGTCCGTCACCGCACCGAACCCGTCTGGGACGCAGCCGGACATCCGAAGTCGTGGCGGGCGGTGTGGCAGTACTCGAAGCGCCGCGCCGTCCGCGACAACCAAACCCTGAACGCCCAAGAAGCCCGGGCCCGCGAGGTCGTCGACGGGGCGAAGGCACCGAAATCGACGAGGTTCGTCAAGACCACCGCGGGCGGCCGCACCCTCGACAGCGCATCTCTCGACCGGGCCCGGTCGCTGGTCGGGTTGAAGGGCTACGTCACCAACCTCTCCGCCACCCTGATGACACCGGGCGAGGTCATCGGAAAATATCACGACCTCTGGCACGTCGAGCAGTCGTTCCGCATGTCGAAAACTGATCTACGGGCGCGGCCGATGTTCCACCACACCCGAGACGCGATCGAAGCCCACCTCACCGTCGTGTTCACCGCCCTCGCCGTAGCCCGCTACCTGCAAGCCGAGACCGGGATCTCGATCGGACGCATCGTAAAAACCCTCCGGCCCCTGCAAGAAATCCGCCTGACCATCGCCGGCCAACCCCACACCGCCGCCGACCCACTCACCGCCGACGCAGCCCGCATCCTCACCGCACTGGACATCCCGCACTCGTAGTCAGCGTTGGCACACTAAATCTGTGCAAGTCAGG
>SEEV01000812.1 GCA_004211695.1 Rhodococcus sp. (in: high G+C Gram-positive bacteria)
AAGACCTCCTGCGCACCCGCAAGAGGGAATTCTTCCAACGAGAGACAGCGCCCAGCTTCACCGTCACCGGTCGACGCCTCGCCGAACTTCTCTACCCCCACGGCAATGAGGACGGCATCATCGTCACCCCTGGGTGTTGACGGCGAAGGCCCGCCGGATCTCGTGCCCGGCTTGCGGAGCGCTCACGCCTCACCGCCTGTTCGCCACTGACAGGAAGTAACCCATCCGCGACTACCGTATCCGGACGAATCCAGGACCGCCGGAGCGACCCTGGGCGAGACGTTCCGGCGCAATCTTTGAGTGCGCCGAATCTCGACGAGCCGCGCGTAGTGAAAACGGTGAACCACCAACTTAAAACACGTGCCGCCCGTGGCTGATCAGGTGCCCAGCCAGAGTCGTCGACGGGCGACCGTGGTCATTCGCTCGACCAGCACCGGCCGCAGCGGGGCCGGCGCAGCGACGTCGAGATACGCGACCAGTGTCCGGAAGAACGCCGCGGTGTCCATCCCGAAATCCGCCCTGATCACCTTGGCCGGGCCGCCGCCGTGGGCGCACCACCACAATGCGAAGGCCACCATCCGGCTCAGCTCGGTCACCTCCGTGGTGTCCGCGGTCACCGCCGCCCCTCGTGGTTCTGTGCACAGCTTGCCGCACAACAGGTCCGGACCCCGGGCTGGCGCGAACTCGGTTGCCCGGTGCCATCGTCACCATCGGCACCATCGGCACCGTCGGTGACGGCCACCGGGTCGAGGTGGGCACTCCGGTGGGGCGGGCGGGGCTCGAACCCGCGACCAATGGATTATGAGTCCACGGCTCTAACCGACTGAGCTACCGCCCCATCACCGCACTACCCCACTCACGCGGGACCTGGCGATGGTATCCCCACCCCGCCGACCGTCCCCGCTCACGCTCGGGGGAACGTCTTCACACGCGGCCAAAGAGCTGCCGCACCCCACCGTCCTCAGCAACCGCATACAGCGCCATCCCCAACAGATCCAGAATCCGCTGAGGTGCCCGCACCGCAGCCTCCACCGATCGCGGCTCGTCCCGAACCACCAACGCAAACGACACCGACTGATCCGGTTCGCTCGGAGCGATTCCGGCGCTCCACGGTAGTGCATCCGCCGCACCAGCTGCCCGATCGCGGTATCGACATCCAACCCCGGCACGGTGGACGCGCCCTTGACCTCGGCGTAGAGCCGGCGGCCGTCCGCCTGCCACGAACACCGCGGCCTCACCCACCATATCCAGTACATGCAGGACTTCGCCGGCCGACTCGAACGCACCGGGAAAGATAGCTGCGAAGAAGACGGCTGCGGCGGCTCCGGTCACCGGCGCGCTGAACGTGCTGGCCACGACCGCGCACGCGTTCGACGACGAATCGGTCCGCCTGGTCCGCCTCCGCCGAGAAACGTTCGCGTCCGTTCGGGATTGACTGTGGGCACACACGTGAGCCAGAGGCAACCCACTCGGCACCTGGCTGTCTGCGCATCAGTGGACGACAGGCCCACCAATCCGAGAGGTTCACGATGACGACAGCACCCTCGATGGTCACCGACGTCCGGCGGCGTCGTCGATCGCGACAAGGGTGGCGAGTCGAAGGATGGCCGCTGCGGTGGAAAATGGCGACCGCCTTGAGCCCGAGGGTCCACT
>SEEV01000813.1 GCA_004211695.1 Rhodococcus sp. (in: high G+C Gram-positive bacteria)
TGACCCGCACCTTGACCTGCCCGTCTCCGGGTGTCGGCTCGGGAACGTCTTCGATCTCGAGCTTCTTGTTGCCGTAGTAGACGGCAGCGCGCATGACTACTCCTGGTGTCGCAGTGGTTTGGTCGGCCGCTCAGACGAAGCGGACGAGTTTCTTGTTGGCGAACTCGTCGAGGCCGAAGCGGCCGAGTTCGCGTCCGATTCCGGAGTTCTTGACGCCACCGAACGGCAGATCCGGGGCGCTTCGGATGGTGGTGTTGACCCCGACCATGCCGACGTCGAGCCGGTTGGCGACGTAGTCGGCTTCGTTCTCGTCGCGGGTGAACACCGCGCTGCCGAGCCCGTACGGTGAGTCGTTGGCCAACTCGATGGCCGCGTCCACCGACTCGACTTTGTGCAGCACGGCGACTGGGCCGAACAACTCCTCGTGGTACGCGCGCATCGCCGGGGTGACACCGGAGAGCACCGTGGCCGGGTAGTAGGCGCCGGGGCCGTCCGGGACCTCACCGCCGAGGTGGACGACGGCGCCCTTGGCGATTGCGTCGTCGACCAGGGCGGTCAGATCGGCACGGGCGGCGACGGACGCCATCGGGCCGAGACGGGTGTCCTCGCTCATCGGGTCTCCGGCCCGCCATTGCGCGGCCTGTTCGACGAACGCCGGGACGAACTCGTCCCACACCGAGGCCTCGATGATCATTCGCTTCGACGACGTGCATGCCTGGCCCGCGTTCCAGAACCGGCCGGCGACCGCGGCGGTGACGGCCTTGTCCACGTCTGCGCCGGGCAGGACGATCAACGGGTCGGAGCCGCCCAGCTCGAGCACGCACTTCTTGAGGTGGCGTCCGGCATGCGCGCCTACTGCGCTGCCGGCTCGTTCGGATCCGGTCAGCGACACACCCTGCAGGTGAGGGTCGGCGATCATCGTCGCGACCTGATCGGTTGTGGCGAACACGTTCTGGTAGATCGCGGCCGGTGCTCCGGCCGCGTCGATGATCTCGGCGATCCGCAGGGCCTGCTGCGGGCAGGATCCGGCATGCTTGATCAGAATCGTGTTGCCCAGCAGCAGGTTCGGTGCGACGAATCGGGCGACCTGATAGTAGGGGAAGTTCCACGGCAAGACACCCAGCAGTGGCCCGATCGGCGCGGTACGCACCAGTGCCCGCCCGGTGCCGGCGATGTCGAGTTCCTCGTCGGCGAGCAGTGCCGGTCCGGTGGTGGCGTAGTAGTCGTAGATCGAGGCCGACAGCTCCACCTCCGCCTCCGCCTGTGCGATCGGCTTGCCCATTTCGAGGGTCATCAGCTTGGCCAGCTCGGTGGCGTGCTGTCGGTGTAGCTCGGCCACCTTCGCGAGCACCGCCGCCCGGTCGGCCAGATCGACCTCACGCCACAGCCGGTAGGCGTCGGCGGCTCGTACGAGCGCCTGATCGGCGTCGGCGTCCGACATCGTGGCGAACTCACGTACCACGGTGCCGGTGGTGGGGTCGACTGTTGCGTACTTCGTCATTCCTCGTCCTTCGTTGCAGATCGAATCCGGCCTCGCAGGGTGTGTCAGATCGCCGGCTCGAGGACGTCGTCATTGGTGGTGTAACTCGGGTATCCGGCCGACGATTCGGCGGCGAGGGTCGAGCGGTATTCCTTGAGTCCGCCCAGGTAGA
>SEEV01000814.1 GCA_004211695.1 Rhodococcus sp. (in: high G+C Gram-positive bacteria)
GGGATTGATTCAGGCACCGGCATGATCGGGATCACCGTCACCGTCGACGCCGACCACCTCGACAACATCGAAGCGGTCGGCGCGGCGCTGCGACTCCGCGGAATGCGTGTCGATCAGGTGCACGACACCATCGGAATCATCTCCGGCGCAGTCGGAGAAGAGGAATGCGCCGTGCTCGAATCCGTGCCCGGTGTGCAGTCCGTCGAGACGGAGAACATCGTTCGGATACCGCCGCCCGACGCGGACCCGCAGTAGCGGCGGTATCCGAAACGATCAGCTACCGCAATTCGGCACGTCGACCGTGACGTTCGGCGAATCGACCAACGGCTGCACCGGAACCCGGGCCTCGCCAGGGGCGGTGGGCTCGGTGAGCTCGAACTTCACCTCGGTCGTCTTGCCGCGCGGAATCATCGCTCGGACGTTGAAGACGGGGTGACCGAGTTCGGTGCCGGTGAAGACGAACTGCTGAGCGCCGTTGACGGTCACCTTCCCGAGTGTCGCCCCTCGGGTGGCGAGCAACGACAGGTCGACGGCGTTCGTGCCCTTCGCGACATTGCCGACGTTCTCGAACAACCCCGCAACGTAGTCGGGGAACTCGTCGGCAGGTGTGTTGTTGGTCAGGCGCACGGTGACGGTCGACGATCGGGTGTCGTCGACACAAGTGTCGGCCGCGTACTCGATCTCACGCGACAGGTAGTAGTCGAGCTTGTTTCCGCCCTGGTTGTTCACCACGACCCCCGCATATGGCGCCGCATCGTCCGGAACGATATTGCCGACCTTGGTAGTCGAAAGCACCTGTTGGAGGACGGGGTCTGCGCTCCACACCGCGATGCGACCCTCGCCGGCGGCCTTGCCCAGCGCGTCGAGCAGGGCCTGCGGGGACGAGATCTTGCCGGTCATCTTCTCGACCACTCGTGCTGCGACAGTCTGCAAGTACTGCTTGCGGGCCTTGTTGTCATCGGCGAATCGCACGTACGCGGTCGATTCGGTGAGCTCCACAACGTTGTCCTTGGTGATCACCTCGCCGTCCGGCATCGTGACCGGGCCGATGGCACCGAGAACATAGCTGAGTGCGACAGGATCGGTCGCGACGACTCCGTCCACCTGTTCGCCGGACTCCTGCGCCCACAGCGACTTCCAGATCTGTGCGGCATACGGGAAGTGCGAGCTGAGGTTGCTGTTCCGGAAGTCGGTGGTGGGCCGGCTGGCGCCGTAGCGAGCCTCGAACTCGGGACCGAGATCGAGCGGTTGCTTGGCCAGTGACAACTCCGAGTTCGAGGCGAGCGTGTCAACCTTGGCGCCGCCGTCGTTGGCGCGAACGATGCCGAATCCACCCAACAGGCCGCCGGTTCCACGCGCCTCGGCGTTCGTCTGGAATCCGAGGAAGTAGTTCCGCGGCCCGTCCCCACCGAGCATCGCCGGCACCACCTTCGCGGCGATCGCAGTGTTGCTCAGCAGATTCGACAGCTCGGCCGTCTGATCCTGCAACGCCGTGCGCGCCTCGTTCACCACGTCGAGGTAGGTGGCCTCATCGATGGTCTGTGCCTGATCCGACAGTGATTGGGCGGCAACGGATGTCTGATCGAGGACGGGGACGGCACTGCGCAGCGACTGCACGTTGACGCGGCCACCGCTCTGGATCAGCTGATC
>SEEV01000815.1 GCA_004211695.1 Rhodococcus sp. (in: high G+C Gram-positive bacteria)
GACACCGCATCAGGATCGAGTACCGGACCATTCTCAACACGCGCAGCCACCACTGCAAGATCCCACACGCTGCCCCAAGATCAAGTCAGACACGCCGACCGATAGCCCTGTAGTACTAGCGCCCGGCATTCGAGTGCTGTATGTCGCCGATGGCGAGCAGGCCATGGATTCCGCCGCCGCGATGACGCCTTATGTCGGCATGGGCCTGACATTGGATGTGGAGATCGATCCTGACCGCGACGCCGTGATCATGCCGACCGAACAGGAACTGGCGAAGATTCGGGATGTTCTCGGCTGTGAGAAATTCAGCACCACAATCGAAGTGGAACGGGCCTTTCGGACGCTCGGTGTCGTTGCCTCATGTGCCGTTGAAACGCCCTCACGGACGGCTCGAAACCAAAACGGCTACGTGCGATGACATGTGACCGTCGCTGTGGTGCAGGTCTTTCCGGAGCGATTGCGTCCGACGACCTGGATGACGGCGAAGGTGTAGCCGCGGTAGATCACTCGGGGCGCGAAGGTGACCGGCTCCGTGCCAGCGCACGGCCGCACGAAAGCCATGGCGATCGATGTCGTCTGGAAATCGGCGTGCGGGGCCACCGCGGAGTGGCCGGCGATTCGATGATCGAGGACGCGCGCGCTTGGGCGTGGACGCCATCGGGGCACTGCTCCCGACGACGTCGCCGCGGCGACGAATCGCAGGCGGCCGCTCCCGAGAGCTACGACCTGCCCGCTTTCGTCGACAATGCGACCGGTTGACAGACCGCCGTCCGGATCGAAGCCGACAACCTGGCTGTCGGCCTGCAGGGTCGATCCATCGAGCGGTGGGTTGTGGGCGAAGTCCAGGTGCAGTTCCGTCGTGACGGACCAGTGTCCGGCCGGACAGTTCTCGATGCTCAGGTGTCTACTGGGCAGCAAGTGCGACTCGGATCGAGAGGCACGCGGCACATGGCGAAGGCCTGCCGGCCGGGACTGTGGTCACCGGCAGGCAGGCCTCGTATGTGGGTCAGACTCCGCGCTGTGCCTTCGCGGCTTCGCTGGCGGCCTTGCTCTTCTCCCGGGCGGTGGCCCAGTCCTCGCTGCTCATCGAGGTCAGACCGGCGAAAGTGCCGGGGCCGGCGAGCATCTGGCCACCGTCCATGGCGATGGTCTGGCCGGTGAGGTAGTCGCAGGCATCCGACAGCAGGAAGATGGTGAGGTTGGCGAGTTCCTCCATCGTGCCCATCCGTCCCATCGGCACCTGGTCGGCCTGGGTGGCGCCCACTGCACTCTTTTCGGTGGGATTGAGCATCTCCCACGCGTAGTCCGTCGGGATCGGTCCGGGGGCCAGCGCGTTGAGGCGGATTCCGTATCGAGCCCATTCGACGGCGAGCGACATCGTCATCGAGTGCACGGCAGCCTTCGCCATTGCGGACGGGACGACGAACGCGGATCCGCTCCAGACCCAGGTGGTGAGCGTCGACAGGACGACACCCTTGGTGCCGCCTTCGATCCAGCGGCGGCCCGCGGCGTGGGTGGTGTTGAAGGACCCGTTCATCACCGTGGAGGTGACGGCCTCGAAGGCGCGCGGGCTGAGCGATTCGGTGGGGGCGATGAAGTTCGCGGCGGCGTTGTTGATCACGCCGGTCAGCGGGCCGTGCAGCGT